>CAZMHM010000004.1:0-107239 GCA_964566135.1 uncultured Candidatus Saccharibacteria bacterium
GAGCATCTGTCTTCGGAACAGAGGGTCGGCGGTTCGAATCCGTCCGGGTGTACCAAACAAAGACCCCACGTTATGTGGGGTTTTTGTTTAGACCATGTTCGGCGGATTTGAACGTGAGTGTCGGTGAGTCGAACCAAAATCTCGCAAGCACGTTCTTGGTATATCTGTATAATTGCAAACATGTGGTTTGCCCTTTCAATTATCGCCTTACTGATGCTTGCCGGAAGACGAACTGCCGAAAAGAAAGCCGCAGGCGGTATCGACAGCATGGCTATGGCTTGGCTACAGCAGGCTGTAGCAATGCCACTGATTATCGCTTCGCTATTTCTTGCAAAGTTCTACTGGCCAAGTGAATTACCGATTTTCTTTTGGCAACTGCTGGCTGCATATATTGCCTTGCAAACAATTTATCTCTACTGCTATTTTCGAGCTATTTCTATTGCCGACCTAAGCTATGTCGCACCACTAATGACACTTTTTATTGTCGGCAATATGGTTGGTGCATATTTTATACTTGGCCAAGTTCCAACGCTTTCTGGAGTTGCAGGTTCTATGTTTATTCTGGCAGGAGCCTGGATTATCGCTCGCGCTAAAAAACATGCAAATAAAGCATCCGTAAGTGCACATAAAAAGGCACTGGTATTAGTTATTGTGGCGATTATAGTCGGAAGTATTTTTTCAAACCTAGAGGTAAAAATGCTACGCTTGAGCAACCCTACAAGCTACAATTTTTATACATCGCTCTTAACGGTACCGTTCGTTGTTCTAATCACTGTTATATTTTTAAAAAGTCAACGTAAAAGCAACAAGCTTTACTGGAAGACGGTAAAGACTAGTGTTCAAAATAACATGTGGCCATTAGCTATCGTGGGGGCAACTTACACAATTAACATGCTAGCCACCTATCAGGCAAAAATTATCGCGCCTAACCAGGCATATGTCTCCGCAATTAAAGCCGCTTCGGTATTACCGGTAGTACTTCTTGGTATGTTGTTCTTTAAAGAAAAGGTCTCGCAAAAGCACTGGATGGGTATTGTGAGCATGCTTATTGGCCTTGTGCTTATTGCGCTTAATATATAGCTCGAGCCTTGTGCCGTTAACAGACATTTGGCAAGAAATCCTCATTTGCTATAGTTAACTCATGCTATCAGATAAAGATATCCAAGCTGCGATTGATGCAGGCCAATTGGTAATAAGCCCTTACGACGGCACTCAACTACGGCCAGCGGCAGTAAGTTTTAGCCTTGGTAAACAAATACTCATCCCAAAACCAATAGAACTAATCGACTTTAAGGCAGAAACAGTAGCATTAGAATACGAAGAAATAATAATTACTGAAGAGACGCCATTCATAATAAAACCGCAACAATTCGTACTTGGTCATACGGAAGAGATCATCAGTGTCAGCACCGAACTCGGCTTTATTATCGAGGGCAGAAGCACACTTGCCAGATTGGGGATAAGCGTTGAGCAGTCTGCAACAATCGTTGACCCTGGTCACCACGAACGCCCGGTGACACTCGAAATATATAATTGCGGCCCAAGCCCTGTGACGCTATACCGTGGCATGTCAGTTGCTAAGGGATTATTCTTTAAGCTTAGCTCTGCCTCTAATCGAAATTATGATGAGTACGCTCGATATTCGAGCCAAAAAGAAGGCGTCGGCAAACCAATGCTTCGCTTTAAAAGTCAGTAGTCCGTATTAAATCTCTAGTTCTGGTACACTAAAACAATGAAGAGAAAGTTTGATAGTTTTAATGCGGAATTAGAACGTAAATGCATTGATGAAGTTATTACGCGTATCGAAGAAATCGAGGACGGGGCCGTTGGTATTATTGCTGCACAGGATATCATTGCCATAGTCACGCAAAATTTAGGACCGGAAATTTATAATTTAGGCCTGACGGACGCCAAAAAATTAGTACAAGATCGTGCTGCTGATTTAGAAACAGAAATAGAGTTGCTCGAACAACATAACTAAACTGCCTATGCTTGCTATTGCAAGCGGCGCTCTGTATACAATGAGGCATGAACACTACAACAAGTAGCCTATATGCTTCGCTTGATAAGCTTCGCCTAGAAAACCCAGGCAGGCTGTTTTGGGTTGGCGACGAGGATATGCCAGTACTAGATACACCACCACCGGTACGAGATGTATATACTGCTTTTTTGGTAATTGGCTACGAAACAATGGGGGAACGAGTGGTGCGCCCTTGGGTTGCAATGAGTAACTTAGCTACAGATATAGAAATGTATGCGCTGGGGAGAGGCCTTAAAGACCCAGAAGATGCAGCCGAAGTATTTTTTGAGCGTTCTAACAGACCATACATTAACGAGTTTTTACGGCAAAGCTTTGGCCTGTTAGAAGAAGCTCACGCCCAGGGATTGCAAACAAAAGAAATTATAGAAGAAATTAAAAGGCGGATTCCTGGTTTCGAAGAAATTGGCCATCGCGCCTATGCTGAGCTTGGCGAAGACATTACGGTTGTCGACTTTTGCAAAATGGTTTGGCGCGAAGCGCTCAAAGCAGAGACAGCATTTAGCGAATAACAGTCTAAGCTTGTTATTCTGATTCTTTTTCGAGCTTTTTTTCTTGCTCAGCAGAAAGTTGCAACGTTTGTTGCAAGACATCAAGCAAGCTTTTTGCGTGTTCGTGACTCATGCCAATTCGCGATACAGCCATAGGCTGGTTGTTACTGCCAAGACCCTGCAAAAAATTAATAATTACTCCATATTTATTTGCATTAACATGCACCATGTCAGTGTATAGAATACGAGCATCGTTTTGGTTTACATAGGCAGTTTGGGTTGAGCCGTTACCATCAGCAACGATGCTGGTAATACCGGTTTTTTCTTGGTCATAACCTGCGAGTTCCCACATTTTTAATGCTTCATCTTCTTTTAGCGCAAAGTGGCTAATAAGCAACAATACAATGTCTTCGCTCGGCTGACTTGCGCCAGCTTCTATTTCAGCAAGCGCTTGTGTATCTACCTCGACAGCACCAGATACTTCGGCAATTGATTCCTTTGCCTTTTCGCGGAATTCTTTTAGCTGGTTTCCAAATGCTTCAAAAGGATTATTTTTCATATTTGCTACAAGTCTCCAAAATAATACCTATCTATAATACGTCGCTCGTCTAGTCATCGCAAGCTAAACCATCGTATACTAACAGTAATGGCACTAGAATTTTTACCTGATACTACCCTTTCCCATTACGACACGATGCGCATAGGTGGACCTGCAAAAGCCGTTGCTGTGATACAAACCGAACAAGATATTGTTGAGGCTGTTCAGTTCGCAAAAGAGAATAATCATAAGATTCTCGTAATTGGCCAAGGTTCAAATATTATTTTTGGCGATGCTGGGTTTGATGGCCTTGTGCTTATAAATAAAATCCCTGGCTTGCTAATAGATAATCAAAGTGGAATTGTACGTGCTGGTGCAGGTACGGTATGGCACGATGTCGTTGTGCAAACTGTAGAAGCTGGACTCATTGGACTTGAGGCAATGGCGTTAATACCAGGAACAACCGGCGCCACGCCAATTAACAATGTTGGCGCATATGGCCAAGAAGTAAAAGATACCCTCGTTACAGTGCGTGCGTTTGACTTGCAAACCGAAACCTTTGTAGAGCTCGCAAATGCCGATTGTGGTTTTGCGTATAGAACTAGTCGCTTTAAAACCACCGATTATGGCAGATTTATTATTTTGTCTGTTACGTTTCAGCTAAACCAAAAGCAAGATACGTATCAAGCGCCAAACTATCCTGCCCTACAAGCGAAACTCGCCGAAAGTGATATTTATTATCCAACACCCGAAGATGTTATGCGCAATGTTATTTTAATTCGAACTGCCAAATTACCCGACCCAGCAAAGCTAGCAAACACTGGTTCTTTTTTTAAGAACCCATTTGTGTCAGCAGAGCTTGCATCAAAACTCCTTACGAACTTCCCAACTATGCCAAATTATCCTCAACCAGATGGTAGTTATAAATTAGCCGCAGGTTGGCTTATTGAGCAAGCCGGTCTAAAAGATATGCGCCTGCATGGCGTGTGGGTGTACGACAAACAGGCCTTAGTGCTTGTAAATGAAAACGCCCGCTCATTTTCTGACTTATGGGCAATGGTTACACATATTCAGCAAACGGTCATGCAAATATACGGCGTGCAGCTAGAGCCCGAACCGGAGATTTTCGCGTAACATGACCGCTCAAGCACCCGATAAAGCAGGCCTACTTGCCAGAACAAAAAACTCCCTGCCGCAAATAGGCGAAGAAGATCTAGTGTTAATTGCAAAAGCATACGATTTTGGCAAGGCTGCGCACAAAGGTCAAAAACGCGCTAACGGCAAGCCGTACTTCGAGGAACACTGCGTGCATGTTGCTGATCACGTACTTGAGCTTGGCATGGATAGCACGCTGGTTTGCGCAGCACTATTACACGACACAATCGAGGATACGGATGTAACCGCCAAAGACATCGAAAAAGAATTCGGTAAAGAAATTGCACTATTAGTTGAGGGAGTTAGTAAACTCGGTAAAGTTAAGTATCGTGGTAACGAACGACATGTTGAAAGCTTACGCAAGTTTTTTGTATCTGTTGCACAAGACGTACGGGTTGTAATATTAAAATTGGCCGACCGCTGGCACAATTTAGAAACGTTAGAATTTTTACCTCCAGAAAAACAGCAAAGAATTGCGATGGAAAGTATCTTTATTCATGCGCCACTTGCCTCTCGACTGGGTATGGGTAAATTAGTGAGTACCATTAATGATCTTGCGTTTCCGTATGCATACCCAGAAGAATATAAGCGCACAAAGTCACTGATGGACGGACTTATTAAAGATGCTGATTCGACGATTACAAAAATGTATCGAAGTCTAAGCGCTGATTTACACGAAACATTAGGCTATAGCGCAAAAATCGATAAACGCATTAAAAGTAGTTATAGCCTGTACAAAAAACTTATCAGAAAAAAGTGGAATACCGACGAAATCTATGATCTCGTGGCACTGCGGGCCATCGTAAATTCTGTGTCTGATTGTTATCAATCTCTGGGCGCAATCCATAACCACTGGCGCCCCGTTCCCGGGCGTATCAAAGACTACATTGCCGTGCCAAAGCCCAATGGATACCAAAGTTTACATACTGCCGTGTTTAGTGGTGATGGCCCGATTGTCGAAATTCAAATACGGACACCCGAAATGCACGAATTTAACGAGTTTGGTGTGGCCAGCCATCATAGTTACAAAAATTCACATTTACAAAAAGGTACCGATAAAGAAAGTTTTGCCTGGATTGAGCAGTTACGCGAGTTCCAAAATGCCGACCTCACCACGAGCGATTACTTAAAGCGATTACGCACCGATTTTTTTCAGGATCGTATTTTTGTGTTTACGCCTAAGGGTGATGTCATTGACTTACCCGTAGGCGCAACGATTCTAGACTATGCCTTTGCACTACATAGCGAAATTGGCGAGCATGCGAGTGGCGGTAAAATTAATGGCAAGTTCATGGCGCTCAAAACCCCGCTTGCAAGCGAGCAAATCGTAGAAATAGTGACGAACTCAAAGGCACACCCATCTGATAAATGGCTCGAGATGTGCATAACAAGTAGCGCAATCGGAAAAATCCGCCGCTACAATAAAAAACAGCACGATTTAGTGTAGATTAGCGTTCGTGAGGCAATGGAAATTGCTTGGCCATATCAGCAACTTCTTTTTTGATTTGGGCAAGTACGTCGGGTTTGTCATAGTTTGTTAGCGTGCGCACAATCCATTCTGCGAGTATTGGCATATGTTCTTCGGTAAAACCTCTGGTGGTAATCGCAGGGGTTCCAAGTCTGATACCACTTGGCTTAAACGGAGGTAGCTCGTCGTCTGGAATAACATTTTTATTGACAGTTAGCCCGGCAGCATCGAGTGCCTTTTCGGCAACGTCACCGTCAATTTTGTAGGTTGCAAATACGTTAATAAGTATGAGGTGATTGTCAGTGCCATTAGTCACGAGTTTTACCCCGTGTGACATAAGCTCATCAGCAAGCTTTATTGCATTAGCGATAATCTGGTGCGCATACACACTAAACTCAGGTTTCAATGCTTCGCGAAATGCAACAGCCTTCGCTAAGATAGTGTTCATGTGCGGACCACCTTGCACGCCAGGGAAAACAGTTCGGTCAATCAATGTCGGCAAGTTTTCGATGGTTTTATCAAGCTTTACAAGCGGATTGCTTGCGATACCTTTGCTTAAAATCAGGCCAGATCGTGGACCGCGTAATGTTTTATGTGTAGTACTGCTCATAACATGAAAACCAGAATCAAACGGGTTTTGCATTGCGCCGCCAGCAATCAAACCAGCAATATGCGCCACATCAGCCATAAGTACTGCGCCAATTTCATTGCCGATCTCGGCAAATTTTGCGTAGTTTAAATCACGCGGGAAAGACGAATAGCCGGCTAAGATAATTTTTGGTCGGTGCTTAAGGGCTAGTTCGCGTAAGTTATCAAAATCGATTTCGCCGGTTTCTACATCTTTGAGCTTATACCGAACAAAGTTAAACTGCTTGGCGAGCACGGTAACAGGATGGCCATGTGTTAGATGCCCACCATGGCTTAGGTCCATCGCCAGCACTGTGTCGCCATAATCTAGCCACGAATGATAGACTGCTTCGTTTGCTTGGGCGCCAGAATGGGGCTGGACGTTTGCATGATCAGCGCCAAAAAGTTGCTTGGCAGCCTCTATGGCGATAATTTCTACTTGGTCAGTGTTTTCTTGGCCACCATAGTACCGTCGACCTGGATAGCCTTCGGAGTATTTGTTGGTAAATACACTACCCAGCGCCTCGAGAACGTCGTCGCTAACATAATTTTCAGATGGAATAAGCTCTAGGCCTTCGCGCTGTCGCTTTTCTTCGGCTTCTACTAATTTCTGTAATTCGTCGTCATGTATCATAGTTGCTACTAGTATATCCTATTGCTTCAATCTTGACATTAGTTATCATATTTGATATATTATTTGCCAGAATGAGTACAAATAATCAGAAAATTGGTCATTTAATTTCTCAGATACGACAAGAGCGAGGCCTTACCCAGGCTGAGTTCGCGAAACGATTAGGCACAAGCCAATCGGCTATTAATCGCATCGAACAAGGCAAACAAAACCTAAGCCTTGAAACTATTTCAAGAGTCAGTACCGCGCTTGGACGCGATATCGTTACTATTAACCCGCGTTCGCTTGGCTTTGAAATCAACGGTGGCAAAGAACTCCATGGCGAAATAACCATGAAATCTTCTAAAAACGCTGCTGTTGCACTATTGGCAGCCTCTTTGCTAAACAAGGGCACAACGTACCTCGAGCAAGTTCCGCGCATCGAAGAAGTATCCCGTTTAATTGAAGTACTTGAAAGCATTGGCGTTAGTGTTCGCTGGATAAAAGGTACCGATCTTGAGATTAAGCCACCCGCTAAGCTCAATTTAAAGAACATCAACGTAGAGTCTGCTAAAAAAACACGCAGCATTATTATGTTTATTGGTGCAATTATGCACTTAGAAAAAGAATTTTCTATGCCGTATGCCGGTGGTTGCCATCTGGGTAAACGCACGATTGCCGCGCATCAATACGCTCTTGAGCAGTTCGGCGTAGACATCAAAACCGTTACGGGCGAATATCAGATTACCGTCAATAAACAATTGCCAGGCAATATTACAATGTACGAGCCAAGCGATACGGGCACCGAAAATATTTTATTTGCGGCCGCACTAACCGAAGGCAAAACAACTATCCGCTTTGCTTCATCGAACTACATGGTTCAGGATGTTTGCTTATTCTTGCAAAAGCTTGGCGTAAAAATTGAAGGTATTGGTACAAGTACCCTTGTCGTGCATGGCGTAAAAGAAATTAATAAGAGAGTAAAATATGCGCCTGCCGAAGATCCACTAGAAGCGATGCTATTTATAACTGTTGCGGCACTTACAAATTCAAGCATCGTACTACGCCGATGCCCAATAGACTTCTTGGAACTTGAGATTCTAAAGCTCGAAAAAATGGGCCTTACGTTTGTACTTAGCGACGTATACCCCGCCAAAAATGGGCATACACGACTCGTAGATATCACAACTCAACGACACGGCCAGTTAACAGCACTAGAAGATAAAATTCATGCCTTGCCATATCCGGGCATAAATATGGACAATCTACCATTCTTTGCTCCCATTGCAGCAATCGCAAAAGGTGAAACGCTTATCCATGACTGGTCGTATGAAGACCGGGCATTATATTTTACAGAATTAAATAAGCTTAACGCGCGAGTGCGTCTATTAGATCCACACCGCGTTATGATTGATGGTCCAACAAAATTTAAACCAGCTGAGGTTGTATGTCCACCAGCATTGCGCCCTGCTACCATCATCCTTGCCGCCATGCTGGCCGCACCCGGCAGATCAGTACTCAGAAACGTTTATTCTATCAATCGTGGTTACGAAGCCTTAGCGGAGCGCTTACGCGAGCTAGGTGCTGAAATAAACACCTTGCACGATTTGTAGAGTATTGTGCTATAATTACCCCTGTTATTTAGCGGGATTCGTATATCGGCTAATATGTCAGTTTTCCAAACTGAAGAGACCAGTTCGACTCTGGTATCCCGCACCAAATAAATCTGTTACCTGCCATGGTAGCTAACTGGCGCAGTTTACTGCAAATGTAATATGAAGCCGCTCTATCCACAAATAGACATTCATTATTAACAACTAGAGTTACAAATTAATCAGCATACGCCCTGGTAGCTCAGCTGGATAGAGCAGAGGACTTCTAAGCCTAAGGTCACAGGTTCGAATCCTGTCCGGGGCACCAATTGATTAATTGGGAGATAACAGATACAATAAGTCAGCTTTTGGCGAGTTTAGCTCAGTTGGTTAGAGCGTCGGGTTGTGGTTCCGAAGGTCGTGGGTTCGATCCCCATAACTCGCCCCAAATAAAAAGTCCTAGTTTGCTAGGACTTTTTAAATTCCTGATACAATAAACGCTACATGTCTGCACAAAACTTCGCGCACAAAATCACCAGCAAGCGTGATGCTCATAAAAAGAAACCGTTGCTTATTAGACTAACATTTGCTGTAGCTGGATTTGTATTATTTATTCCTGGCGTACCTCTGCTTGTCATCTTCCCCGAAGCTGGAATTCCTTTAGTGTTATTCGGGCTTGCGCTATTGTCTTTTGAATTTACATGGGCTGGCATATGGCTAACCAAGTTTGCTCGAGTCGTTGATGCAGTAATTCGGTGGTACAGAAACCTGCCACGAATTGTTCGTTACTGCATAGAAGCCTTTTTTGTCGTACTCACAATTTGGCTTATCTACCTTCTCATACGGTAGGCGCTAGACAAATAAATAGCTGGAGCTTGCCACCGCAAACGGCACCCATAGCAACGCACCCGAGGCTAGCGGAATAATCACGTTATCACTGCCTTTTGGTGAAACGAGTTCGATAAGAGCGAGGACGCATGCTGACAGCAAGCTATACAAAGGTATAGTAGCCGCATGTTGAATATTGAATTGATGATTTGAAAAATACATCCAATATACCGCGTTCAAGAAGAATGAAACTGCAACAAATGTTAGTGTACCCTCTATACTCTTCCACGATCCTTTGATACTAAATCTATTCGCCTTTTTCGACATCTTTACTCCAACAACTGCCGCCAGACCATCGGCTAGACCCATATGAAGTACTGCGACAACATACATTGCTGGCTCTCTAAATAAGGCAGCTGCAACACCAATGCCAACCGCAAAATACACCTCTCCGTTCGTTACGCGCCTAACGGATTTCATAGATTGCATGACAGGGTACCGTTGCACAAACAGAACTGCACAAACAAGAATTAAGCTAATAAAAATAATTACCTGATACGGTAAGTAGAACGCCCACGTAGCTGCGTAGACAGCAATGGAAATATGCACCAATTTACGGGCTAGCTCGCCTTTTATTGATTTCTTTTTTATTAGTGATTCGCATAGCAGGATAATGAGCAAGCCGCCAATACCTGTTGCGACGAATTCTAAAAACATACTGATACCAGTATACTCCCAGATTTAGGCAACTTCTTGATTAACAGACTATTCTTTTGCTTCTGATTTGTGATGCGAAAATATAAAGATATAGAAGATATCTAAAATGCCTGCTGTGTTTAGTAATAGCAGGGCAACAAACCATGCCGTATCTTTTTGGCCGGCAGCTTTCCATAGTGCAAAACCTTTCCAGGCAAGCGACCAAACGGCCAAAATTACGATTAATAGAATTTCTAGGGTTGAGAGTGATGATTCCATGATTAAAACTATGCTCTTGGCGTTTTTATTCGTCAAGTAGAAACAGGATGCGATTATGACCAAACAAAAAGTCCGCTAACAGCGGACTCTTTGTTTGGTCGGGGATAAAGGACTCGAACCTTCGACCTCGCGGTCCCAAACCGCGCGCGCTAGCCAACTGCGCCAATCCCCGAGAACCGCCCTATCATAACAGATATGGGCGGGTTTTGCTAGTTACTTTGCGAACTCGATTGCGCGAGTTTCACGGATAACATTGACTTTAATCGTACCAGGATATTGCATCGTAGATTCAATCTTTGTTGCGATATCACGCGCTAATTTGATTGCGCTCAAATCATCGATTTCGCCAGGGCGAACAAAGATACGAACTTCGCGTCCTGCGCTAATTGCGTAGGACTTATCGATACCAGGAAAGCTATTTGCAACATTCTCCAGCTCTCGCATGCGCTCTGCAAAGTTTTCAGCGCTGATGTTGCGTGCACCAGGGCGAGCAGCGCTAACGGCGTCTACGACGCGGATAATCAAAGCCTCTGTTGTTGTCGCTTCCATGTCATCGTGGTGCGCTTCGGCAGCATGTGCCACTTCTTCTGGCACGCCATACTTGCGAGCCATTTCACCGCTAATATGGTGGTGCTTGCCTTCCATCTTATGAGTCAAGGCTTTGCCTAGGTCGTGGATAAGTGCTGCGTATTTCGTGATGCGAACATCCGCACCAAGTTCTTCGGCCATAAGGCCAGCCATGTGCGCCATTTCTGTAGAATGCTTAAGGACGTTTTGGCCGTAGCTTGTACGAAACTTAAGCTCTCCAATGTACTGCAGGATTTCTTTTGGTACACCAACCACTCCAACTTCACGGGCTGCATCTTCACCAGAACGCATAATTTCTTTTTGTACCTGTTTTTGGGCTTTATCGACGACTTCCTCGATACGACCAGGATGGACGCGGCCGTCTTTAAGTAGCATCTCAAGTGCGACGCGTGCGACCTCTCGACGTACAGGATCAAAACTACTAAGGATAATCATACCTGGGGTATCGTCAACCATCACATCAACACCGGTTGCACGCTGCAATGCTTGAATATTACGACCCTCTTTACCGATAATACGACCCTTCATTTCTTCGTCTTCAAGACGTACAGCAGTGACAGTTCGCTCCGCAGTCACATCACTTGCCATGCGTTCCATTGCTGAAACGATAATCGTGCCTGCTCGCTCCTCAGCCTCTTCTTGAGCCTCGTTCTGTAACTTAGCAACTAAACCCACAAGGTCGTTACGAATATCGCGTTCTGTCATTTGCATAAGCTTATCTGCGGCATCGGCTTTGGTGAGCTTTGCGATTTTCTCTAACTTTTCTTGCTGCTTGGTGCGCAGTTCACGAATTTCATTTTTAAACTCCTCTACTTCGTCTTCACTTTTTCGGAGTTTCTCGCTTCGCTTATCCAGCTCATCAAGTTTTGAGTCAAGAGATGCTTCTCGATTAAGTAATCGATTCTCGATGTCCTTAATCTCGCGACGACGCTGCTGTTCCTCTTTACGAGCATTCTCTGCCGTCTCGGCAGCATCATCTTGTGCTTTCTTTATAAGAGCGGCTGCCTCTTTATTTGCTTTAGCAAGTTGCTTTTCAGCCTCATGTGCTGCAGAGCCAATTTTGCGCTTCGTTACTACTTGGCTTGTTCCAAAACCAACAGCAATACCTACCACTGCAAGTACCAGTGTAAGTACAATCATCATGTGTCCTTTCTATCGGTGCAGACGGCCATAGGAGCATCACTATCACTTCATTAGCCCACTTTGCGTATCTGATTATCGAATAAAAAATTAGTTATCGGGTAAGGATTCTTCCAAAACTCTCGTATAAAATCCTATGTTCATAATACGACCTACGCTGCATTATGTGCAACATTTTTATTCTGTAATGAAACTGCCCGCGATTTGGATAAACGCACCAACAACAATAACGCCAACCAGCAAAAGAATTGGGCGAATATCAAATATCTTATCGTTCTTAACTTCTTCGTGAATACTCGGAATAATATCTGAAGCAGCTATATACAACAAGAATCCCGCACTCAATCCAAGTAGGGCGCCAACTGGCAGCTTATCCGCACTACCTAGTGCATATGTGATAACTGCGAAAACGGTTGTAGCAAGCGCACTCGCTACGTTTGCCAGTAATACGTTTTTACGACTCATCCCCTTGGCAAGTAACAGTCCAAAATCACCTATCTCCTGTGGTATTTCATGTGCTGCTACCGCTATTGTCGTAACGATACCCACTGGTACGCTGACTAAAAATGCCGAAGCTATGACGACACCGTCTAGGGCATTATGTAGTGTATCGCCAAGAATAATCAGGCTTTTTGATGATTCGTTTGCAGCATCCACACCCTCATGTTCGTGATGATGATGGAACCAGCGCAAGAAACGTTCAAAATAAAAGAATACAAGAAGTCCGATTAGCGAAGCAGTAAGCACAGCTTGGCTGGTTGATTCGGCGATTCCTTCTGGCAGTAAATCTAAGAAAACGGCTGCCAACAAAGCACCAGCTGCAAATGGCGTCGCATATTTAGCAAGTGCTTGCGCGGTGCGTTTTCTGCTAAGTAGCATAACGCCGCCGATAAGCGAGAATAGCCCGCCAATTAATGAAAATATAATTACCAACGCCATGATAGTCTTTCTTGTTTTTACCTAATTCATACTTATTGTACTATTCACGTAATTTATTGCAATTTATTTGCATTTGCAATACTATTGCAATATGAACGAGTTTAAATCATTGTGTGCAGCGTATGGCATCAAAGCAACCACCGTACGCAGACAATTATTCGAACTGCTAAAATTGCGCAGCCCCATCCTTGCAGCGGATTTTATTGATGTAGCAAAATCTCAAGGCTTCGATTCTGTAACTATTTACCGAACTATCAATCTCTTTTCAAGACTCGGGATAATATACGAATTTGGATCAGGCAAACAACGAACCTTGCAACTTCACGAACCAGAGCACACCGACCATCATCATTTCATAAGATGTGAATCGTGCAATAAAGTTGCCCGGTTCGAAGACGATGCAATAGAAAATCAATTACTAAGCATTTCGCGGCACAAAGGCTTTGTAGAAGTAAAAACACACTATCTAGAGGTCATTGGTGTCTGTGTCAGCTGTGCTCAATTTTCACGAACCGTATAAACAATAAAACGTTTATCAAATGATTCTTTATCGCGTAAATAGGTTCCGTTGCATGTCATCAGATTAAGACCCTGCTTTGTAGAATCGTACGAGCGTAGGGCTTTTTGCATATCAACTTTGTCGGCATCAACCTTTTCTGTCGCAGCTACACGATACGTAATAGTGCTGTTGTCGCCAAGCGTTACAACTACCTTGGCGCCAACCTTAATATTTTTTAAGCCTGCAAATATCCCCCCGCGAGTTGGGCCAAGCACGTGCCCATCGATAAATGCAGCGCCGGGCTGGCCGGGTTTAGAACTGCCGTCATACCAAGCGGTATCAAACACATTGCGCGGAGTGCCAATTTGGCTATTCGTATCAACTCCAACCCGTACGACGCGTGCAAAAACTCCCAAGCTACTAATATTAATGTATTTCGGCATATCGGGCGCTACGGTATACTTTTTGACTGCAGTTGCATCGGGTTGCTCTTCGCTGAGTCCAGCGCTTGCACCTGGCCGTCCGTTTTCACCTGCCGTGCCATTGCCGCCAGAACTATCAATGTTAGCCGATTGGGCTTCTATCTTCTTTGTAACTAATAAACTGTTGATGTTTACGCCAACACCAATGATAAATAGCGTTGCAGCCAAGACAATTAAAGCATAGCCTCGTTTCTTGTTTGGGCTGGCCGTACGAATATGCATAACAGTCCTATGTAAGCGTGAACGCTTTGGGGCTGGTAGGGTTGGGACGCTTGCAATGGTCCTATGGCGCCGTTTCGAAAACTCAGGCGAAACCTGCACGGTAGTTTGAGTTATCCCAAGCCGCTGTGGCATTACCTGTGGTTTCGCCCTAATGATATCTTGGTTGTACTTTTGTTTTGGCGGAATATGCTGTTGAGGCTTTTCATGCACAACAGCTGGGCGGTGTGTCGATACAACCGCATCTAATGTAGGCACTTGCAAGGGCTGAGAATTGTGATGAATATTGGCAGTGCGATAGCGAGACTGAATATCAGCAACAGGGCGCGAGCGGTAGCTCGCTGCCCTGTCTTTGAATTCCATGTTTCGTAAGCGTTTGTCGCTTTGTCTCATACTACCTTTTGTGTGTTGACTATTTTTTATTCTGCAAAAGCTGTTTGCGAGCTGCGTAGCTAATACCTGCAACTGCAATCAAGGTGACGACTAATGTAAGTAATGGGTTGTTGCTGAGCATTTCAAACCCAGTGTTTGGCGCCGTAGGAGATACTGGAGATGTAGCAGCACTCACGTCCGTGGCGGTAAGAACAACATCATTACCAGTCCCGCCAGTATAACTAATTGTGTAAACGACACCATCAACTGTCACAGTTGCGCCCTGAGCAAGTCCTTGGAATGTTCCGCTAACGGCGTCGGCCCCATCATTATTAATGATTACAAAACTATCGTTTAGCGCCGGGCGATAGCCATTCCAGTGCGTTACGGTAAGGGTTGTCGTTGAGCCAAGATTGACCGTTCCGGTTACATTGAGTTGGTCATATTGCCCGGATGTTGTACCACCTATTTCTTCCTCGAATGAGCCGCCGCCAAAGGTAACATTACCTGACGCTAAAACGCCCGGACTCATACCTGGAGCAACAGTTCCTCCAGATAGGTTAATATTGCCTACCGTTCCCGTTCCCTTAAGTTTACCGCTATACATATATATGTCGCCAGCTACCGCGCCACTATTGACTACAACCTCTTGGTTGTAACTAATCGCAAAAGAAGTACCGGCCGTATTCGTTACGGTCGTGACCTTATGCGTTGATGCATAGGTCCCGTTCGAAGAAGTGCTTGCGTTATTTGTTGAATTGAGCACTAGAGACCCTGCTTGGCCATCTAGCATCGTTAAGGTAAATGCACCTGTTATATCTCCTGTTATAGTTACCTTTCCTTCTCCCGCAACAACAGTGTTCTGCCCGAGGGTAATCGCACCAGCGAGAGTAATGTCGGCAGCAGCATTTGGACCAGTCGAGGTAGACCAGCTACATACTGCCGTAGCAAGTAGCGCGCCGTATGCGTTAGCCGAATTAAAGACTATTGGATTGCTTATGGTACCGGTAGCGCATGTGTTAACTTGACCTGCAGCCCCACTAACTGTCACTACGTTAGCCACGTTACCAAAACCTTGTACATTCGAAACATATGCTGAACCCGCAACCTGGACAGTACCCGTAAAGGTATTTGCTCGAGACAGTGATGCTGAGGAAAGGCTATTGATATTGATATTTCCTGCGCCAGTTATAGTACTGTTAATACGTAAGTCGTTAGTATTATTTTGGACAGTGATATTATGCCCATTAAGATTAATTGTCTTGTCGGTAACACTTGCTTCTGAAATTTGCATTGAACCTGAAAGGGCTATATCTGCTCCAAGAACAAGATTCGTATTGATTTGGGGGAAGTAGAGCATATTATCTGATGAAATATCACCACTCACTATTATATCGTTGCCGTTAATGATTACGTTTTTCTGCGTCGTCACAGTGCCAGTGCCCGTAAAGGTAATACCAGCTACACTAAACGAAGTAATGTCATTGTTAAGAGTGACCGTCCCTGTTACATTCGCATAATCAAAATTAATAATGTCGGACGCGCCCGGCAATACTCCACTACAACCCGACCAGTTACCTGAATCATTAAAGTTATTACTATTCGCTCCGGTCCACGAGCAAGTAGCCGCGTGAGCAACCGGGCTCACGAGTACAAACACCGACGATACACTTAATAGTATCGACGAAAAACCATACGCCAAACGACGTAATTTCATAATCTCTCCTTTTATTTTGCGTTTTTGCTGTTTAAAGTACTATTACCTTAAGCATAAACGCCCCTGTTTTTTTGTCAAGAAGTTTTTTAAAATTTGTTGACTTATTTACAATTATTTCTTTGGCAAGGTGATGTTTGCATCCGCTCCGTAAAACGGCATGGCAATTTTTTCGTCTTCGTCATTAATGAGTCGTGCTATACCAGCTTGTATCCAATCATCTTCGCCCTGCGCTACAACAGGTATGCTAAGACTTAGCGCAAGTGCATTTGCCACGCTAATGCCTATTCTTAGGCCCGTAAAGCTACCAGGGCCTTTAAATACTACGATTCCTTTTATATCATTCCAACTTGTATGATTCGTATCGAGCAATGCTTTCATTTTTATGTGTATGGTATCTGTTAGTTGGCGGTGTGCCTCCCAGGTAACGCTATCAATACATTCGGCATAGCCATATACATGTAATTCCGCCTCGGGTTTATCGGTTCGAATCGCTAAAACTATCATGCTTGCAAACCTTCTGCTAGATATTGGTAGGTAGCCGGAATAGTGATGGTAATTTCGCGCTCGGATTCACCAACTTGTAAAAAGGTAATTAGTACGTGCTCTTGTGGCAAAACATCAGCAACAATATCGCCCCACTCCACTACTATGACGACATTTGGGTCACTAATAATTTCTTGTAGCTCATGGCTAATAATTCCTGGTTCGGGTAAACGATAAAAGTCAAAATGATGAACAGTAAAGTTTGGTGCGTTATACACCTTAGAAATGGTAAATGTTGGGCTCGCAACATCATCACCACTGCCTGCGCCCTCGGCAAATCCACGCGTAAAGGTAGTTTTACCGCCACCAAGGTCACTCTTAAGCTCAATCAGTTCGCCACCTTTACAGTTGGCGCCGAGAATTCTGCCGAGCTGTTCGGTAATTTCTGAGCTGGTAGAGTTTATTCGCAATGTCAAACCGGTACTCATATCCTGAATAGAGTACCGCCAAAGTACCCAAGGTAGCAAGTAGCCACACAGGTAATGGTGTTGGTGCCGCAACTAAAGCTGGACCATCGGCCGAGTCAGTAGCAGCTTTTACCTTCGTGACTTTTGCCGTGGTAGCCTTTGGGGCCGTGGTTGTTTTAGCTGTAGTAGTGGCAGTTTTTGCGGTCTTTTTGGCAGTAGCCGCGGCAGTAGCAACTACCGTTTCAGCAACCGTAGGGACAGTGATTACATTTTGATTGTTTTGCGTAGGGGTTATTGTCCATTTCCACTGCTCAGCGGTATCCTTTGCCCAAGATTGATTAGTTTTTGCAGCCTCATAACGCGTGCTGTCAAATAGCTGCCCTGCCGGGCCAGTAATTTTTACTGCCCCACCGCCGTTAGCAAGCGCAATACTTGTATCTGCAGATGTAATAACAAGAAAGCTGTGTGGTTCTATTGAAGCAGTACCACTAAACGTATGATGATACGCATACGTTTCGCCTGCATACACTGTGTAACCAGCCAAATCCTGGCGCACATCATTTGGGTTATACAGCTCTATCCATTCGTCATTCGCATCCGTCAATGGCGTTGCCGGGTCAATAAATAATTCATTTATGAGTATGGGTAATTCTTGTGGGACTATTTCTGCAACCGGTGGAGTTTGTGGCGGTTCAACTGGGTTTTGTTCTGAAGGAAGCGTTGTGTCAGCTGGCGGGGTTTCGGCGGGAGGCGTATCTGGTGCTGGATCAGGGATAGGCTCAGGATCCGGAACGATAACGGGAACCTCGGGTTCAGTATTCGTAACATCTGGGGTCGGTGTGGCGATAATCTCAAAATCCAGCTTATTATTGTTGGTGTCAACCGTAAGACCATCCTTTACAATGCGCTGGATTGAGCTTCCGTCGGGCGGTGCTACTGCTAGCTCGGTTTCGCTGATAGTTGTTGTCTTTGTGCCCCACCCTACAATATCAACAGCCACGCCCAGGCTATCAACAAGCTCAACGGTGCCGCCGGTTGCTGCCATACCGGCAAAACTAGAAGCTATTGCATAGGTAATTTTTGGCGAGGCATCGAGCATGAATGTGTCAGGAGTGATTAACAAAAACCCGTCTGGATATATGACAGTTGGACTCGGAAATGTTACAAAATATTTTGCCGTCGCCATATTACCAGTCGAGGTAATATACTGCAGTTTCCACCCGCTAATATCAATTTGAGAATCTGAAATATTATGAAGTTCAATAAATTCTTGATCAGTCGTCTTTGTGCCAGCACCATTGAGTTGCAACTCATTGATTACAACTGATGTAGAGGGTGGCACCGGCTCAGCTCCTACGGCAAGAGTACATGCTGGCAAAATGCATAATTGTAGGCTTAAAAATAGCTGAATTACGCGCCGCACCATAATTTTATTGTAGCCAAAACATTTATAAGCTCAAGGATTTTCCGTACAATACACAGTAGCCATGTTGTACTTATCCACAAAATTACATAATATCCCCCTGTTAAGCTTACGTAGCGGTGGGCGCATTGGGACGGTAATCGAACCAATAATCAATCCACATAACCTACATATTGATGGTTTTTACTGCCAATCTGCGCATAGCGAAAATGCACTCATACTATTAGACATTGATATTCGTGACATAAGTGGCCGTGGCGTCATTATAGATAACCATATGGATCTTTCCGAACCAGACGAGCTGGTACGCCTTAAACCAGTGCTTGATTTAGACTTTCACCTCGAATCTAAGCAAGTCCTCGTAAACAAACGTAAAGTTGGCAAGGTTATCGAGTATGCTGTAGAAACCCAAAGTCTTTTTATACAAAAAATCTACGTACATCCTCGGCTTTTGCAAAGCCTTAACCAGAATCGCCTGACTTTTGACCGTAGTAGTGTGGTCGAGGTGACAGACAGCTACATTGCGTTTAGTGGGCCCGAAGTCAGGGTAGGCGCAACAAAAACCGCAAAAGCCGAAGGCCTGAGTCCTGATTATTCGGCCAATGCATCGACTATATCAGAATAGCGATAGCCTTGCCGTTGTAGATACTCGATAAGCTTTTTATCATCTTGGTAGCGAACATTTCGTCGCTTTTTTTCGATAAGAGCCTCAAGCGATGATGCGTCCGTCGCGTCTGCATTTGCAAGCGAAGACTGAATAACATCATCAGGCACACCTTTAGTGCGAAGTTCTTGCCGAATAAAGCCTGCACTACGTTGCTTATTGCGCCGCTGGTCAACCCACCACCGAGCAAACTGCTCATCATTTTGGTAGCCAACTTTTTGCATCGAGAGCACCCAGTCATCTATCTGTTCTGGGTCGAGTTTTTTGCGATATAAATAATCTTTGAGCTCTTTTGAGGAATGCGGGCGTATCATCAACCATTCAATTGTGCGCATACGTAACTTGCCATCATCGGATACTTTATGTAATCGCGTAATATCTTGTTCGGTTAGTTCTAGGCCAATTTTTAGTTTTTCGTCTAGTAATTGCGCTATCGTGAGTGAAAATTCATATTTACCATCAACATAAATACTTACGCGCTCTTTGTTTTTTACTTGCTTGGTGATGCGCGTTATCGTCACAGTCTATCTCCAGCTTGCAACTACGAGGCCAGCGTATATGCTCAACATAGCAACAAACCAACCAATTTCGATAATCCAACCCCAGTATCGTTCGCCCCACTGAATATTGGCATGAAAGGTAGTGATGGGGTTTTTCATAGGTAACTCGCCATCTTTACGCTCACGATACATTCGGTACGCCCAAACGCTATCTGGTAGCATCGCCAAAAACATCGACGCCAGCACCAGCAACGTATACTGCCCTGCAGTCATAATCACGAGCCACGTAAACAGTAGTAGCATAATCATGTCTACGCCTAGTACTGTTTTAAAACGTGTTGCTCTTGCCTCGGGGGTTGGCTCGCCATAATGAGGCAACATATCAAGCGCAAAGTGCGACAACAACGCCAGTGGTAAGACCCACCACTGTTTAGTTACAAGGGCCATATTTGCGGCAGTAATCGCGTGATTGGTGGCCGTCATTAGTTTATTACTGTGGTAGCGCTGCTTGGCGTACGAGTTTGTCTATTTTTTTTAGATCTTCAGGATGGTCAGTCAGATATTGCTTGGCAGCTTCGCGGCCCTGGCCAATCTTAGCGCCATCGTATTCGAACCAGGCACCTGCCTTGCCTACAATGCCATGTGTTACGGCTAGGTCTAGCGTGTCACCTTCGCGGCTAATGCCAACGTTATACATAATGTCGAATTCTGCTTCTCTAAACGGCGGGGCAATCTTATTTTTGACAACTTTTACGCGGGCACGGTTACCAATAACTTCTTCGCCACTTTTAATTTGGCTAATACGGCGAATGTCTAGACGGACCGATGCGTAAAACTTTAGTGCATTACCACCGGTAGTTGTTTCGGGATTGCCAAACATGATGCCAATCTTCATACGTAACTGATTAATAAAGATAACTGTGGTGTGACTTTTGTTAATGACACCCGTGAGCTTGCGGAGTGCTTGGCTCATAAGTCGAGCCTGCAAACCCATGTGAGAGTCGCCCATATCGCCTTCTATTTCAGCTTGTGGTACAAGTGCGGCGACTGAGTCAACGACAATCAAATCTACTGCGTTGCTACGTACTAATGTTTCTACAATCTCGAGCGCCTGTTCGCCGTTGTCAGGTTGTGCAACCAATAAGTTAGCAATGTTTACCCCAATGCGTTCTGCGTAGGCAGGGTCAAGAGCGTGCTCGGCATCAATAAATGCAGCCGTGCCACCTTGCTTTTGAATTTCTGCAACCGCATGCAGTGTAAGTGTTGTTTTACCGCTACTTTCAGGGCCGTATACTTCGATGATGCGGCCTTTTGGAATACCACCACCAAGTGCAATATCAAGGCTAAGGCTACCGGTCGAAAACGTTTCAACATCAATTTTGTGATCGGCGCCAAGTTGCATAATCGCACCTGCACCAAATTGCTTTTTAATTTGATCGACAGCTAAGTTCAACGCTTGATCTTTGCCGCTCTGATCGGTCACCTCTGTAAGTGTGGTATCTTTTTTTGCAGATTTTGCAGCCATAATCGTTATACTCCCCTGTTTTACCCTATTAAATCTTGGTTGCATTATAGCAAAACAAAATGGGCTCGTCAGAATAGTTTTTACATCATTCCATATAAATATACTTAAAACGCTTAACCTTATCGTCTATAATGAGTCCAAAGCATATGCGTATATCAGACAAACTAGTCGAAGAACTGCTTACCAAAACCAAGAAAGTTACTCCCGAACAGCTAACCGCCCTTAAGGAGCAAGAGCAGAACGAGAAGAAGCCACTACAGGACGTAGTGATTGCTGCTAATGTCGTAAGCGAGAAAGACTTGACGCAAGCATTTGCCGAAGCAATCGATATTCCGTTTGTCGAAATAAATGTTAAAGAAATTCCTCGTGAAATTTTGCACCTTATCCCCGAACGCATCGCTCGTCAGTACGATGTTGTTGCCTACGGCGCCGAGGAAGACGGTACCAAGTTACTTGCCATGGAAGATCCTGACGATATTCAGGCAATTAGCTTTTTGCAAAAACAACTTGGTAACGAGCTAAAGATTTTTATCGCAACCCGTACTAATATCTTGCAAGCTATCGACCAATACCGCGAAAACATTAGTAGTGAAATTACACAGGTTATATCAGCCGAAGAAGAGGCCCAGGGCCAAGAAGGCGACGAATTTAATGAAGAGGATTTAGCAGAGGACTCACCAATTGCACAAACCGTAAACCTCATTATCGAGGGTGGTATTAAATCTGGTGCGTCAGATATCCATATAGAACCCCGCGAGAATTACGTATCAATTCGGTATCGCATCGACGGTATTCTGCGCGAAGTAAACAAACTGCCTAAAAAAGTTCATGGGGCGCTTGTATCACGTATCAAGATTCTATCGAATCTCAAGATAGACGAACGCCGTGCGCCACAAGATGGGCGCTTTAAGATTGGTATTAACAGCCTTGTCTATGCGCTGCGTGTGTCAACGCTACCTATCACAGAGGGCGAAAAAGTGGTTATGCGTATCCTAAATGAATCATCAAAAGCCCTTACGCTCG
Source organism: uncultured Candidatus Saccharibacteria bacterium (assembly GCA_964566135.1). Lineage (GTDB taxonomy): Bacteria > Patescibacteriota > Saccharimonadia > Saccharimonadales > CAIOMD01 > CAZMHM01. Next base: position 22,364 of record CAZMHM010000004.1, read on the forward strand.
AAGAACTTGGCTACTGGGGCCACTCGCTTCAGACAATTAACCACGCAATCGCACAACCACACGGCATGACACTAGTTACCGGGCCAACGGGTTCTGGTAAGTCTACAAGCTTGTTTAGCGTTTTGAGTCTGCTTAATAACCCAAGTGTTAATATCTCCACAGTTGAAGATCCAGTTGAGTATAAGATTCCTGGTGCGAATCAAACGCAGGTAAACCCACAAGCGGGTATGACATTTGCTGCTGGTTTGCGTGCCCTTTTGCGCCAAGATCCAAACATTATTATGGTTGGTGAGATTCGCGATGGAGAAACCGCTGGGCTTGGTGTACAGGCGGCCCTAACAGGTCACCTTGTGTTCGCAACCCTTCACACAAACAACGCTGCAACATGTTTACCCCGTTTACTCGATATGGGCATTGAACCATTCCTTATTGCCAGTACCGTGCGAGCGGTCGTTGGCCAACGCCTTGTGCGACGATTGTGTCCGAATTGCCGCGAACCATATACACCTGACGCAACTATTGTTAAGAAAATTGCGGATGCTTTTGGGATTAAAGATGGTTCGTTTATGAAATATGTCCATGATTTAGAGGCGCAAGCACTCGAGGGTGGTATCGGAGCCTCAACCTTACCAGATAAAGATCCGAAATCAACAGGTGTTTTATCCACTACCGACGCAAAGATTCAAAAACTTTGGAAAGCAAAAGAAGGCGGCTGTGACGAATGTAACCATATTGGCTATCGTGGTCGCATGGGTATTTACGAAGTACTCGGTAACTCAACAGAAGTACAGAAACTTATTGTCAGTAACGCGACGAGTGACGTTATTCAGGCTCAGGCAGTGAAAGAAGGCATGGTTATCATGCAAATGGATGGGTTCATTAAGGCACTTCGTGGCCAAACAACAATCGAGGAAATTTTGCGCGTAACCGCAGAAGAATAAATATGTTATTTACGTATACAGCCGTCACGAAAGAAGGGAAATCCGTATCGGGTAGTGTTGAAGCCAGCTCGAAAGAAGCGCTCATTGAAACATTACACAAACAAGGCTTACGCCCATTAGTTGTTAAGCAAGGTTCTACAAAAAAAGGCTTTAGTATTGGTAAGCCTAAGGTAAAACTTAAAGACCTCGTTATGTTTACGCGCCAGTTATCAACTATGATTTCAGCAGGCGTTCCTCTTACCCGTTCACTGTCTACCCTCGAGCAGCAGACGGATAACAAGTATTTCAAAACAGTTATTGGCGGTATTACAAAAGATGTTGAAGGCGGTATGACAATTGGCGATTCGCTTGCAAAATATCCGAATGTTTTTTCTGAAGTTTACGTCAACATGGTAAAGGCCGGAGAAGCTGGCGGTATCTTGGATGAAATCCTAAAACGACTTGCTTCGCAGGTCGAGCAAGAATCAAGCATGCGCAAAAAGATTAAGAGCGCCATGACCTATCCCGTCGTTATTGGCACAATCGCAGTTATCGCATTCTTTGGCTTGATGATTTTTGTGATGCCAAAAATGGGCAAAATTATCAAAGACCTCGGTGGCCCTAATGCTAAATTGCCAATCTATTCTCAATTCTTATTAGATTTGAGCGGGTATATGCAAAAATATGCTGTCTTTATTATTATCGGCATGGCAGTAGCGATATTCTTTACAAGACGCTATATCAAAACACCTAAGGGAAAATATAAGTTCCATGCCTTGATGCTACGTACGCCTATTATTAAAGATATTCTTATTAAGATTGCTGTTGCACGCTTTGCTCGTACTTTTGCATCACTTATGTCAGCAGGTGTAAGCGTGCTTGATGCGTTACAGGTTACCGGTGGCGCGATTGGTAATAAAGTACTCGAAAAAGAACTACAAGAAGCATCAAAAGAGGTTAAGAACGGTAAGCCTCTATCCGAGCCTATGGCAGCAAGTAAATATTTCCCTCCGATTGTTGGCCAAATGCTTGCCGTTGGTGAAGAAACCGGACAAGTTGATACTATCCTTATTAAGATTGCAGACTTTTACGAAGAAGAAGTAACAACGGTTATTGATGGCCTTAGCTCTATTATTGAGCCGGTAATGATTATTGTTATTGGCGCAATGGTTGGTGTTATCGCCGCTAGTGTTATGGGACCAATCTCATCACTCAGTAAAAATATCGGTGGATAAGCAAAAAAACCTTTGACACTGCGTCGCTTATGCTTATAATCTAGTACTAGATACTTGTGTACCAGTTCATAGCTAGTATGCATATCAAAGTAATAAATAAAACTTTAAGGAGGGTGGGTTTAAATGATCTCACTAAAGTCAAAGCAATCAGGTTTTACAATCGTTGAATTGCTTATCGTAATTGTCGTTATCGGTATCCTAGCAACACTAGTTATCGTTACCTTCAGTGGCGTACAACAAAAAGCACGTGATACAAAGCGTGAAACAGACGTAAAAGCTCTAGCTAGCCAGCTTGAAGTTTACTACGCTAACAATGGTTCATACCCAGCACTCGGTGCTGCAGGTAGCAACAACGGCCTTGCAGACAATGCATGGGTTAGTGCTAACCTAAAGGGTCTTGATCTTGCTGGTCTTACTGCACCTAACGGTACAGGTAATACTATGAGCACAACCAAGAGCACAACAACATATCAATACATCGCTACACCTTCTGGCTGTACAACAGCAGCTAAAGACTGTACTGGTTTCACCATTACAGCACAACGTGAAGCAAGTGGTGCATCTGACATCGTTAAGTCAAACCTAAGCAACTAATAACGCTTACGTTCAAAAAACACCCCCTAACGGGGGTGTTTTTTATTTGATTAATAGTAATTTTCCATAAGCACTTTGCTATAATATGGGTAGTTCATAATGAAAAAACACAAGGCTTTGGGCGGGCAGGGATTTACGCTTACTGAGGTACTAATTGCCAACATTGTTTTTGCAATCGTTGCGCTTAGTTTTTTGGCGCTCTTTACTGCCCTTGTCACGAGCGCATCTATAGCAAAACGCAAAGCAGTCGCTCTTACTCTTGCAACAAATCAGATGGAGTATTTAAAGTCACTGCCTTACGATAACCTTGCCGTTAGCGGGGGTAGTATTTATAGTGCAAACCCCTTGCCCGCAAGCGTCACGAAAACGGTTAACAACTTTCCCTATACAATCAAAACTAGTATTTCATATGCCGATGATGCCTATGATGGCTGTGCATCTTATCCAAGCCAGACACTAAAGCAAAAATATTGTCGCAATTACCCACCTCCTACGGGTGCACCAACTACCGACACTAACCCTCAAGATTATAAAGCGATAAACATACAGGTTGTTGGTTCGGGTAACTTAAAGCTTGCTGAAGTAGACACACAGGTTGGTGCGAGAGTTGCCGAAACTAATAGCACCACCGGTGCGATGTTTATTAGCGTTATCGACGATGCTGGCAATCCAGTATCAGGAGCAAGCGTGACACTTGTTAACGGGACAGTATCTCCAGCTGTAAATCTTGGTGACCAAACTGACAATAACGGCATTGCTATCTTCTACGGTCTACCCCCTGATACTACCAATTATGATTACGTAGCATCTGCAACCAAAACTGGCTACAGTAGCCTGTCAACAATCGCACCATCCGGTACATTGCAGCCTAATTATCCAAATCAGCAAATAATTACGCAGCAATCGTCGTTTGTGACACTTACTATCAAACCGATGGGGGCAAATAGCCTTGTCATCGAAACTACTGACACGTCGGGTAACCCACTCGCCAATGTTAAAACGTACGTAAAGGGTGGTTATAAAAAATATAACGCAACAAGCGATGTCGCCTATTACTATGATAATTTTACCCCAGATACAAGACCTACCACCGACGGTAGTGGTTTTACTGCAATCAACAATTTGGTACCGGGGCCATATATTTTCTGTGGCGAAACCGGTGCTTTAAACTGCAAAATCGGCAACACGACATATTACCTCATTGCTGCCGTTCCGTATGGTGGCACAAATTCATTCAATCCAATCACCGTGCCGACTTATCTTGCAAGTGCGCCCCCGGCTGTGACATTTGCCTACAACAGCCTTAACTATTTGCAAAAGGTTCGCCTTATGCTCACTACCGATAGTTCATATCCAAGAATAAGTACACTATCACCAGACGACGCAACAGCTAGTTCCGGAACGCTAAGCTCTTTTAGCTTCACGGTTACGGGGACTAATTTACCCTGTACTGCAAGTGGTTCCGGTTGCGGAACATCAATTCGCTTCATTCAGGGTTCAAATAATTACACCGCATCTTGCAAAGGCACAACTGGAACTCAAGTTAACTGCACGGTCGACTTAAGCGGCGCAAGCAATGGTATGGCACAAATAAGTTTGAGCGTTAGCGGTAAAACTATTACCATCCCAGCCGGACAGCTTATTGGAGGCATAAATGTCGGACCTTAGTAAACGCCAGTCTGGGTTTACAATCGTTGAATTACTGATTGCGATGGCTGTTGCAGCTATCGTTGCAGTTGGTGTTTACTCATTTTTTGGGAGCTCTCTAAAAGAATATTTTAGGCTGCAGGAAGAAAGTCTAGCATTTGCGGATGTTGCAGCAAACTCACAAAGAATCGCGAGCGTACTCCGTGGTACAACTGACGTAACTGTTGCATCAAATACAAGCATGACGATGTATTCGTATTTTTCACCTTATGATCAATATGTTTCGTTAATTAAATACTATCCCGACAATACGGGCACAAAATTATTAGCAGATGTAACCAGGATGACAGCCAATCCTCCGATTGGCACGCAAATATCAGGCAGCTTAAAAACCTTTACTATTATCGAGAATTTTTACGTACCGTCTGGCACCAATACCTTCGAGTACCTCGATTCTTCTGGCGGAACTCTTACGATGCCCATATCAGATTTAAAAACAATTAAAGGTGTTCGCATTAATTTGGCAGATAAGCCCGTCACGCCAAGCAGTCAAGTAACTAAAATGTCAGTCGAAGTTGGCCTACGTAACAGAAAGACAAACCTATGAGAAAACTAAATAGCAAAGCTTTTATATTGCCAACACTACTTAGTATTATCATCGCGCTCAGTATCATTGTGGTGGCGGTCGCAGGAATCATTCAAGTTAATTTCAACAGCGTTAATAACAATAATCAAAGCCAGAAAGCATTCAATATCGCCGAGGCTGGGATTAATTATTATCTGTGGCACCTGAGCCATAATTCAACCGACTTCAAGGACGGTAAAACAACACCTGCTACGCCAGACGCTAATCTTGGGTACGGGCCTTACGTTCACTCATATACTGATGCAAACGCGGATACTACAGGGTCGTACACACTATGGATAAAGCCGCAGGGTAACGGCTCGACAATCGCCACCGTGCGTTCAATTGGCAAAGTTACTGGCAGTGATGTCACACGAACTGTCGAAGCAAAAGTTGGTGCTCCGTCGTTTGCAAGCTATGCCCTATTGTCTGATTCTCAATTTTGGTTCGGCAATACCGAAAGCGCCGACGGCCCTGTACATTCAAACCAAGGCATACGCATGGATGGTGCAAGCAACTCAGATATTACGAGTGCTAAAGCAACGTATGTACCTACATCACAGCTTGGCGGCAACGGTACAACATCTCAGCCCGGAGTATGGTGCAGCACGAGCGTGACAAGCCCGGTTAACTGTAATACACGTTCTAAAGTTGACTGGCGATATCCCGTTACTGCGATTGACTTTAATCAGATAAATACGAGTCTTTGTACAATTAAAAAAGTTGCCTTTTCTTCTGACGCCTCAACATCTGCCCTAGCATCGAACGCAAACGCTTGCACCCAAGTACCGACTACTCGGACGGCAGCATATTTGCCCCAAACAGCAACCAATGGAAGTTTTAGTGTCAGCAAGGGATATCTTATTCAACTTAATGCCAATGGTACCTACGATTTATCAAGAGTGACTGCCGAAAATGACACTCAAACAACCTACAGCTCCGCACTCACAACCCAAGCAGTTGCATCTGGCATTGCAATCCCAAGTTCTGGAGTCATCTTTGCTGAAGATAACGTTTGGGTTCGTACCAACCCAACATTTTCTGGGCGCGTTACTATCGCAGCTGGTCGCCTTGCTACTACAAACAGTACCGACATTGTTATTGCTGACGACGTCTTATACGGCTCAAAAACTGGTAGTGACTCAATTGGGCTTATCACAGAGGATTCCGTGATTGTTGCACCATATGCGATTCCACAAACCGGTAACTTTACGTTTGAAATCGATGCAGCAGCACTCGCCCAAAGCGGCTCAGTAACCTATCCAGACAATTACAGAAGCAACGGCAACCCAACAAAAGGTTGGGTAAACAGTGGCCAGCAATTTGTATTTTATGGTTCAGTATCAACACGACAAACTTGGACCTGGAACTATCAATACTCCGGTAACCCCGGCGCAAATGCTACATATGATTCAAGCACCGGAAAATATGTTTCGGGCGTGAAAAATACTTCAACGCAATACGATTACAATCTGCTTTACGCTCCACCTCCAAACTTTCCTATTACCAGTACCTACAATATCCTTTCCTGGAGAGAGGTTTTAGTTAAGCCGTAATGAGTACCCTCAAGCGTAAATATGATATAGTAACAGGTAAGCATAAGCATAAAAAGCAGACGAAACATACATGAATACTGGCCTATTTTACAAAGATAAACCGTTGTTCGGCCTTGATATTGGCACGAGTAGTATTAAGGTTATGCAGATTGAAGGCCAGGGAAAAACAAAGTCTATCGTTGGCTACGGGGTAACAAACTATGATCAGGTTGCAATTAAGGACGGCGTAATCGAGAATGCAGAAATCCTTGCGAAGGCAACAAAAGAGCTATTTGAAAAGAGCTTGGTTGGCGAAATAACTACTCGTCGTGCCGCGCTCAGTATCCCCGTTGCCCGAACATACAACCGCGTTATGAATCTCCCCCCGATGAATCGTCGTGACCTTGACGAGGCTGTTAGGCTAGAAGCAGAACAGTACATCCCTGTACCTATCGATGATTTGTATATTGATTTTAGTATTACCGCCCAAACTAAAGAAGGTTTTGAGCTTTTAGCCGTAGCCGCACCCCGACGCATTGTCGACTCTTACCTTGCCTTTACCGAGCTACTTGGATTTGAGGTGTGCGTACTAGAAACAACTATTAGCGCATCCAGCCGACTTGTAGCACATTCTGAAAGTGACGACGTGCCGACCATTCTTATTGACTTTGGCTCGGTGTCTGTAGATATAACAATTTTTGATAAACAACTTATTGTTACTGGTACGGTGGCTGGTGGTGGCGACACATTCACCGAGCTAATCGCAAAAAAGTTAGATGTTAGCTCGCAAGTAGCGCACACAATTAAGACTAAATATGGCTTGAGCGTCAGTAAAAAGCAAAAAGACATTCAAGACGCCCTACACCCTATCCTTGCATCACTCACAAAAGAAATACGGAAAATGGTTCGCTACTATGACGAACGCACTGGCAGCGAGGGAAAGATTGGCCAAATTATTACTATGGGTGGCGGTGCAAATATGCCAGGATTATCTGAACACATTACGAGCGAGCTCCGCTTACCAACACGTATGTGTAACCCTTGGGCTAACTTAGATTTTGGCAAGTTACAGCCACCAAGCTCAATTGAAAAATCAATGTACGTCACGGCTGCTGGACTTTCACTCGTAAATCCAAAGGGGATTTGGCATGATTAATTTACTCCCCCCTCAGGTAAAGCAAGAAATTACATATGGCCGCAGAAACTCAATTTTGCTCAGGTGGGTTATTGCAGTAACTCTTGTAATCGCAGGCATTGGCGTTATGACAGTCTTTGGTCTTTTCTATATCAATCAGAATGTCAGGGCACAACAGAAAGTTGCTAAAATTGCCCAACAACGTATTGACGGACAAAACCTGGAATCATCAAAAAACCAATTAATTGATTTATCCGACAAAGTTAAAACAATTGTTAGCATCTTAAACAAGCAGCTATTATTTTCAAAAATGCTAACTACCGTCGGTGGCATCCTGCCAAATGGTGCCGTACTGAGCGATATTAACCTCAGCACATCAGATTCTGGCATCGACTTAAGTATATCTGCACTCGACCGAGCGGCAGCAACACAAGCATTTGTGAATATTAATGACCCAAAAAATAATTTCTTCGATAAAGCCGATCTTGTATCAATCGTCTGCGAGAGCTCATCTGCCAAAAAGTATCCATGTACTGCGCAAGTACGTGGAACTTTAAAAAATAACTCGTCATTTTACTTCTTGAACTCCGTGACAACAGGGAGTACAAAATAATGAACGCTAAAAAACTATATTTCACTATGATAGCCCTACTCTGCGTGCTCATAGTTGGTGCCGGTGCAATGATTTACTTTGGCAATAGCTTCATGAAAAAGAAATCCAACTCACTCGTTGAAGCAAAACTAGACAGCTATACTACTGAGCAAAAAGAAAAAACATACCTGCAAGCCCGTAAGGACTTAGAAAAGAATAAAGATTTAAACGATTTGGTTGCTAAAATTTTACCCAAAGAAAAAGATCAAGCAAAAGCTGTCAGCGAACTGTACAAGATTGCATCCGAATCTGGCATTACTATTGATAAGATCCAATTTCCAAGCTCGACACTTGGCCAGAAGGCCGTAGTTGCAACTGGTACATCAGCAACGCAGTCCTCTTCAACCCCAGCGGCAGCTGCGGCAGTTGTTACACAAGCAAAAGCAGTAGAGGGCTTAAAGAGCGTCATGGGTATAGATATTGATATTTATTCGGGTAAATCAATGAAATATGACAATATGATAACCTTTTTGCAAAAAATTGAACTTAATCGTCGCAGCATGCAAGTAAAGAAAATTACCGTCACCCCTGACCTTGAGAAGAATGTATTATCATTTAATGTAACAGTAACTACGTTTGTAAAACCATGAAATTAGACGCCATAATAACCAAATTAACCCCAGCCAAAGATTTTATTGTTCGTTATGCGGTAATAATATTCGTCTTAAGTGTTGTTGCAATCTTTGCATATATGACACTTAACATCGCACACTTTGCCAACCTTGACCCAACCTCAAACCAGCTAGACGAAAAAACGAATAGCCTGACTGCGGTGAAGCTAGACGAAAAGTCGATTACTAAAATTAAGCAACTTCAAGATCAAAACATCAATATCGAATCGCTATTCGACAACGGTCGCGCTAATCCATTCCAGTAAACCTACTGTTTATCGTTTTGATTGTTCGTACTAACGTATGGTCTGTTGCGATACGAACCTGCTTGCCCAGTGTTTGCCAAAAAGTCGTCTTTAGCATCAAGAATAATCTTGGCAATGCGATGCGGATTTGGACAATAGCTAAAATTAAAGTTGGCTTGTTCGCCTGCTGTTTCGATATTTAAGACCCCATAGTTGAACATATTTGAAAATATACCCCGTTGTTCGCTGGTTACATCTTCGACATTTGCAAGCGAAAGTTGTGATACTTTACGGATTAGCATGCCCTTTTGCATAACCTGCACAATGTTTCTATCAGTAACGGTAAGCTTACTTTGGCGATACACGATTGTAGCCATCACGAGCATAATGCCAACAACGATTGAGGCAATAATTGCGACAAGCGCAACAACGCTATACCCAAAACCACTATCGCCAGTAATGCCCGGAAGCAAGATACTGACGCTGAGCAGTCCTACCGTAAGACAGATGAGCGTAGCTGCATAAATAAAGATAATGCCAAAAGGATGTTGATAAACCACGCACATGACGTGTTCATCTGGGCCAACAGTTTCGATGGTCTTATAATAGTTAGAAACCTGGAAACTCTTCCTCGCCATATACCCGTATTATAGCAGGCTTGGTTGGTCGGTGCTCGAAGCTATTTTTTTACCTAGATGCGCGTGGGCTTTAGGGGTGGCTTTACGACCCCGTGGAGTCCGCTCAAGCATACCAATTTGCAGCAAATAAGGTTCGTAAAAATCCTCTATGGTTGTAGTTTCATCACCCGTTAGCGCGGCAAGCGTATTTAATCCTACGGGATTGTTGCCGTACCGTTCGATCATTTTTTCAAGCAAGAATCTATCGGCAGGATCAAGACCCGCATCATCAATCTCTAATAATTCAAGTGCACTGTGCGTTATTTTTGTATCAATAATACCGTCGCCATTAACGTCTGCGTAGTCACGGACTCGTTTTAGTAGGCGATTGGCAATACGTGGCGTTAAGCGTGCGCGGGTTGATAGTATCGTGGCTGAATCAGTATCAATGCTGGTTTCTAGAATATTTGCCGCACGTAAGATAATTTGGGCGATTTCATCTGGAGTGTAAAATTCAAGTCGATGCACCATGCCAAATCTATCGCGAAGTGGTGCCGCTAATGCACCTGTGCGAGTAGTGGCACCGATGAGCGTAAATTTAGGAATATCAAGACGAAGGCTGCGGGCACTCGGGCCTTTGCCAAGCATAATATCAATCTTATAATCTTCCATTGCGCTGTATAAAACTTCTTCTACGCTGCGATGCAAACGGTGAATCTCGTCAATAAACAGGATGTCGCCGTCTTGTAGGTTCGTGAGCAAACTAGCAAGGTCGCCTGCGCGTTCGATTGCTGGCCCACTCGTAACGCGTATTTGCGCTCCCATTTCGTTAGCGATGACACTAGCCATGGTCGTTTTACCGAGCCCCGGAGGACCATATAGCAAAATATGGTCGAGTGGCTCTGAGCGTTTTTTAGCGGCAGCAATAGAGAGCTGTAGGTTCTTTTTTAGGCGCTCTTGGCCAATGTAATTATCAAAATCTTTTGGCCGTAGTGTAATTTCGAGTTCTTGCTCTTGTGCGTCCTCTGGTTCGACAGCGGTATGTACGATGCGATCAATCATATTACGCACCTCTCAATGCTAGTTTTATGCGCTCTTCTGTTGAAAGCGAGCTATCGACTCTTTTGAGCGCCAAGGTCGCATCGAGTTCTGAATAGCCGAGCGCAATAAGCGCCTGCACCGCGTCATCTGATGCATCAACGCCACTCCGATTTACAATGTCTTCTGCTGATTCCGTAACAAGCAAGCCGACTTTATCACGAAGCTCAACAACAATTTGCTCTGCAGCACGCTTACCGACACCTTTGGCAGATTGTAGGCGTTTAACGTCTCCGCCGGCTATAGCCATGCGTACGTCGTTCACAGAACCAATTTCGAGCAAACTCATAGCTACCTTAGGCCCCACATTTTTAACGCTTAGCAACTGTTCAAACAATTGTTTGTTATCAATAGAAGTAAAGCCAAATAATGCATGAGTATCTTCTTTGATATTCTCATAAATATAGACTTTTAGTGGCTGCCCAACAGTAAGCCTATCTTGTTCACTAGTGGTCATTATCACACCATAGCCAACGCCAGCAACATCCAGAACGACTACGTCTGATAATTTTTCTCCGACAATTCCTGTAAGTGTTGCAATCATATATGGTTATTATACTTTACCATTACCGCATGGTTTGTGAATGAGTTAGTGCAGCCGCAAGTGCATCAGCACAGTCGTCTGGCTTGGGGACTTCTTTTAGGCCTAAAAGTACCCTGACCATTTCTTGAATTTGCTTTTTTTCTGCCCTGCCATACCCCGTTAACGCCTGCTTAATCTGCAGTGGAGTGTATTCCGCAATGACAAGCCCAGCTTGTTTACCGGCGAGCAAAACAACACCACGTGCTTGCGCCACCGTCATGGCCGTTGTGACGTTTTGGGCAAAAAAGAGTTTTTCAACCGCCATTTCATCTGGTTTGGTATCTTTTATGATGGTTGTGAGTTCTTCGAATATTGTGACCAAGCGCACTGCATCATCTTCTTTTACTGGCGTCCGTATAACGCCCGCATCGACAATAGAAACCTTACCGCGCGTAACTTCAATAACACCAAAGCCCAGGATACCCGTACCTGGATCAATGCCCAGGATTCTCACAAACTAAACCTCTACGCCTTCGGCAATATCAAAATTAGTATGGGTTGCGACAACGTCATCAAGCTCATCAAGCGCGTCCATTAAGTTCATAACTTTTTGCGCGACTATTGCATCGGTAATTTCCAACGTATTGTTCGCGACATAGGTAAGTTCTGCTTCGGTTACTTCTAGCCCAGCAGCCTTAATTGCATCACGTACTTTTGTGAGCTCTTTAGGGTCGGTGTATACCTGCAATTCTCCGTCTGATTCTATCGCATCTTCGGCGCCCGCATCTAAGATAGTTAAGATTGCATCGTCACCACTTGCCTTAACACGGATAGACCCTTTGCGGCTAAACTGAAATGCAACTGCGCCGGGTTCAGCAATGTTACCGCCTTTTTTACTAAAAGCATGTCGTACTTCTGGATAGGTTCGGTTTAGATTGTCAGTTGCGCATTCTACCAAAATACCAACGCCACCGGGGCCATAGCCTTCGTACATTACCTCGGTAAGTTGGGCGGCAGATTTATCTGCAACGCGCGCGATTGCGCGTTCGATATTGCTCATTGGCATATTTGCTGCTTTTGCTTTTTCTATAGCAAGTGCAAGGCTTGAGTTAATTGACGGGTCAGTACCACCACGGGCTGCGATTGCAATTTGATTACCAATACGGGTAAATAAGGCGCCACGCTTTGCGTCGGCAACGCCTTTTTGCCGCTTGATAGTTGACCATTTGGAATGTCCAGACATACTATACCTCGTTCAATTTAGCTCTACTTTGTTCTATTGTAACAGATACGGAACGTTTTTTGAGCCCCAAAAGTACAATTGCAATAATCGCGTATAAAACCAATAAGCCAGCAATACTCACACTCGTGCGTGTTTGCGCGTTTGGCCACTTAGAAAACCATGTTGCTACGAGTATCATCACATCAAGTATGATGCGGGCTGGTAATGCAAACCAACCTGAGATCGCGGGCGCAATCATACCCGCTAGCCCGGCAAATAATGAAAATAACATAGCAAACGGAACCATAGGTACAACAATAATATTTGCCAAAAAACCTACCAGCGAAATACGGCCAAATATCAGCATAATAAATGGCAGTGTCATAATTTGAGCAGCAAAGCTTTCTATTGCAATTGACCCAACCAATGGAACTTTTCTGATACCAAACAATCTCAGTGTTACGAGTGGTGCTACAATCAAGACTCCAAAGAAGGCTAAGAACGATAAGTACCAGCCGATATCGCCCCAAATATAATATGGATTTGCAAATCCGGTTATTGCGGCTGCTAACAATAGTAATACTAATGGCCGAAACCTTCTGCCAAAGTACCAGGCTACTAACCCAAGTCCTGCTACAATTGCCGCACGCACAATCGAAGGCGAAAACCCGGTGATAAGTAAAAAGAAATAGATTAGCGTTAGTGATAGTGCTAGCGTCTGAAACCGAGACAGGCGCTTAAGGCCTCTCTGTGTTGCGTTGGTAATTATAGTTAGGTTATAGCCCGAGACCGCAACGATATGAGTGAGGCCGACAGCCACGAGTATTGCCGTTAAGTCGGGTGGCAGTAGGCTTCGTTGTCCAACAAGTAATCCAATGCCAAAGCTAGCAGCAGGTTCGGGCAGTGCGGTTTCCATCCCAGCAATAAAGTTGCGCCTAAAATCCTCAAGCGGACTTTGCGCGCGTGCTATTACATTGATATCCGCATATGAGATACTCGCCTGTTTACTACCACGAGCCGGGTACAATTTTCCGTGCACAGTCACAATGTCGTGACGGTATACCATAGACTCGCCGTAACCGCGAATTCGCACCTTCCCGGGTAAACGATTACCATCAATAGTGGCAGCTTCGGCAGTAAATTCTAACTGAGATTTATCGGCATAAAAGCTGTCCTCGGTCGAGCGAGCTGTAAGAGTGACTGTCTTGTAAAAGTAGTCCTGATATTGTAGGTTTTGAACCTGCAGTACCCCACCCCTCCACCAGCCCAATAACACGCCAGCTAGCAGCAGATAGAAGAGCAAAACGGCTCCGCGCTTAAACGCTAGCGGTGCGAGCGCAAGCACGAGCAACAACCACGCAATACTTAGCGGCTGGGTAAATTTTGCAATAAAAATACCGCCTAAAATGGCGGTTAAAAACACAATTATGTACGTTGTTCGGCGGAAGGGTTTCATTGTAGCCTTATTTCAAGCTGCATAGTATCACCAGTCTGTAATTCATCTGCTTGTCTTACCGCTTTTTTGATTGGTAGCAGATACGAACCCGACTCTTTATCCGGGAAAACAGACGTATTCCAAGTCGACGTTTTAGTTTTGGCATTAATTTTCACCGATCCAAAGCCCCTACGAATACCCCCATCAGTTATTGCATTTATTTCTTTTGCAATGTCTTTTGGTAGGGTCACAAAATACCAAGCCGCATAACCTGGGTACTGCCATAATTCGGCCGAAAATGTGTATGTGGGCATTTGTTTTTACAATAGCGCATACGTTGTTGCTTGCATAGTGTGAGCAAACGTCCTCTAGAGGCACTTAGTTTTGGGATGAGATTATCTTCTGTTGGATTTCTTTCATTCTTGATTCTTCCATAAGAGGTCCTTCCGCTGTAGTGAGATAGCCTTTATACAGCTCGGTAAATTCAGTATGGTCGGACCACACGTCTGTTTTTGCGGCGAGCTCACCATGCAATGGGATTAATTTTGCGTGAACATACGCAACTCCCGTACCTTCAAATATTAGTGCAACCCTTGGAACGCCAAGTGCCTTTTCTAAAATACGTGCTACTTTTCTTGTTGCTTCTAACAATCCTTGGTAATCTTCATCGTTTAATGAAAAAACATAATCACCAATGTTCGCCTTAGGAATAACAACGGTAAAACCTGGCGTATTTGGAAATGGAGTTAAAAAGGCAATATGGGCGTTGTCTTCCCATATGATATAAGCTTGTATTTCGCCGCGAACAATTTTATCGAATATTGTGTCACTCATAGAATAAGTATAGTACATACCTTACGGTAATTTTCATCTGATTATTGATTACCAAAATGTACAGCAATGACAGTGGGGCTTGCCTGCTCGCAAATGAAACTTACATTGATATGGGACTTGGCTACCTTCGGCAGCCCCGTCGCAACTTCTTTGCAAACCAGTTTGCAAGAGTTGACTCCCTTGCGAATTGCCACAGGCAATTCTCACCCACTCCACCAACGGGTGTCGTGGAATCTAGCTCGCTAGATTCTCCAAATTCAAAACCCCTCTTACGAGGGGACTTGAATTTGGAGGGCCCAGTGGGACTTGAACCCACGACACCCTGCTTAAAAGGCAGGTGCTCTAACCGGCTGAGCTATGGGCCCGGATAGATTATTACAGTAAGCTTATCAATTATTTACTGTCATCTGCACTCTATGGTTAGAGCACAGGTGCCGATTAATAATTTTGCAGTTCCTGCGCCGGCTGAGCTATGGGCCCGTGTTAGAGACTTTTCGTAAAAAAGCTGCTTTATTTTCTCTTATTTTATCTGTTTTGTCAATCTGTTAATGGTTGTGTTTATTTTTGTGATGCTTGTCGTGCTTGGGTTTTTTGAGCCAAAACCATATGATACTGGCTATCATTCCAGCCGCAATAGCTAGCCCAAAATATGGCTTCACTAGTGTATATAGGTCAGATGCCTGTAGAGAATTCTGGGCATCATACGGCAATTTAGCGATAACAAACATAAAACATAACAACGTGGCGGCAGCTGCCGGAATAATCTGTAAAATCATATCTGCTTTCACCGTTTTGCGATACAAAAACAACAGAATGATTGGCGCAGCCACGAGCAGCACTATTTGCACAACGCTGTACATTGGAAAATCTACGGTAATAAGCGAATTAATAATCTGGGTGAGTTCTTGAGCTGCAAGCCGAGCTAGTACTTCGCCACCACATAACGCCAGCAACATGTACACGGCATTACTGCGAAACAATATTGGAGCAACTCCAAATACGACGCCGAGAATACCGAGTAATATAGGTGCACTCATAAGCTTAAGCATAGCACTTAGTCTATGCGAATCGTATCCCCTTCTTTGACGCCCTGGGAGTCAAATGTGCCCTCTGGCACCTCTATAACATACCAACTCGGTTGGTTTGCATGATAGATTTCTGGATATTCGCCCGGTTTGGCGTTGTGCTTAATATAGACAACCTTGCCATCTTTAGTTAGCCAAGCAATATCTATAGGGAATCGCATTTGCACCATCCACATGCGCCAGTCACCGTTTTCCTCAAAGTCAAACAGCATACCCTTATCGGCTCCGAGCGCGTCGCGTTGCGACAGACCTTTTTCACGTTTTGCGGGCGTATCGGCAATTTCGAGTGTAAACGCTTTTTTGCCGATTGTTACGTCTGTGAACCCAACGTTGTTAACATGCTGTCTAAACACAAAAAAACCAGCAACAAGTGCTATAACAATCGCAATCGATGCAACTATTAGTGCTAATGGGCCGCGCTGTTTACGCGCCGACTCGGTCTTTTTTGTTTCTTTGTTTGGCATTTCGCTCAATATATTCAATTATTTTTGTCGCAACATCCCGCTTGGTAATTTTTTCGATACCAAAACCTGGGCTCGAATTAACTTCTAGCACCAATGGTCCTCTGTCGCTACGCATCATATCGACGCCACAAATATGCAAGCCCATTGCACGGGCTGCTTTTAGTGCTGTCTTTTCTTCTTCGTCGGTTAATTTAACCGTCTTACCTTCACCACCTTGGTGTAAGTTTGACCTAAAGTCGTCATCGAGACTTTGGCGCTTGTAGCTCGCAACAACGCGTGAACCAACTACAAACGCCCTAATATCGGTACCGGCGGATTCTTTAACAAACTCTTGCACTAAAAAGTTTACACCTTCTACATAGAATGCTTGCATTACAGCTTGTGCAGCCTTGCGGGTTTCGGCTAGTACAACACCATTTCCATGCGTGCCACGTGCCACTTTAACAATAAGTGGCGCCCCACCGGCTTTTTCAACAACGTCGTCAAGATCAGCTGTTTCACGAGCGAACACTGTTTTTGGAATACCAACACCAGCTTTGGCTAATAATTGATAACTGCGCAGTTTATCGCGAGAACGCACAATAGCCATTGAGCTAGCAGTTGTATAGACGCCTTGCATTTCAAACTGACGTACAACAGCAGTACCATACTTGGTATAGCTCTGGGCAATACGTGGAATAATAGCGTCAAAGCCTACTAGCGGTTCACCCTTATAGTGCACAACCGGGGAATTCTTTTCGACTGTAATATAGCACTTAGCGTAATTGATAATGCGTACTTCATGGCCACGCTCTTTAGCTACTTGCTTGAGCCGTTGCGTCGAGTAGTTTGCTCCACCCTTAGATAAGATAGCAATTTTCATTATCTCCCATCCTCTTCATCGTTAGGGAAATCAATGCCATACTGCTTTTTTAAATCAATTCGATTGATGCTTGTTTCCGCAGTATCAACCAAGAAACGATTGTTAAGCATTTTACGGCCAAGTAAAATTGGATAAATTTTCTTTGACCTATCGGCAAGCGAAAACGTTGCAGAGAAGATTTTTGGGCCTAGTTTTACCCTAAGTTTGACTTCATATCTCTCTTCTCTGTGACCAAAAGAATTTGCTATCCAGACAGATTTAAAATCCTTAGTTTTAACCTCAGTAGCTAAGCTACCACAGACAGGATGCCCACCAAGAAGTACAAACGATAGTTCTGAACCATCATCTGAAAGCACGATATTCGAAGCATGAACAGCCGACCGGTAGGCACCAGTGTCTACCTTGGCAGGGATGTCAGCAATTTGCTGCTCCATAAAATGTAGCAACTCTGCTCGGCCTACGATTACCTTGTGAAAATCTGTTCTTGCCATTTCAAACCAATACTATCAAACTAATTATGGTTATTGTATTTGTTTTTTCTATTTAACTAGTATATTATATTACTAATTCGATTATTTGTCAATATGAAAACAGTCCTCATCGTCGGTGATAGCATGAAGCAGCTTAGGGATAAAATCCTCGAGTTAGGCTATGATTACGTACAATTGCGCGACATCAGAAAATGTAAAAATCCCGAAAAAGTACTAAAACGACGAGTAGTCTGCGATTTCTCCTCGAACGATACTATTGATGTTGCACTTAAGGAGCTAAAAAAACGTTATGTCGTTGATGGCATTATTAGCACCTACGAGAATTATATTTTGCAAGCCGCATATGTTGCCGAAATACTTGGGCTCCGTGGGATGCCAATTAGTGCTGCAGAGGCGTGCACCGATAAATACATTATGCGCGAGCTGTTTTCTAGTGCCCCTCGAAAGATTAGCCCTTCTTTTCAAGAGGTGCATTCTTTTGATGATATACAGGTTTTTATGCAAAACGCTAGCTACCCCGTCATACTTAAACCCGCAAACCTAGCAAAAAGCTTATTGGTCACCAAAAGCAGTACCGCAGAAGAGCTAAAAGCAAACTACGAAAAAACTGTATCTACAATAGATGGTATCTATAGAAAATATGCTCCTAACCGTACACCAAAAATTATAATTGAAGAATTCATGGAAGGACCTGTGCATTCGGTAGACGCATTTGTTGATGAGAATGGGACACCTCATGTACTAGAGAATGTTGTAGACTATCAAACTGGCTATGACATTGGCTATGATGATAATTTTCACTATAGCCGCCTTTTACCAAGTAAGCTTTCTGCAGAAGAAATCGCCGAAATCAGAGAAGTTGCCGCACTAGGCTGCCGGGCACTTGGCATGCAAAGTTCACCAGCACATGTAGAAATAATACGGACAGTTAATGGACCAATGATTGTTGAAATCGGTGCTCGCAATGGCGGTTATCGCGAACGAATGCATAGCATTGCGAACGGCATTGATATTATCAAGAATGCGCTAGCTCTTAGTTTTGGCGAACCACTTGATTTAACACCAACTTGCAATGATTCTTGCGCAGTTCTAGAACTCTTTCCAAAGAACCCAGGAACATTTACTGGCGTATCGGGAGAGGCACAATTAAAAAATCTTTCGTCGCTTGTATACTTTGCCATCAAACAGCCTGTCGGGTCTTATGTGGGTAAGTCTTCGGAAGGCTACAAGATGTGTGCAATTATCATCTTGCATAACGCTGATACGGCAGCGTTTGATCGTGACTTAGCGTTTGTTAACGACAATGTTTTTATAGAGACATCAGATAATCAATAAAGACTTTTGTCACTCGAGACCCTTGATTGTTTGTTGGGTGCTCGTGGATATACAATGATGGACACTTGTTCACCTCATTGATCATGGGGGCCAATGACTCAATCGTACTATCTCGCTGAGGAATGTCAGATACAAGAATATCTACTCCACAAAGTGGCAGACGGCTTGTTCTGGCAACTTTTTCTGCCAATGTAATGAGCCAATCAGGGGTTTGATCAGTGATATTATCTGTCTCGCCGCCAGAGCCATAATTTGCCTTTCCAAGCACCAATATTTCTTCGCCATCATGCGGGATTCTATCTGGATTATCGGTTATTGCAACGTATTCTAGTGCCTCGATAACATCAATAGTCGCTAGCCGGGCTACATATCTTTCGCCACGATCCGGTTTATCATTGGATTGCTCGATAAGCGCTTTAATTGTATCTTTGCCATTGCCAAATACTCGTGCAGGAATCCTTAATACTGTAGCGACAAACTTATAATTGATGCATAAAATTCTTAGGTCGACAGCGCCACTATACATCTGTTGCAGTAGGGCTACTCTGCCGGAAATGCTTGCAGCATATGCTCTTTCAAGCGCAGCAGTTAGCGTAGTTTTATCAGTAATGCCTACAGTTATGCCATCGCCATGCGCACCATCGAGAGGTTTAGTAACGATTTCAGTTGACCACGCTAGTGCCTCGTCTAGTAAATCGTTTTCTATATCTTTACGAACAAGGAGTGTCGCCAGCACTGGTAGCCCCGCATCACGCATAACTTTATACGTTGCATACTTATTGTCTGCTTGCATTGCCGCAGCAAACGTTGTGCCAGGAGGAGTCGAGCTGTAGATATCAACAGGGCCGTTATCTCTATGAATAGTAATAAGTGCACTACCGGTTACTGGCACCGTAACCTTTAGGTTACGGCTTAAGGCTTCGGTACATATCAAGCGATTTGTCTGCCGAAAGCTATCAAGATTATCTTTTGTAACTTCGACCATTATTTCGTCTTTGAGACTAAATAGTCGTTTAGAACCGAAAGTTTTGCGGGCACATTGCTACCCGTACTAAGCTGAGGCATGTTGTTTGCTTCTAAGAAGTAGTGTTTTCCATCTCTTTTATCAACAACCATATCAACACCACCAACTTCTCTGCGTAACTCACGACTAATCGTTACTGCTTCGTCTACCATAACCTTGGATAAATCTTCGACGGGCACAACAACACCCGACCCGCCCTTAGAAGTGTTATTTAGGTGACTGCCTTCTTCGCCCTTGCGATGTATTGCAAGCTTAACCGTACCGTCTAAAATAATTAACCTGTAATCGCCGTCATTTTCGATAAACGTTTGCACCACAAATTGCTGATCGGTGTTATCTGCGATAATCTGTTTGATTTCTTCGGGACTTTTGGCAAGATAATTGTGATTACCCCGAGAAGCAGCTACGGCTTTTACAATTAATGGAAATGTATGGTTTGATGCCCAATTTGCAACTGCATCACTATTGTTTGTGACGATAAATGGAATAGTCTGAATACCCGCAAGACCAGCTATAACATACTGGCTGATTTTAGTGCGAGAACGCGTGTACAAGGCTTCTTGATTTGCGTGAGGTATCCCGTAATATTCAGCATAACGCGCTACAGATAAAGCAGTATCCTCGAGTAGCTTTGTTTTAAACCAACCAAATTGAAATATCGCATCAAAATTGCTTAAATCAACATTATCACCAGTAGTAATACTAAGTTTTGTATCATAGCTAATAATTAAATCTTCATAGTCACAGGCAACGTATGTTACGTCTGCAGACTCAAAATCCTTCATGCCGGCTTTCATTGTTTGTGATGTATCGTAGTCGATTCGATCATCGCGACGACATAGTAATAGTATTTGCTTCATGGAAATTAGCTTATCATAATCTGTTAGTGCTTGCAATATTTATCTTTTTATGTTATTATGCTGTTATGAATATCATCGCAATTGGCGGTGGCGAAAAAGAAAAAGCCATTAGTCAGGCATTAGCAGCGGCAGATAACCAGAATGTTTTATTAATTCCCTCCGCATGCTCGACGGAAACATCTTATAGCAAAAAAGTTGGTTTGCTGGTTGAATATTTCCATAAATTTGGCATCCCTGGTGTACAAGTGTTGCATGGCTATGACGAAACGCCTTCTCGGGCACAAATAGAAGATATGTTTGGCGAAAGTGGCATGGCGTATGTTATTGGTGGTAACACACCTTATATGTTGGATACTATCAAAAACCACGGTACGGATGTCGAAATAGCAAACGCCACTCGGAACGGCATGGTACTCGCAGGTACAAGCGCCGGCGCAATTCTCCCGTTTAGGCACGGCCAAGTAAACCCAGCCACTAAACCAGCTTTGCAAGAATGGGAATTTGAATATCGTGAGGGGCTTGGCATTGTCGATGCCACTGTTGGCGTTCATGCCGGTAAAAAAGATGCTGTTATTGGCGGTTTTCGCGAAAAAACAAGAGGTGAGTACCTAGAGGAAACGGTTGGTTCGATCTCTGATACGGCACTCGCGATAGATGAAGGGGCTGCGGTTTCAGTGACCGAAAGTGGACTTAGCGTTATCACATCTAGTCCCGATGCTCGTGTTCGAATACTACAAAAAGGCAAAAAAAATACCACCCTTGGTGATGGTGATACTTTTAGCGATATTAAAGCCCTTTAGCGGTTGGCTTTTAGCACACGCAAAAAGACAAAACCAATCATAAACAAAAGGACCGCTAAAATTAGGACAATCATAGTAATAAAGCCGTTTTGATTTTGCCGGTTCATGCTTATCCTTATTTTGCAGACAAAAGGCTGTTTTGTCTAGCCTAGCTAAACAAGCCGTGCTTGCCAGGCTCTTTTTGGAACTCTTGCAGTAGTTCTTTTTGGCGCTTGCTCAGTTTAGTTGGCGTTGCGACATCGAGCGTCACAATGTGTGCACCACGGCTTTCGCTTTTAAGATGTGGCACGCCATGACCAGATAGCTTAAAGTCACTGCCGCTTTGCGTACCGGCGGGTACTTTAATGGTTATTACGCCATCAACGGTATCTACTTTTAGCTCGCCACCAAGGGCAGCAGTTACCATATCAACCGATTCGTGGCTGAGTATTAGATCGCCTTCTCGGGTGAATTTTTTGTGCGATTTCACGCGTACATGTACATATAAATCACCTTTGGGGCCATTTAGTATGGCTTCGCCGTATTCGCGCAGGCGTATAGTTGCGCCATCATCAATACCGGCAGGTATTTTTAGGTCTACCTTTTGTTCTTTGCGCTTTACACCCTTACCGCCACAGACACTACAAGCCTTTTCGGGCTTTTTACCACTGCCGTGGCAGTCTGGGCAACGTTGCGCTTGCTGGATGTTGCCTAAAATGGTGCGAGTTACGGTAACAACTTGACCGCTCCCCTTACAGGTCGGGCAGGTTACGAGCTCATGCCCAGGTTCGGCGCCATTACCTTTACAGTGTTCACATTCGGCTTCTACATTGAGTTTTAAGGTCTTTTCAACCCCGAATACAGCTTCTTCGAACGTTAAATCAATAACCGTTTCGATATCACGCCCACGACGGGCTTGTTGGCGTTGTTGACCACCACCAAAGAAGCTACCAAACATGTCGCCTAAATCACCAAAATCAAAATTAATGTTTTGGCCGTTAAAGTTAAAGCCCTGACCGGTAAAGTCGTAGGCTCCACCGCCGTAACCAGGGCCACCACCATTACCACCAACGCCAGCATGACCAAACTGATCGTAGCGCTTGCGCTTTTCGGTGTCTTTTAGTACCTCGTAGGCTTCGTTGATTTCTTTGAACTTAGATTCGTCACCACCTTCTTTATCTGGGTGATGGAGCACGGCTAATCGGCGGAACGCTTTTTTAATTTCGTCCGCCGATGCGTCTTTGGAGACGCCTAATACTTCGTAATAATCACGCTTTGCCATAATTACTTATTTGGGCCTTGTTTGCTTAAGGTATCATACAAATTTTTTGGGGGCATACCTAATTGAATTTGGTCTACAATTAAAATTAACTCTTCGGTTTTGTCCTTAAGTGTCCGCACTGCTTCATCAATTTCATTTAATTGAGCTGCTTTGACCTTAAGGATTTTGTGCGCCACTTTATTTCTAGATTCGTTGATTGAATTTAAGAGAGCCAGGATATCTTCTCGCCTTGGAAACTCAAACTTCTTAAGTCCTTTTATACAGTTCCCAATATTCATATCTTTAATCGTCGTTTTTCTGATAGTAATTACACCATGATAATATTCACCGACCGCGGTTTCGGCATAATCTGTAATGTTCGCCAATAGATACTCAGCAAGATAATCCGCAACATTCATGTACAGTAATGCAGCAGATAGCTCATAGGCCAGAGATTCATCTTCATCCTTCGCTACATTACTCTTCGATAAATGTTCTCTAGCAATAGCAAGGAAATGTCTTTTTACCTCTAACTCTTCATGAGAGAAAGCTGGCATTTCTATTTTTCTTTCTTGTCTTCTTCTTTTTCGTCGACGACTTCGCCTTCTACGGGACCGTCTTCTTTTTTGGTGTCGTCGGCTTTTGCTTCGCCTGCGTCAGCTGATTCGTACAGCTTGGCACCAATAGGCATAATCTTATCCGTTAAGTCTTTGGCGGCCTTTTCTAACTCTTCTTTATCAGTGCTTTCGGCTTTGCCTTGAGCTTCTTTAATAGCTTCGTCGAGCGTTTTCTTATCTTCTTCGCTGACCTTATCGCCATTATCATCCTTAAGCTTTTGAGCTTGGTAAATAGCGTTTTCTAAACCATTACGGGCATCAACTGCTTCGCGCTTCTTCTTGTCATCTTCGGCATGTGCTTCGGCTTCTTTTCGGGCTTTCTCTACTTCGGCCTTATCAAGGTTACCACTGTTCTGGATCGTAATACTCTGCTCTTTGCCAGTGCCCTTATCTTTAGCAGTAACATTTAAGATACCGTTTGCATCGAGGTTAAAGGTAACTTCGATTTGTGGGATACCGCGTGGTGCTGGTGCGATACCATCGAGTAAGAATCGGCCCAAGCTCTTGTTGTCGCTAGCCATTTCGCGCTCGCCTTGCAATACATGGATTTCAACTTGTGGTTGATTATCGGCTGCTGTACTAAAGGTTTCGCTCTTGCTGGTAGGGATAGTTGTATTGCGCTCAATAAGTTTGGTGCTAACACCGCCCATAGTCTCGATACCGAGGCTTAGTGGGGTTACATCAAGTAGTAACACGTCTTTCACGTCACCGGCTAGTACGCCGCCCTGTATGGCAGCACCAACAGCTACAACCTCGTCTGGGTTTACACCCTTCATAGGCTCTTTACCAAAGATCTTTTGGACCTTTTCTTGCACGCTTGGCATACGAGTCATACCACCAACCAAAATGACTGCATCAATGTCACTAGCCTTTAGGCCAGCATCCTTTAATGCTTTTTCACATGGGATAGCAGTACGGTCGATTAAATCGCCGACGAGGCTTTCTAGTTTAGCGCGGGTAAGCTTGGTTTCAAAGTGCACAGGACCATCGGCAGTCGCGGTTAAGAATGGCAAGTTAATAGTAACTTCGTTAGTAGTACTGAGCTCAATCTTAGCCTTTTCGCCTTCGTCACGTAAGCGCTGCATAGCAGCTTTATCGTCAGTTAGGTCTTGGCCGTTTTCTTTCTTAAATTCATCAATAAGGTAATTAACAATCACGCGGTCAAAGTCAGCACCACCTAAGTGTGTGTCACCATTGGTACTCTTTACTTCAAAGACACCATCGCCGAGTTCTAGGATTGATACGTCAAAGGTACCACCACCAAGGTCGTATACGGCAATCTTTTCGTCTTTGCCACCTTTATCAAGACCATACGCTAATGCAGCTGCGGTCGGTTCGTTGATAATACGCTTAACCTCTAGGCCAGCGATTTTACCAGCGTCTTTTGTGGCTTGCCGCTGTGCATCGTCAAAATATGCAGGTACGGTAATAACGGCCTCTGTTACGGGCTGACCCAAGAAAGCTACGGCGTCTGCCTTGAGCTTGCTAAGCACCATTGCGCTGAGTTCTTCTGGGCTGTATTCTTTGTCGCCCATCTTTACCTTTACGCCATCTTTGCTTTTGACCATTTCGTAGCCCATAAGCTTGATATCGCGCTGTACTTCTTTGTCTTCCCAGCGACGACCAATAAGGCGCTTCATCTCATAAATAGTGTTTTTAGGGTTCGTCACACTTTGGCGACGAGCCAATTGGCCAACTAAACGTTCGCCACCTTTATTAAGCGCAATCACACTTGGAGTGGTACGGTTACCCTCTGTATTAGCAATAATTTCTGGCTTGCCGCCTTCCATTACTGCCATTGCGCTGTTGGTTGTTCCTAAGTCGATTCCTAAAATTTTACCCATAATTATTACTCCTCTAATCTATTGCTTTGTTACTTGCACCATTGCTGGGCGGATTATTGTGTCACCAAACTTATAGCCAGTTTGATGCACGGCTGCTATTACTTCTGTCTCGCCTTCGGCATCATCCATGCCAACCGCATCATGCAGATTTGGGTTAAAAGCTTCGCCTATAACGCCAATCTTCTGCAGACCAATTGACTCAAGTTGGGCTTCGAGCTGATCTGCGATTGCAGAAACACCCTTAACCCATGCGTGGTCTTTGATATCCTCTGGCTCGTGCGCAATTGCGCGTTCGATATTGTCCAGAACTGGCAAGAGCGCCAAAACGGCTTGCTCGCGGCCAGACTGGGCAGCTTTAACACGGTCTTCATCGGCACGACGACGATAATTTATAAAGTCAGCTTGAACCCGCTGCAAATCAGCAGTGAGCTCGAGCACTCTTTCGTCTTGTTTCGTCGTTTTTTTACCCGGTTGTTTTGTCATAATTTACCCCTGTTGAAACATTGATGATTCTAGCGTTTTGCCAGTATGGCGAACTAAGTTCATAACCGTACGATAACTTTGTCGTGTTGGGCCAACAATTCCGATGTAGCTGCGGTCGCTGTATGGGCTACGGAAACGACTGACTATTAACGTACAACCGCTGGCTTTACCAATTGGGTTTTCTTGCCCAATGTATACACTGAGCGGTTCGTTTGGCTGTGCTTCGCGCAACCAAGGTTCTAAGTTATCAAGTAGCTGAGCAACTTCGTGAACGGCTGTGCCATTAGCAAATTCTGGTTGGCTAAATAGGTTAGAAATGCCACTCATGTACAATTGGTCGCCAATAGTAGCGATTGCAAGGTTTTGCGTAATCTCTACTAAGCTATCCACGGCAGATTTAATCGCCTGGGCAGCTTCGCCGGCACCCTTTATGCGAACGTCAATCGCTCTCGCACTGCGATTGACCACTGGCACAAGACCAGTTTCGGTAACTTCTGTTACCTGGTTTACATAAAAACGGTAGCCCTTGTCGGTTGGAATACGGCCTGCGGATGTATGTGGCTGTTCTATATAACCGGTTTCTTCAAGCCGTGCCATTTCGGCACGTATCGTTGCGGACGACACGCCAAATAAGTTAGCCAGAAGCACAGAGCCAACTGGGGCTGCGACTTCTGCGTATTGTTCAACAATGGCGCATAAAATTTTTGCTTGTCGTTCGGTCATAATTCTGTCACTCACGCTAGCGTATTGCTAACCTATATCTAGTGTAAAAAATTAGCACTCATGTGTCAAGAGTGCTAATTACATTATTTTCTCGTATCTTATCGTAAGAAGTTATCAATATCTGCCAAAAGCTGCTGCGCATGTGAATGAGCAGCAGTCTGCTCTGCTTCGCCAAAGCTACTACTAATAATGTGCTCGTGAAGTTCTTCTACGGTAACTTTAATTTCCCAGTTAATGATGAACCTGAAGTATGAGCGTTGTAGTGCAAGTTGAATTTCTTCCATGGCACTCATAAGGCGACGTCGTTTTTCAGCCGGATCCATGACACCACGCCCATCCATCCGCTTCATCCATTCTTCGAATGTAGGCGGCAAAATAAATACCGCCAGCGTTGTATCACTGAAACTCTTTATGTTGTCACACCCGTGAATCTCTACATCTGTAATCGCAATCTTGCCGGTTTGTGCTGCCGAGCGAATTTCGTTAAGACTAATACCTGAAACTTGCTGGTTGTGGATAATCGCTGCCTCTATATATGCGCCATTTTTAAGACCTTGTAAAAACTCATCTTCGGTCTTAAACCAATACTCTTCACCGCTTCTTTCGGGGACACCGTTATTAATTCGTGGCCTACGTGTGGTATCTGAAACCAAAAAATGATAACGCCCCGTCATGATAAGAGTATTGATAATAGTGTTGCGGCCAGACGCAGACGGACCTGAAACAATTACTAGTTGTGTCGTTTGCAATATATCGAGAATTTCGAGACTCGGTTTGTAATCACGCAAAATTCGTTGAAAATCGTGTAAATGTCGTAGTGGCGATGCATCGTTAGACATAGGTATACTATACGTGAACCTATACGTTCACTAAAGGAGTTTTTTATGGCGCAAGCACCAGATTTTTCGTTACCAGACCAAAACGGAGTAACTCACACACTATCACAGTACAAAGGTAAGTGGGTTGTTGTGTACTTTTATCCCAAAGACGCCACTCCCGGCTGCACAAAAGAAGCATGTAATTTTAGAGATGGCCGTGAGTTTTTAGAGGGAGCAGGAGCTGTTGTGCTTGGAATCAGTAAAGATAGCGTAGCAAGCCACAAAAAATTCGCAGACGCGCACAAGCTTAACTTTACCCTGCTAAGTGATACTTCGACAGAGACGATTCAAGCATATGGTGCGTGGGGTAAAAAGAAATTTATGGGCCGCGAATACTTTGGTATTAATCGTAATACGTATCTAGTTAACCCTAAGGGCGAGCTCGTAAAAACATACGAGGGCGTGAATCCGTTAACCCATGTTGGCGAGTTGCTAAAAGACTTACAAGAGCTTTCAAACTAATCTCGTTTGAGCATGACTGTAAAGGCTTCGGCCGGAATATCGACTTTACCAAAGCGCTTCATGCGCTTTTTACCTTTAGCCTGCTTGGCAAGTACTTTCTTTTTGCGAGTTACGTCACCACCGTATAAACCAGTGGTGACGTCTTTTCGGTATGCACTTAAATCTTCGCGCGCAATAAAACGAGCACCAACCGCAGCCTGTAGTGCAACTTGAAAATTTTGCCGTGGAATGACTTCTTTGAGTTTTTTAACTGTTACACGCCCTAGGCTATCTGCTTCGGTTTTATGCACCATTACGCTTAGTGCATCAACGCGTTCGCCAGCTACGTAAAAGTCTAGGCGTACTAAATCTTCTGCCTTGTATTCGTGAAGCTCATAATTAAATGAGCCATAGCCACTGGTAATACTTTTAAGTTGGTCGTAAAAATCGGTAAGCAAGTTGGCGAGTGGTGCGTCAAAGCTCACAAGCGCAAGTTGCGCATCAACGTAACTCAGATTTTTATGAAGCCCTCGTTTTTGGACAATCAATTGGATGACCGCACCGACATATTCTTTAGGGCAAACAACTTCACCTTTAATCCACGGCTCTTTAATTTCAAGTATTTGGGCTGGATCTGGTAGGTCGCTAGCACTTTTGATATCGAGTTCATCGCCATTATTAAGCGTAATGTGATAGTCGGTACTTGGATTTGTAATAACAAGCTCAAGCCCATACTCACGTTCGAGACGTTCTTTAACGATGTCCATATGCAGCAAGCCCAAAAACCCTATACGCACGCCAAAACCTAGCACAGGGGAATTTTCTGGTGCGAACTGTAAGGCAGAATCGCTAAGGCTTAGCTTTTCGATAGCATCTTTTAGCAACTGATAGTTTTCGTTACTATCCGGAAAGAATCCAGCATACACAAACGGCTTAACTTCTTTATAGCCTGGCAACGCTTGCTCGGCTGGGTTATTAGCAAGCGTAACAGTATCACCTACCCGCGCTTCGCGAGTACTCTTAAGGTTTGTGACTACGTAGCCAATTTCACCTGATTCTAGTTTATTCGTGGAGAACATATCGGGCTTTAAGCACCCAACCTCAAGTGCAATACCACTACTGCCGGTTCCCATCATTTGCATGACATCAGACTTATTAAGCGAACCGTCGAACACGCGCAAATATAAAATAACACCGCGATAATCATCGTAATAACTATCAAAAATTAGGGCACGTGTCGGTGCGGTTTGATTACCTTTTGGTGGTGGTACCTGCTCTACAATCGCATCAAGCACTTCTGGAACGCCCGCGCCAGTCTTAGCAGAAATATGCAAAATATCTTCTTTAGCGCAACCAAGTAGCGATATAACTTCCGCGCTTACCCGCTCGACATCGGCGGCCGGTAAGTCAATTTTATTTAGCACGGGGATAATCGTTAAGTCTGCAGCGAGTGCCAAATAAACATTGGCGAGTGTTTGAGCTTGAATACCTTGGCTGGCATCAACAACTAAAATTGCACCTTCGCATGCTTCAAGACTACGCGAAACTTCGTAGCTAAAATCAAC
The DNA here is from genome assembly GCA_964566135.1 of uncultured Candidatus Saccharibacteria bacterium. Lineage (GTDB taxonomy): Bacteria > Patescibacteriota > Saccharimonadia > Saccharimonadales > CAIOMD01 > CAZMHM01. The sequence continues at coordinate 52,004 of CAZMHM010000004.1, forward strand.
ATGGCCAGGGGTATCAATCAGGTTCAGTTCGTAATCTTTGTAGCCCATACGCACAGGAGCCAATTTAATGGTAATGCCCTTTTCGCGCTCAAGATCCATCTTATCGAGTAATTGCGACTTCATGTTCCGCTTATCGACTGTCTCGGTAATTTCCATTAGCCTATCTGCCAAGGTACTTTTACCGTGGTCAATATGAGCAATAATGCAGAAGTTTCTAATGTGGTCGTATTTCATCGTATCGGGGTTATTATACCTGATATATCTAAATCTTTATCTGTCTAAGTACAATTCGTCTGATTCTATCTACCACCAACTTTGCCTCTTCGAGCCCAAATATATACGAAACCACCGTATGGACAAAGAATGTAACACCGGCAATAAGACATAAGTTAAAGAGCAAGATGAAGCCTTGATCGAAATACCCAAGTGGGAATAGTTTTACAGTAATATAGGCGGCAATCGCACTAAAACCAGTGACGGATAGTATTTTTACAAGCTGCCGCCGAAAATCTTTATCAAACAAAGTTCTATCACGTTTTATCATTATGAAAACTAAAATTCCAACTTCAGTTGCGGCTACGATGCTCTGCGCCATTGCGAGACCCGCTATTCCGTATGCCGATGGTTTTGATAGATTATAGGCAAGTACGATATTAAAGAAGATGACAAAAATAGAGACATATAGCGGGGTTTTTGTATCTTTATGTGCATAAAAGTAGCGCGAAATCATCGTGTAAATAATCCTGAAAAAGATAGCGATACACAAAAAGCCAAAAATCATGGCAATCTGGCTATTCCCCCTAGCGAAGATAATTCGGGATAAGTAGCCGCGCGCGAAGAAGCTTACAACAACTACGGGGAGTGCAATCCAAATCATAGTGCGCAAAACCCGTAGGAATTCTTTGCGGAATAAATCAGCTCGCCCCTGCGCAAGTCGCATTGTCAGGCGCGGGAAAGCAGCAGTAGAAATTGCGTTACCGATAAGCATGACTGGTGCGTTATATAGCACGAGGGCGTTTTCGTAGTTAGTAACCGAGCCAATGCTTAGATGTGAAGCAAACCGTGTTTCGACAATACTATTAATGTTATCGATACCCTGGTCGACCGAACGGGCTGGTAAGATGCGCAGCACTTCTCGGAAACTCTTGTTTTTGAAATCAATCTTGGGACGATACTTAAAGTTAAGCCCAACCATGCCCAGCGCCACAACGAGTAGTTGCAAAACCGCGCCAAGCGCCACGCCGAGGCTTAAGCCAACAATGCCATATTTATCCCCAAAAATGTAAATGCTGGCAATGATGGCTGAGTTATAAAATAGCGGCGCAACTGCAAAGAAGAAGAACCTGCCGACTGACTGCTGTACTGTTGTTAAGACGGTAGAGATAGAAAACAAGAATATATTAACAGAGATAATCCGCATAATTGCCACTGATAGATTGAGTTGCTCTGGAGTAAAACCTGGCGCAACAATATATCGTAGTAACGGTTCGGCAAAAATAATAATAAGTACCGCGGCAAAAAAGCCAACGATAGCCAGTGCATTTAATATGTAGCTCGCGACCTCCCAGGCAGACTGACGGTTTTTCGCTAGTCGTTCACTAAGAATAGGCAGGAACGCAACCCCAAGCGCACCAGACGCTAACGTAAAGAATACAAAGTCTGGAATCTTAAAGGCAGCAAAGTAGGCATCAGATTCGAAGTTAATAAAGTTTGCATTAATAAGCTTGGTGCGCAAAATACCTAACACAATACCCAGTAAAGAGGCCGCGGCTAGTAATGTAGCGGCAGATCCAAGTGAGAGTTTTTTGTTGGCACGACTTAATATGCGGTTCATGAATAACCTTGGTTATGATTATAGGTTTTTATGGCAATTAATTCGAGCTAAAAACTAATAAAGTGCTGCGTCTTTAGGTAGCTTAGTGCCAGTAAGTAGCTTATCTACTTCTTCGGCCTCAACAGTTTCCTTATCAAGCAATGCGTCTTTTAGTGCTTCTAGGTGCTTAAGATTTGCTCGAATAACAACACGAGCACGCTTGGCTGCCTCGGTAATAAGGTTTTCTACCTCTTCATCGATAACCTTAGCTGTTTCGTCTGAATACTGACGCTCGTGGACAATTCTATCCATCATCATGCCGTCTTCTGTGTGGAAAACTTGATTTCGAAGCTTTGTACCCATTCCCTGATTTACAACCATTTCACGGGCAAGTTCTGCGGCTTTTTGTAAGTCGCTACCCGCACCAGTCGTAACGCGATCTGGCCCAAGGATTACTTCTTCTGCGATGCGGCCACCGAGTGCGCGTGCAAGGATATCTTTATATTCGATTATCGATGTATAAACTCTGTCTTCTGGTGGCAAGAACCACGTTACACCGCCCGTACCACCTCGTGGAATGATTGTTACCTTGTGTACAGGGTCACTGTCTGGTAATACATGGCCAACGATTGCATGACCTGCTTCGTGATAAGCTGTTGTCGCTTTGTCAGCTTCGGACATAATCTTATTTTTGCGTTCTGGGCCGATTGCTACCTTTTCGAATGCAGAAGTGATATCGTCGTTCGTAATTTGCGTTCTGTCAGCGCGGGCAGCAATAATTGCTGCTTCGTTGGCGATGTTTGCAAGATCAGCACCGCTCGAACCGGCAGTCTTTGCAGCAAGTGCATCAAGATCAACATCTTTAGAAACAGGTTTTTTAGCAAAGTGAACTTTAAGAATCTCAAACCTGTCTTTTCGATCTGGCAAACCAATACCTACTCGACGGTCAAAACGACCAGGGCGCAATAATGCCGGGTCAAGCACGTCCATTCGGTTTGTAGCCGCAAGTACAATAACATTCTGACCTTGCTCAAAACCGTCCATCTCAACCAAAATTTGATTAAGGGTTTGCTCGCGTTCATCATGGCCACCACCCATACCGCTACCACGGCGACGGCCGACTGCGTCAATTTCGTCAATAAAGATAATACACGGTGCGTTCTTTTTAGCCTTTGTAAATAAATCACGTACACGGCTAGCGCCAACACCAACAAACATCTCGACAAATTCTGAACCACTAATGCTAAAGAATGGTACATTTGCCTCGCCAGCAACAGCTCTCGCCAACATTGTTTTACCGGTTCCCGGAGGGCCGACAAGAAGTACGCCCTTAGGAATCTTGGCGCCAACACCTAAGAACTTTTTAGGAAACTTTAAGAACTCTACTACTTCTTCTAAATCTTGCTTGGCTTCTTGATTACCAGCAATATCAGCAAACTTAACTGCTTCTTTTTCGGTGCCATACAGGCGCGCACTACTCTTGCCAAAGCCCATAGCCTGGTTACCTTGACCTTGCGCAGAGCGAAGCATAAATACCAGTACAAGTGTAATGATAATTACAGGCAATAAGTTAATCGCGATTGCCGTCCAGGTAGAACCGGCATTCGATGATGCTTTGAAATCAACCGTTACATCTCGGTTCGTAAGACCACCAGGACCATACAGACTTGTCCCTGCTTCTTTACGAGTAACTTCGGTAGCTTTATCGCCACCCTTTACGGTAACTTCTACTTTTTCGCCATCAACAACAAGTCGACTTATTTCGCCTTTGTTAGCACGATTCATTACATCGTTATACGACTTATTAGCGAGCTTGGCTGGCTGGTTGTAACTTAAAAAGAATATTGCGGCAAATGCGGCAATAATAAGGATAAATCCGATGTTCTTGAACCATTTACGCTGGCTCGTCTGTTTCTTCCCACGTGGTAATTTTTTCTCCATAAGTTGTAATTATACGTGCTTTACGGCCTCTTGCCTACCTCGAGATTGCTGAAATCTCGCAGAACGCTTGGTGAGCAATATTGTGACGCCACTTGCCTGTAGTGTTTTACCATGCGCCAAGGTCTTAATTTGTACCACTAGGCGCTCGATTGTTTTTCTATCGATATCTTTTGCGCCAGCCCTACGAAGCAAGTTGTGTATAACCTCTTTAGCAATATCGTGTGGCAATGAAATAAACCAAGCTCTATTTAAAATAAGTTGGTCTTTATGCAATCCACGACGCAAAAGATGTTGAATCTCTGCATCGAGCTTTTCGTTATTATTATGCGTTCTTTCAAGTGTTGTTAGCCACTGTCTTTTTTGCTCGACAGTCATTGCAGGCACGACCTCGTGGCGAATTTTATTACGCAAATATTTCGTGTCTGTGTTCGTGCTATCCTCGCGCCATTCCAGACCATGCGAGTGTGCATATTCGATTATCTCTACTTTTGGTATCCCCAAAAGAGGACGCATAAGTTCGGAAGTACTTTTGAGGGAGCTAAGGCCGTGGCGACCCGTACCGCGCAAAATATTAATCATGCTTGTTTCGATAACATCGTCTTGGTGGTGCGCAGTAATAATTGCGGCGGCGTTATATTTTTTGAACATCATGCGCAAAAATGCATATCGCTTTTCACGGGCTAATGCCTCACTTGCACCGTGCCCCAGTTCGGCTCGTTCAGATTCAAACGGTACGTGGTACTTTGTAGCGAGGTGTGCAACAAATATTGCATCCTGCGCGGAGTCTTCCCGAATACCATGGTCAAAGTGTGCAATTACCAGCTGTAGGTCTGCCTGCTTGGCGAGCATATCAAGTAAGACGACAGAATCGACACCACCAGAAACCGCAACAATATACGTACCCGGCGGAACTAATACATGCTCACTACTCATAGCCGTCTTATGATATCAGCATTTTACAATTGCCTAGCAAGGTAGCTACGACCACCGGACAGCCACGCGTCGCTTACCAGTAATGATGCATATAAATCTTTATCAACTTCATACGTTAGTTCATCACTAGCGATTAATGAGTCTGAGAAAGTAACCATGGTTGCATCTTCGGCAATTACAATTGGAGTCTGCTCTTGACCCTCGCCCATTGCTAATGTTGCTAAAGATGCGAGGTTCTGCGCGATGTTTGAGCGACTAATACGCATGGTTCTTCCATATAGGTCTTTTGTTCCGCGATAATCTTTTAGCGGCTCAAAGCCTGCATAAGCAATTGCTTGACCCACAGTGCCGAGATTGAGTGGAATAGATCGGCTGTCTACAGCTAGCACTCCGCATGTTCTTAGATTGAATTTACTCATTAGACAGCCGCGAATTTCTTGTACTGTTTGCTGAATGTGGCTTGGTAATAGTACTAAACAATTATCGACATTTGACTCATCTATTCCTGCTGCTGCGGCAAGCTTGCCGCCAGTGATGGTGATTGTTGAGCCAAATGGATTCAGAGTTGAGGGAATATACCATTCGCATTCCGCGGCAATAAGGTCAACCTTATTGGTGTCTAGTGAGCATATATCGCTTTGGCAAAGCGCAATAATCTTACTACTTATGCAGACAACGGAGCCCTCGGCAATATTTGGAATACTTTTCTGTAACAACTCAAATAGATCATCGCCTGGGCTGACGAGTGGAGTTTTGTAAGCTGTTACTATCATGTTTAAACATCAAACTATTATTGTAAAAAATGAGCCCAAGCTACGGCTGAAGAATCGGCAAACATATCTGGCATTTCTTTTAGTAATTGCACAAGGTCTTGCTTGGTAAACCAGCCAAGTTCCTCCACTTCGGACTCTTGGCGTTTTAGGCTCACATTGTTATCGACAATTAAACCGAACCACTGCACAAAATATGGACCTGTATTTGCCCTGACAAGCATTTTTTTAAGTTTGATTGGTTTTTTAAGTTTAAGGCCGAGCTCTTCTTGAGCTTCTCGAATGATATTTTCGTCATAGGATTCACCCTCCGTAACGGTGCCGCCAACCGCGGCGGCCCATTTACCTGGATCATGCTTTTTATCAAACGAACGCTGGGCAAGCAAAATATCGCCTGCCTTATTCGTGACCCATAGCGCGGATATGCGATATATATCATCTTTCGTGATTTCGGAGCGTTTTTTAACACCAATTACTTCATCGTTTTCATTAACAATCTCAAGTCTTTCCATAACTACCAGTATACATACCATAAAAAAATGACCACACGGGTGATCATTTTTTTATGGTAGCGGCGCCGGGGATCGAACCTGGGACCTTAGGCTTATGAGTCCTACGCTCTAACCAACTGAGCTACGCCGCCATATTTAAGCCAGCTTAGTTTAGCATATCTGTATCTGTTAGGCTAGTTTTATTTAGACAATAAAACACCCATCGTGATGATGGGTGTTTTGCGGGAGATTACCCTACGCCCGTTTACACCAATAGTGAGTCAATACTCAAAATGGCTTGGTCGCTTGTAGGAGTAAGCTCATAGCTAATACCAATATCGCTCATTGGTTTACTCCTGTTGTTTTGTTTTTGGTTTTTGCTTTTTTATGGCAATGATGTCATTGTATACATATTTTGCGCATTTGTCAAGAGCCTTATGCTTATTTTTTGTTGTATAAAATGCGTGTCAAAATTGCCGGTTTTGCGGCTGGCGCAAAGATATCTGCAGCCAATATAACATCGTCCCTGCCAGATGTTCCACAAACCAAAGAAATAGTTGCCCCATTTAAGGCAAGAAGCGAACGTTCACCATCGCTAACCCATAACACCTGACGCTCGGATCGCTTAAGGCTTGTCAGCACACTGACTGAGTTTGGTTTATCGACATGTATTAAGATTTGGCTGGTTAGCAAATCGCCTTGCTTTGTTTCGGCGTCATACACGAGCGCACCCAGTTCACGAGATAATCTAGCAGCACTCGCAGCCTTAACAATAAATTTGCAATCAATATGTCGCGTTAGCTGCACTTTACGGATAATCTCAATCATTTCGTCATCAGAAACTCGTGCATCAACGACAACAGTATCGATTTTGCGATATTTAGAAAGAACGCGTTTTTCCTGCACGATTACACCAAATCGACGTAGCCGACGCGCAATCACCGCCCCCTTTATACCTAGCGTGACAGTTCTGGGCTTAGGGCTACTGTATAGTAGGGTTTTATTACCCCTCGCAACAACAATGCCGACTCCACTTCCGCCAGTGACAAAGCTGCCAGCAAAAGCCATATTCTTTTGCAGTTTCGGTATAGCCTGTTGCTTGATAGTAAATGTATTTTTCTGTGCCGGCAGTGGCTCGCCGGTAAGTCCATTTTGATTAATAGATAACAAATCTACGCTGATAAGTCTTATGTCAGTAGGCACTCGATTACCCGGTTCTAGCAAAACGATATCCCCCGGTACAAGCTGACGAAAGTTAATTACTTCTCGTTTGCCTTGGCGCAAAACTCGTACACTGAGAGCTCGTTGCTGTGAGTCTGATAATCGTGGATCAATGTTTGGTCCAAACTTTGCAAGACGCTTGAGAGCTTCTTGCTGCGACAGGCCCGCCATAGGGTCAACGTCAAAAAAGGCTCGAACTTCGCCTTCGGTTTGCATATACCATTTTCTTTCCACTAATGACCCCTTGCTTGCCTCTTGTTTATTGCGGTAGTGCTTATACCAATGATATAGTTTTTAGTAAAAGAGGGCAAAACGAAAAGTCATGGGCACCGCAAACTTCGCAATCGCGAACAGTATTATTACAGACTTAAGCTATCGTGCCGTTGTTGGTGCGACAGTTGTATTATTCTTTTTGTTTTTACTTACTGTTCTGCTTCGACATAACGCGTATGTTAAGCAAATAGTTTTTTTACTCGTAGTAGCTACGGTGTTATTCGCAAGTACAATTTTGTTTACTACCGCTGTTGTCCACATGCAAGATACTGCGTTTCTACTAATTAGGACCATTGCGGCATGACAAATACAAACCTTGTGGTTCTCACGCTTGTAGCAGGGTTATTGCTATCCCTCAACCCGGTAAGCATGTCTATCTTCGTAGCACTGCTGGCAGGTTCTATCGGTAAAGGACATGACAAGCTGCGAACAAGCAGTACAGCGGTAATATACCTTCTAAGTTTGTTCGCATTATATGCATTATCAGGCACCCTGCTCGTCATCGGATTTAACCTTGTCGAGCTACATTCTATTCAAAGCCTAAGTATTGCGATTGCAATTACTAGTATCATTTGGGGTCTTATGAATATCAAAGACTTCTATTGGTACGGGCCCAGAGACGATGCTCCAAAAGCAGTTATCCGCACCTTGCATTCGCGAACAGTAAAAAAGAATAGCCCTGCAAGCGCTATACTATTAGCCCTTACAGCCGCATATGCAACCTTGCCGAGCGTTGGCGTTCCTCTGCTAGCATATTCTGCAATTATTGCGCTGGTTCGTCCTGGCCTACTTAATTGGCCCGTACTTTTTGCACTTATGCTTATGGTTCCGCTTGTTGTTATTGGAGCACTCGCGAGTACGGGCCTTAAATTAAGCGCCGTCATCAAATGGAAAGAAGATAGTAAGGCAATTTTTCGGCTATGCATGGGTCTAACCATGATTGTGCTAGGGTGGTTGCTGTTTTTACTTGTTAACGGGACACTGGAAGTAACACTATGAAACACATAGTTAAACGCAGAGGTGTTATAGAGACCTTTGATAACCGTAAAGTATATGCAAGTGTCTATGCATCATGCCTGAGCGTGCATGAGCCAAATGAAGCCGCCGAGCTGATTGCCGAAAAAGTCACGAAAGATGTCGAGGCATGGCTCAAGCCCAAAAGTGAAGTTACCTCGCACGATATCAGAACAGTTACCGGTAAATATCTGCAAGAAATTAATCCACATGCTGGCTACTTGTACCTGCATCATCGTATAATGTGGTAGGAAAACGTTTATGTTTAAAACAAAATACCGCAAACCAATCTCATACGATTTTGACCTCATAGTTATCGGCAGTGGCGCCGGCGGTGGCATTGCCGCACATTTAGCAGCAGCCGAGGGCAAAAAAGTTGGCATTATTGAAGCGAGCGCCATTGGTGGTAGTTGCCCTAATTTCAACTGCATACCCACAAAAGCGCTACTGAAAGCTGCTGAAACATTAGAAACAGTGCAAAGTGCCAACCAATTTGGCATTCGCGCTAATGCTGTTAGTTATAATTTTCGCTCAATCCAGGCATGGCGTGAAAAAGCAGTTACGGCGACTGGCGTGCATAGCGAGTTAACGGCGTTTAAGTCGGAAAATATTACCCTTATTAAAGGACATGCCCATTTTGTTAACCCGTGGACGGTGAGCGTTGGCTTACGCCGATATACTGCGCATCAATTTCTCGTTGCAACTGGTAGCTCAGCCTTTATCCCAGACATTACGGGCCTCAAGGAAGCAGGATATATTACGTCCAAAGAAGCGGGCCAGCTCGTTAAATTGCCCAAGAGCATCTTTATCATTGGTGGTGGCGCAACCGCATACGAATACGCTCAGATTTTCAGCGCTTTTGGCACCAGGGTTCACGTTGCAGAAAGTGGTTTACATCTACTGCCTAAAGAAGATCCTGAGGTAGGCGACGCTGCAGCGGCAGCGCTTGAAGCGCGAGGCGTACGTGTGCACAGTGCGACCCGAGTTGTACATATAGGTGGCGGCAAGGGGCGCAAAGTTATTACCTTTGAGCAACATGGCCAGGAACATAAAATAGCAGTTGAAGAAATCATGGTTGCATCTGGCAAAACTCCCAATGTGGACATCGGCCTCGAAAACGCCGGCGTACACGCGAGTGAAGATGGAGTACGAGTAAATAAGCGGATGCGCACCAATAAAAAACATATTTTTGCAGCCGGTGACGTTGTTGGTAAATACTTAACAACACACGCGGGTATGCAAGAAGGTCGCATAGCCGTGCATAACATGTACCACCGCAAACAGGTAGATATGGATTACGCTGCTATCCCTCGAGTATTTTACGGAAAGCCAGAAGTCGCCGTCGTTGGCAAAACCGAACACGAACTTAAGCTAACTGGTGAACTGTACCAAACCTCTATCGCGCCAATTGGCATATTGGGTCGCGCTATAACAAGTAATTACACTGCGGGCTTTGTCAAAATAACGGCAACTGCCAGCGGTATCGTAGTGGGCGCAAGCATCGTTGCACCCCATGCAAGCGAGATGATTAGCGAGCTTTCTTTAGCCGTAAACAATCATTTGCACGCTTGTGATATTGCCAATACAATCCATCCTTTTCCAACCTGGGGCGAGGCAATCCGCGTCGCCGCCGGCAACATTAAGTGTATCTAAGCCTCTACCTCTGATAATTACCCCTGTACAGTTTGCGGTTTCTATGGTTAACTGTGCATAGCAAGGTTTTGTCTCCTCTTATGACCTATCAGATCTTAAGGCGCAAGGACAGACAGGGTCGTACTTGCGGTTAGTTAAGAAGATAAGGTAATTACAGTACAATGGCATATAAGTTATTTGTTGGTAGCCTAGCATGGGCAACCGACGACGATAGCCTACAAGCAGCATTTGCACCATTTGGCACCGTTGTGAGCGCAACTGTCGTGAAAGATCGCGATAGTGGCCGTAGCAAGGGATTTGGCTTTGTGGAATTTGCAGATGACGCTGAAGGCAAAGCTGCTGAAGCTGCTATGAATGGCAAGGACCTCGATGGTCGTGAAATCGTTGTAAACGAAGCACGTCCACGCGAAGAACGTCCACGTCGTGATTTTGGCGGCAACGGCGGTGGTGGCGGTGGTGGATACCGCGGCGGCGACGACCGTGGTTCATTCCGCAAAAAGAGCTGGTAATTTTTTACTAGTTCTCACATTAAAAAAGACTCCTCAGGGAGTCTTTTTTAATTGGTGGGGGTGCCTGGACTTGAACCAGGGACCAATCGGTTATATAGCTTCGCGCAGCGAAAACAAGATACTTTTGGAGGTATGTTTTCTCTGGCTTGGCATATATTTGGCATCAGCCAAATAGGTAGCCTCCTGCAGTCGGCTCAAACCCATCGTCCCTACTCATCCAAGAACTCTAACAACCAAAAAACCCTACGCAAGGTAGGGCTTGTTGGTTGGTGGGGGTGCCTGGACTTGAACCAGGGACCAATCGGTTATGAGCCGACTGCTCTAACCACTGAGCTACACCCCCGTGATTACCAAACAGATTATACCGTAAAACTAACTACTTTTTACAGATGTTATATAATAAACGTAGCGTATGTTCCAAAAAATAAAAAACAATACCTACATTAAAACTGCTTTTGACACCAAAAATCTGGGGTTATATGCGGTTTTTATCATTGCCCTATCCGTTACCTGGAGCAGTATTAAGATTATCCAAAAAAATTACGAGCTAGAAAAACAAATTGGACAGCTTCAGCAAGAAGTTACTATCCAAGATCAAACTAATAAAAATCAGAAGCTTAAAAACGAATATTATAAAACTGACGCATATTTAGATTTGGCAGCCCGTAAGTATTTTGGCAAAGCGTTACCAGGCGAAAAACTTATATTAGTCCCTGCTGATACATCACAGAAATACATTCATCAAGAAGCCGAGCCAGTAGCAGTTGTAAAGCCGCCGCGCACCGCACCAAAATTTGTGCAAAATTGGCAAGACTGGATAAACTTCTTTTTACACCGCGAATCCGACACTACTAATTCTTGACTAACAGATGAAAAAAGCGTATGATAACGGCTGGTTTATTGCGGGGTAGAGCAGTGGCAGCTCGTGTGGCTCATAACCACAAGGTCGCAGGTTCGAGTCCTGCCCCCGCGACCAAGCTAAATACCCCACTTTTTGTGGGGTTTTTTGCTTGTTTGACAACCGTATATATACGCTTATGCTTTATAATTACTGGTGAAGAATTATGAATACCAATACAGCAAAACAAAAAGGTTACATCACATTACTTGCAGGAGTGATTATTTTTTTGGTGTTGCTGGGGCTCATTACGTTTCGCGTTTTCGTAGGAAATAATCGCGTAAACAAGCCCGTACCAACAACCCAGAAGCCAGCGCCTGCAAGTCAGAATCAGCAATCGACAAATGAAAATCAGTCAACAACGGCACCGTCACCGTCAGTTGCATCTCCACCCCAAACGCAAGGAGCTGGCCAGCGGACGACTGTTACGCAACCTCGTAATGCACAACCAGAGGACGACGATTAAAAACCGCCTTACAAAAGGCGGTTTTTATAATACAGCGTACGCTAGATTAGCCGCGTAAAACTTTAGTAGCGTCTGCCCACTTAACAAGTTCTGCAATCTGGCCGGTTGGATCTCCACCTTTAACCGCATCAGTATCGACATCACCTGCTTCGCTAACAGTTGCCCATGGCTCGTTAACCCATACGCGTTCGCGCAAAGGTACCATGCTTAGCTCGGATGCGACAGAAACAAGATGCTCAATAGCACGTGCCGCGCCTACAGTACCGTAGCCTACAAATGCGACCGGCTTGTACGCCCACTCTGCCTTTAAGTAGCTAATTGCATTTAATAGCGCTGGGCTTGGTGCGTGATTATATTCTGGCGTAACAAATACGTAGCCATCAGCTTTACCAATAATTTCTGCCCACTTTTTGGTGTGGTCATTAGCATACTGACCGTACATAGCTGGCATAGCTTCATCCAAAAGTGGAAGATTAACATCTGCTAGATCAACGACTTCAATAGTGGTGCCAGCTGGAAGCTCTAAGCCGCCAACATACCAATCCGCAATCTTTCGGCCAACGCGACCTGGGCGAGTGCTACCAACAATAACTTGAATATGTGCCATTTGTGTAACTCCTAATTATGTTATTTAATAACTATACTTTATATAGTTACTTACTACACTTAGTATAGTCACTAACTATATTTTGTAAAGTCATTATTTTGTTGTAAAATAGTAGCAATTATGGCAACCGTAGCTTCAACCAGCGTAAAAACCGAATGCATCACCCATGCACTTTCTATTTTGGGAGATAAATGGACCCCTCTTTTGGTACGCGAAATGACTCGTTGCCCGCAAACTTTTAGCGATTTAGAAACCGCCGTACAAGGCATTAGCCCGCGTACGCTTAGCCAACGCCTTAGTAAACTTGTTGATGACGGAATTGTAGTTAAGAATATCTATTGCCAACATCCACCCCGCTATAACTACTCGCTCACAGCTAAAGGCGCCGATTTACAGCAAATCTTAAATGATATGGCTGCCTGGGGTAGCAAGTACGCTACAAACTAGCAATTTTTTCGTCGAGAACTGCAAGCATCTGCACCACTGTTTCGCTTCGCATTAACGTATCGCGAAATATGCTGGCGTTTTCTATGCCATGTACGTAAATTTTTGCCATACGCTTAAGGCTTTGCCAGTTGCGGCTACGTTCTTCGGGAGGATAGGTCGAAATAAACAACTCTATGTGTTTTTTATACATCTGAAGTTTTTCTTTTTGAGATGTCGTTGCCCATACTGAATTCGGGCTAAAGATATATGGGTCAGTAAAGATTCCGCGCCCAATCATAATTCCGTCGAGTTTGTGCTCTTCAGCAAGCTGTATGCCGTGCTCGTAGCTCATTACATCGCCGTTACCAACGATAAGGGTGTTTGGGGCGATCGTATCACGTAATGCGCGTATATGGCCTATGTCTTCCCAACGCGCTGGAACTTTACTCATTTCTTTTGTGGTGCGGCCATGAACGGTCAGCATATCGATACCTTGCTGTAATATCAGTTCGTGCCACGTAAAGTCTACTTCATTAAAGCCGGTGCGCAGTTTAACACTAACTGGCACAAGACCATTCACCCCGCGCTTAACTGCGGCAATAATTTCCACTGCCAGGTCGCGATTGTTGATAAGCGCCGAGCAACAGCCGCTGCGAACTACCGATTTATCAGGACACCCCATATTAATATCGACACCAGCAAAGCCCATATCAACTAGTTCTGCTGCGACAGATTCGTAATGAGCGGGTGTTTTACCCCAGATTTGAGCAATTAAGGGTTGTTCTTTTGGCGTGAAATCAAATTTACGTATTAGGCGTTTGCGGCCACGACTCTGCAAACCATCAACATTTACAAATTCCGTAAAGAATATGTCGGGTGGAGCGCAATCGGCAACAACCTGGCGTAACACCGTGTCGGTGACATCATCCATGGGTGCAAGCACAAAAAAAGGCCTTGGTAGGCGCTTAAATAACTCCATTTGAAAAATTATACCTTATATTTGCTTACCATACCGGCCATCATCTTCAGGAACAGTAGCATTTAAATACTGAATCATTTGAATACGTGCTTCTGCTCGCGACTGCAACAATGCAATCTGGTTATCGGTTAATAAGCCTGATTTATGCGATTGCACGGCAGAATTGAGGATAATACGCACTTCCACCTTACTATCTTTTTCGCCAATTAACTTTTCAAAGTTCTCGTACGCTTCTTGGGCTTCATAGGCTTTTTCGAATCTTTCATAGTCCTCTAACGTTATCGTTCCATCAGCAACATCAAGCTCGGCAATTTTGAGTACAAAAGCCATGTCTTCTGCGCTACTTAAGCCAGAAGTAAAGATATCTGCATAATCTCCGTGAAGTTCCGCGATTTCTTGTAAGCGTCTTTCTTGATCATCAGCATAGAACCCATTAGCGCCACGGGTTACAACATCGTCAGGAATTTTGGCATCGCCGTGAGATTCTATAAAAGATTTTTCTGTTTCAGCGTTCATATGATTATTATATCATACTTATGTTTAATTGTCTATAAAATGTTATTCCCATCGAAAAACACGGAAAGCTATAAAGTAAATAACTACTGACCAGATTACCAGCAGGCCAACTTGTGGCATGATATCAATGAGTCCCTTGCCCTCTGTGACGATAAGTCGGATGCCATCAATAACTGGAGTTAGTGGCAGATACGTTGAAACATTTTGTAGCCATTCTGGCATCAAGAAACGAGGGAAAAACGTACCAGATAAGAATATCATCGGGAACGTAATAAGATTGCTGAGCGGCGCTGCTTGCCGTTCGTTCTTTGCCCAGCCACCAAGCGCCAAGCCAATACCGTAAATACAAAAGATACTAAGGAGTGTAAACAAGATAAACGTGATATAACTACCCTTCATATGAAGGTCAAATACCACAACTGAAGTAACAAACATGATTGCAATTGCGAGTACGCCAATTAAACCCTGCGACATCACATTTGCTACAAAATACTGCCATACCTTAAGAGGCGTTGTGTGTAATCGACGAAGAATCCCCTGCTTTTTTAGCTCCGGAAACACATTCACCGGCCCAAAAATTCCAAGACCAATAATTGAAAATCCGATAAGGCCCGCAAATACGTAATCAAACCGTGATAAACTCGCCTCTTGCGTCGACTGCGCCTTAACAGTAAAAGGGGTCTCGATTGTTACATATTTAGCATTTACTTGATTGAATTGTTCTTGAAGAATTGAGGCAAGCGCTTGCCCGCTTTGCTCGCTATTTGGGCTGTAATACACTTGTGCTTCCCCCGTCGGAAAGCTGGCGCCATTTGCAGTTTGGCCAAAGTCTTGTGGTAATACAATAGTGGCATCAAGTTCGCTACGCTTCATCTTTTCTTTGGCCTCAGCAAGGCTCGTAACCTTTTGGTTAACCTTTAGCACCTTGGACTCAACAGCAGATTTTACAAATTGTTGCGAAATGACGCTATTCGACTGATTAATAACCGCCACATTAAACGAGACGCTGCCACTTCCTTTATTAATTGTGCCGAAAATAAACAAGAAAATAAGCGGAAAAATCACTGTAAAGAATATCGCTAGGCGATCACGGAAGAATCTCTTGGCATTTAGCCGAGCAAATGTCCAAACGGTGTAGGTTGATTTATTAAGCTTCATACCTAGTCCCTCAGGTGCTTTCCGGTTAAATCAATAAAAACGTCCTCGAGATTAGCTTGCTCGACATGATGCTTCTTTTTGAAACCACGGCTGAGTAGCTGTTTTACGAGGTTTTTAGGTGTATCGAGCGCAATAATTTTACCCTCGTCCATAATTGCGACACGGTCACAAAGCATTTCTGCTTCTTCAAGATAATGAGTAGTTAAAATGACAGTGATGCCCTTTTTCTGAATCGAACTGACCAAATCCCATAAATTACGCCGTGCCTGAGGGTCGAGGCCGGTGGTTGGTTCGTCCATAAAAAAGACTTTTGGATTATGCACCAGTGACGCAGCAATACTTAACCTCTGGCGCTGGCCACCAGATAAGTCTTCTACATATGCATCGGCTTTCTCGAGCAAATCAACACTTTCAAGCAAATCTTTCGGCTCAATGCGTTCACCGTATGCTGCTGCAAATAGCTCGAGAATCTCTTTTAGCTTGGTCTTGTCTTGAAAGGCCGGGGATTGTGGCTGAACACCAATAATATATCGTACCTTTTGAGGTTCTTTTGCTACATCAATGCCATTTATATGTGCAGTACCGCCATCAATCGGGCGAATTGCTTCTATCATCTCTAGTGTGGTTGTTTTGCCAGCACCGTTTGGGCCTAATATGCCAAATACTTCGCCTTTTTCTACGTCAAACGAAATACCATCGACAACCGTTTTGTCGTCATATACTTTGCGTAAATCTTTTACCCGTACAATAGCGCTCATTGTTACCTATAGTATCACGGAATATAAAAAGAACCACCCCTGGTGGGATGGCTCTTTTATAGTAATGTACAACTTATTTGTTGCGCTTTACAGTAAGAAAACCGTTACGAGGGTTTTCGTTTACTGAAAAACCTGCAGGCAAAGCGTCGATTGTTTCTGCGCGCTTGTCTTTGCTGAAGTAATAGATGGTTTGTAATTTACCACCGCGGAGAGTAACTTCTTTTGAGTTCAAGAAATATGTTACCCCTTTTGAATTCGTGTGTTGATAAGCCACTGCTTCTCCTCCTTACACTGTTAGTAGTAACCTTACCATACGCTGGCTCTTTTACTCTTGTCAATCATTTTTTTAAGAGATTGTTCATAAACACTTGCGTTGGAGGCGATAGATACGATACACTTTGGTCACAAGCATTAGCAACATAAAAGAGGTGTAAAGAGGTATATGAACGAATATCTGAACCGGGTGGGACGCCCAGCACAAACTGTTAACCGTGGTCCAGCTGATGGTCCTGTTCAGCAACCAGTGGCAGCAGGTGGAAAAAAGCCAAAAGGCAAATTTAACCTATCAAGAGTACTATTTGTAGTATTTTCTGTTTTAATCGCAGTCGTATTAATCGGCTCGATTGTACTGCTAGTACTAGGTCAGGGTGGCTCTATTGCCTCTCAGATTAAGACTAACCAGTACCAAGCTGTTTTCCTAAACAGTAGCGATGGCCAAGTGTACTTTGGTAAGTTAAGTGTTCTTAACAAGGATTACTACAAGCTTACTGACATCTACTATGTACGTGTTCAGCAAGTACAGCCTGACAAGAACAATTCTGCTACCCAGCAAAATATTTCTCTTGCCAAACTTGGTAGCGAAATTCATGGCCCTGAAGATGTCATGTTCATCAACCGCAATTCTGTTATGTTCTGGGAGAACCTAAAAGAAGACGGCCAAGTTGTTAAAGCGATTCGTGAATATCAAAAGAATCCTACACCAGCTACAAACAACAACAGTACAACTACAACTAAGTAGTCATACTGTACACGTTGTAACGAGCCCCCGGTTTATCCGGGGGTTTTGTTTTAGCGAAGATACAGCCTGACAATAACACCAGCAACCAAACGAACGAGTAATAAAATACCCACGAAAAGAGTTGCTATAAGGGCAAAGCCAGCCAAATCTGGCGACCATAGTGGGCTTGCGAAATCAAACGTATAGAACTCTTTCGGGGGCAAATTAAGCTGTGGGATACCGCTGCCATACTTAGTAACATAATCTTGAATACACTGAGCCCTTTGGGTGAGCGGCAGGCTCGCGCGTTCGCATTGAGCCTGGGCGTCACTATAGACTCGGCTTGCATTGCTTAATTTAGCTACCCGTGCCTGTTCGGCGGTCACGGCGCTATTAAAACGGTTTACAAGCTGTATGGGCGGTTCGCTGCTCGTGCTACCGGCGCGTAGATCAGTGTTCATATGGCCATACACAAATGACCTCAGGTTGCGCAAAGCTGCTTCGACATCGCCGCCGTTCTCATCGGCAGTGTAAACGGCTTGCCTAAGCTCTGCCATCTTAAGATTATTAGCTCTCAGTGCAAAAATACTGATAGCCGCGCAAATCATAAACGTGATAATGATGGCAACAAGCGAAAAGTCGCTGATTTTGTGCCACATTCGCGCAAGTTGATGTTTGCCCATATTTGTATAATCTACCTTTTACCGCAAGGCGGCAAACTTTTGCTTAGTAATTAATAGACTTGCTACAAACCCAACGATAAACGCTGATTGCAGTGCCAGCTTGTCATGACCATTAAGCGCAATCAGGGTGAGCATTGTCCAGAAGATGATGTTCACAAATGTCGCTGTCAAATCAATCAAATAAAAATAAGTGATTCGATATCCGGGCACACTATCCGCGGCATCGTATCTACCCTTTAAAAACGGCATGCGATACATCGCTGTTACAGGCTCATTTACTACATTAACCGCTAGGGCTTGGGACGGGATACTGACAAAGGGCCTAACCAAGTGCAAGAATGCATTAGCAACAGCACCAAAATTTAGTAATCGCCTGCCATATTGCTTATCGATAAGCTTGCCGATGCTAAATATAGCAAGAAACGCCACAGCAGTGCTTATGGCGGCGATAAAGCCAAGAGATGCATACGTGTTCGAGGTTAGTACAAATACGCCAAGGAAGAGCGGCCACACGGTTATGGAAACGATGTTTTCGATATTAAAGGCTGAGCTTACGTACATGTCCCTGCGATGGCGGCGCCATGGGAATCCTTTGACGGTCACAATCTGATGTTGTCGTACCGGCTCTGCGCTCAAAAAGATAGGAACTAACGATGCGCAAAGAATAAAGATAGCAATCGCAATTGTATAGCGCGGATCAATAAAGGTAGCGATGAGGCCACCAATAATTGGGCCTAAAATTGCGCCTAACCGCTCGAACATTTGCATATAGCTTAGCTCTTTACCACCGTGTTCTGTGTGCTTTATCTTTGAAAAGTCGATTTCAAACGCCAAAAGATACAACCCATAACAAAATGAACCCACAATACCCACAAACCAAAGTGGCCAATGCAAGTCATTGACGGTAAGTATTAACGCGAGGTATCCAATTTGCGCAATCACGGAAATTGCCATTACGTGCTTTGGTCCATAGCGCCCAATAAGTTTTGAGCCAAGATAAAGCCAGAGTGGGCGAACAAGCGTCCAAACTAAAAACATGCCGCAGATTGCAGCAATCGAAAATCCCGATTTATAGAGGTAGATTGGTACAAACAAGCCCACTAAACTGACCGACAGGGAGCGTAGCATTTGCGTAGCATATAACTCGCTGAGCTCATCAAACCCAACAGTGCGCCAAAAGTGACGCTTCTTAATAATTTGTTTTACTTTTTCTACCATTTTGCTTTTTTGTAATTACCCTTTTATAGTAACAGATTTATGCGGTACGATTAAAGCGTATGCATATTTACTTTTCAGGAATCGGCGGCACAGGCATCGGCCCACTAGCCCTTATTGCTCATCAAGCTGGGTTCGAGGTCTCTGGTTCGGATAAACAACAGAGTCAGTACACGGACTATCTTCAGAAACAAGGCATTCGTTTGCATATTGGCCAGTCAAAAGAAGAGATTGCGAGCGAACACCGTAAAAACCCTATCGATTGGCTGGTATTTAGCTCTGCCCTACCATTAGAGCAACCGGAACACCCAGAGCTTGTTTTTGCACAAGAAAATAACATTAAAACATCGAAGCGAGATGAGTGTCTTAACGCAATTTTAGAGGAAAAATCCCTTTCTATGCTCGCAATAGCCGGCACTCACGGGAAAACAACCACAACTGCTATGGTTGTCTGGTTATTTAAGGAGCTCGGGATACGCTTAAGCTATTCTGTAGGTGCGAAAATTGGCTTCGGAGACATGGGGGCATATGTGGAAGGTAGTAAATTTTTTGCATATGAATGTGATGAATTTGATAGAAATTTCTTGAGTTTTCACCCAGCAATATCAGCTATAACCTCAGTTGACTGGGATCACCATGAGATATACCCAACCCGCGACGAATATAAAGCAGCGTTTCGCGAATTTATTGGCCAGTCAGAGCAGCCTATTGTATTTTTACGAGACACCGAATATTTAGGAATAAATACATCCGGCATTACCGTCGTTGGCGAAGACGATTCACTAATCGATACTATCAAGCTACCCGGTGAGCATAACCGGCGCAATGCCCGTATCGCACTTGAAGCAGTCCAAAAAGCCACCGCCAAGCCATATGATGAACTTGTAGCAATCATTAATCGATTTCCTGGTTCTTCACGCAGATTTGAACTAATCACCCCTGGGCTCTATTCTGATTATGCTCACACGCCCGAAGAAGTTGCGGCAACAATACAGCTCGCCCACGAGCTATCAGATAAGGTTATCGTTATATACGAGCCGCTCACTGATAGACGGCAACATTTCATGAAAGAGCAATATGGGAATATCTTTGAACCCGCCACGGCCGTATATTGGCTACCTAGCTATTTGGCACGCGAAGACAAAACACAAGATGTACTCTCACCCGAAAATCTTATTTCGTACCTAAGCCCAAAGACAAATGCCATGCCCGCAGAAAAGAACAAGGCATTAAAACGGCTTATTGATTCATACCTATCCGAGGGCTCGCTAGTACTTTGCCTAGCCGGCGGTGGGGGCGGAAGCCTGGATGAATGGATTCGACAAGCATATAGCAAAAATGCATAATTTAATAACAGATGCAGCAAACAATCGATAATATTCTAGCCATTAGCGACAATCGACTCATTAAGATATTGCTTGTTGTTCTAATGGCTCTTCTTACACAAATAATCTTAAAAGCGATTTTGAAAAGCGTTATGCGCTTTCCGTTAAACGAAGATATATTTCCCAAGCAGAAACGTGATAGAGAAAAAAGAATCAAAACACTAAACAGTATAGTTGGTGCTATTGTCTCGTTAAGCGTATGGTTTGTGGCAATTGTAATGATTCTAGGCATCCTTAATGTACCGATTGCCCCGCTACTGACAAGTGCTGGTCTTATTGGCGCTGCGCTCGCGTTCGGCATGCAGAGCCTTATTAGAGATTTTATTAGCGGTATATTCATTATTTCTGAAAATCAGTACCGAGTAGACGACTACATTCAGCTCGACAAGGTTTCGGGTAAGGTTATTGCAATTACTGTTCGTACAACCGTACTGCAAGACGACAACGGTAGTATTCACCACATTCCCAACGGCAGTATTGTTATTTCGACGAATCAAAGCATGGCGTCTTTAAAGTTGCAGGAGCAGCTCGAAATTGATGCAAGTGAATCAATCTCAAGCCTTAATAGCAAGCTTGAAAAAATTGCCACAAAGATCGCTAAAGATCCCGAGCTAGCAAGCATTATTAAAAATGGTCCCTCGCTTGCAACAGTCAATAAAATTACTGCTAAGTCGACAACAATTACTATTACATTTACTACGAGTGCACCCAAGCGCCAGATTGCGACTGGTGCCGTTTTGCAGGCAATCAAACAGAGTACTATTAAACTAGCTTAGCGCTGAGCAAGCCCCAGACTTACATCCGAAACATCGGCAGGACCAAAGTCTGAAATATCATCAAGAACTTTTAATCTTTGCGTTACGGATGTCTCATACGTAGAAATATCATCAGATTTAATTGGGCTTTTTGTATCGATGTCAGAGCTCTGAAGTGCATGAGCAATTTTTGTGCCGGCTTGAATTTGCTTAACAGTTTTATAGGCACCTGAGTTCAAGAAAATTGTAAACGTAACAAGTACTAGACCAAGTGCCACAGTCACTGCAACAGCAATAGCTGCTAGTGGGTTCGCTCCCTCTGGTTTTTCTAATTCAGTATCCATTATTCAACCGTTAGCCGTTTCTTAAGTTGATTAAAGGTCGTTACAGTTGCATCATTCATAGTAATCTTTAGGGTTTCAGCGGCGTCTAGCAACTTGGCACGCTTAGCTCTCATCAGCACTAACGCAGCCTTAAATTGCTCGGGTTTTTGCTTGCAATTTACGCTTTCTGCATCATCAAGGGTTGCGCCATATGAGTTCGAAGCAAGCGTAAATGAATCTAGGTTTTGTTGTAGCTTACCAATCAGTAAATCTATTTCTGAAGCGTCTACGCCTTGCCGAGCCATGCGAAGTTTGATAGCTTGCAGTTCTTTCTGGAAATCAGTAAACGTCGCCAGGCGGAGTTGAATGAGTCTGTCAGACTTATCTTGCAAGCCAATGAGAATATTCTGTGCGGGTTCGCACTTTTCGGTTATTAATGCTTTTGCACCATCATCTAGTGTTATCTGCTGATCTTGTACCGCTCTCGATAAACGCTCCTCGCGCGAGGGCTGCGAATCCGCAGCTGGCACTATTTGGGCGATTGCCGTTAAGGGCATAAAAAAGGCCACAGCAAGCAATAAAATAATCGGCAATCGAAAACGCATATATCAGACTATTATACCATTTCTAGGACGGTAATCTGTAGCTCGTACCCTCATGCACGACGAGGCCTTCGGCAACCAGCGCTACTAGGACATCAGCGAGTTCCGAATTATTTTGGGTAGCGGTTTGAAGGTTCGAAGCAGATTTTTCACCCGCAATAAGTTGGCGTAGTACCTCACCTCTGAGTTGCCTGCGAGAGCCTTCAAATTTTGACTGTACAGTATGATGTTTGCTTAGACGTGCAATATTACCAACTTCTTTTTTTAAGAACGTGCCGTAGTCCATCAAGGCCCAATACCATTCCCGTGGATTTTCAAGGTCAACGGTATCATGAAGCAGTGGCAATAAGTCGGCGTCGGCAACAGTATCAGCGTGATGAAAAAAATGATAGATATATACAGTACGGATATTTGTTTCAATAAATATCACTGGAGTATTAAAGGTATACGCCATAATAGCACCAGCGGTATTGGTTCCAATGCCGGCAAGTCCCGTTAGTTCTTTGGCGGTAGTAGGCACAGAGCCATCATAGTCGGCAACTATTTGCTTGCAAGCTTCGTGTAGAAAGCGCGCTCTTCGGTTGTATCCAAGTCCACTCCAAAGTGTAAGTATCTCTGATAAGTTAGCGTTCGCAACGTCACTAATAGTCGGAAAGTTCACCATCCATTCGTTATACTTTTCGACTACTCTACGTACCTGTGTTTGCTGCAGCATTATCTCCGACACAAGGATACGGTAGCCAAGCTGCTTGGTCGAAAACTGGATATCTCTCCACGGCAGATTACGCTGGTGCGCGAAGTAATACTCCCAAACTGTTTGTTTGAATGTTTCGAGATTTTTCTGCGTCATGATTTATTCGAAGCAATCCAGTGCATCACAACACCGGCGCATACAAAATAGACAAATAGCTGATACAGTGCGTCACTTACAGAGTGAGAATCTCGAAACGCCGCTTGCAGAACTGTTACAAGAAAAATAACAAATGGGATATATAGCAGCCACCCTTGCCAGCTACAGGGCAAGTAACTGCCGCGCACTTTTACAAACCATGCACCTTTTTTGTGCTTAGGATATTTTTTAGCCATCTATTTATAATAATACCAGCGATTTGTCGTTGCCGTATTCGTAACATCGCCCACTTTCTGAGCCTCGCCACCATCAATGTTCAAAACATAATCTGCTGTTTCTTGTGAATTTGAGACACGAATGAGCAAATGTTTATCGGTTAGCCAACGAATTGGATAGCCGAGACCTCCTTTAGAAAATATGACTTTATCCGTATTGCTTGGCGTTTTGATATCTTGCAAAATTAGCACTCCCTTGCCGTCGCGGTTATCAACCCAGACGGTTTTTTCACCATTGGGGCTATCGATATAAATACGGTGAGTGGGTGACGCTGGTGCACCGCTTAATGCGGTAAATTTATTCTCGCCGAGCGTTTGCTCGTACCATTTACTATCTGATGCGTTGACCTGCATCTTATCGTATGATGTGCGATACGTTACCCAAGTTTCTTTATTCAAGAGTGACGTCTTTGAGCTATTATCAGCATTGATTCGATATAGCTGCGCTGCTTCGCCCGCTAATGCACCCGCAGCACTTGGTGCGTAATAAACCTGTCCCTTGTATACTTCGACGTCATTAAAGTAATTCGCGTTGGCGAGTTCGATTTGCTTCTCTTGCTTATAGTCATATGTCGTGACACGCTGTCGCCCCGCTGTAGCGGCGCTTGGACCAGCAGCGACTTTTACAAACACTAACTTGTCGCCTATCCAGTCAATAAGTTGAATTTGCGCAGATTCTGTTCCTGGTACTTTTGTCACTGTTTTCGCTGTCACGTCAATCGTATATAGATTACTCAGCAAATATCCATTTTTGTCACGCTTGCCTTCACGCGTTGAAACAAGCGCGGCAACTGTACCATCTTGATTAACAAGGAGGCCTAGCGGATCTTGTTCGGTACCGGTACCAGGCAATAACACGACCTCGTTTTTACCATCGACGTCACGCTTATATACATCTAGCTTACCGGAGCGTTTCGAAACGAATACTTCTGGCTCACCGGCAACAAGTTTTATCGCCTTTGTAGTTTTATCGGTAGAAACAATAGTGGTTTCTTCTGAACGATAACCCTTGCTTTTCACGATAAGCTTTAGGTCTTTATCGGTAGGCTGTACCGTAAGAGTCGCTTTGCCTGAATCATCGGTTACCGCCGTGCTTTCGCCGTCACTTATCTCTGCTTTCGAAACTGGTTTACCGCTCAGCCAGTCAGTAACTATAAAGCTATATTCACTACCAGTTGGTTTCATCTGAATTGGATCAATATATGGATTACTTCCCCAGCCAACAATAATTGTTTGATTTACGGTTGCGAACGAGCGTTTTGCTAGTAACAGTTGTGTTTTACCGAGCCGTACGTTCGTTAGGCTCACTTTGCCCTCCGCGTCTGTCATTCCTTTTTGGCCACCCGCTACGACTTCGACATTCTTAACGGGCACACCATACTTACTGTCAATTACTTTCAAACTAAGGCCAGCCCGTACGCCGATAGTATTCAGTATCGTATACCGTGTAGCCGGAAAGAGCGCTAGACCAAGGAATGCAGCAGCGATGCATGCAAACGTCAGCGAGCGTGCTTTTTTGTTATGCCACCAGGCGGCAAAAAACGCCCCCACTCCCTTGCGTGACTCTTTGGGGGGAGTATGCTCGAGCTTTGCATCCTCCGCAGCTAGTAGTTCATCGCTTTCTTTAGTGACGATGTCCGAGACCGCAGCATCTAACGTAGGATCGTCAAGGTTATCAGCTACGCTTGCCTCTGTATCAGGAGTGGTAGAGACGACAACCGGTACTGATTGTTCGAGGGATTTATTAATTTCTGCTGCAACTTCGGATATATCACTCGTAACTTCCGACTTAGGTTCTGCCTCAACTGCAGAATTAAGTGGCTCATCCGTAACTTCTGGAGGCCCTGTAGGAGCAACTGCCTTGGGTGTCGGTTTTTCTTCGAAGTTAGGCACGCTTGGCGCAGCTTCATCGGGTGTCGGCCCCATGATTTCATGCACTTTAGCATCGACTTCGTCGATTTCTGGCGGTTCTGGTTGTATTTCTTGTTTTGCCATAAGCGTTTACGTATACCTATTTTAACAAATTATGCGCATATATGGGCTAGTATTAGAAGATGACGAGTTTTTCTACGCAACTTCAGGCTGCGAGCGCGCATTTATCTGATAATGATCCGCAACTAAGTAGTATCATTGCCAGGTATGGTGCATGTACGATTTCACCACACACAAATTATTACGAAGAACTTGTGAGTAGCATTATTAGCCAGCAGCTCAGCGTAAAAGCCGCAGCAACAATCTGGAGTCGATTTTATTGCATTATATGGCGGTACAACCCCTACGCCAGCGCAAATTATAGAAACAGACATCGAAGAAATACGTAGCGTTGGCGCAAGCTACGCCAAGGCAAACTATATTAAAGACTTAGCGTTCCATATACTTGATAGCAAACTAGACCTCGCGCACATCGCAACGCTAGACAACGAAACGGTAATTGCTCAGCTCACTGCCGTTAAGGGCATCGGTGAATGGAGCGCTCATATGTTTATGATATTTAGCCTGGGAAGGCTCGATATATTGCCTTGGGGTGATTTAGGCGTACGTAAAAGTATGCAACAAGTATATGCGTTGCCTGAGTTACCATCCAAGCCTGAAATGATTGCAATCGCCAAACAGTATAATTGGCACCCATACGAGTCAGTTGCTGCTTGGTATCTTTGGAAGAATCTCGATAACAAATAACTATTATTCGACGATTTTAAGATTGAGTTCTTTAAGTTGAGCTTCATCTACGGTGCTAGGCGAATTCATCATAACATCGACACCAGAGCCGTTTTTTGGAAACGCAACAACTTCACGAATATTATCCTCGTTCATAAGAACCATAAAGATTCGATCAAGTCCGAATGCACAACCGGCATGTGGCGGTGCACCAAATTTAAATGCATTTAACATGGCGCCAAACTTTGCTTCAACGTATGATTCGTCATAGCCAAGTACTCCGAATACCTTATACATGACGTCAGGGTTGTGGTTTCGTACAGCACCCGAACAGATTTCATAGCCGTTCATCACCATGTCATACTGGTCTGCAACAATACTCATTTTATCTTCGCCATCGAGTGCATCAAGGCCACCTTTTGGCATAGAAAATGGATTATGGCCAAAATCGAGTTTCTTTGCTTTTTCGTCGTACTCGTAAAAAGGAAAATCAATAACCCATGCAAGCGCTACGACATTTGGGTCTTTTAACTCAAGAAGCGTACCAAAATGATTGCGGAGTTCACCTAAGACTTTATTAACTTTTTCTCGCTTATCGGCGCCAAAAAAGATGGTATCACCTTCCTTGGCAGCAGTTTTACTAACAATCGTTGCTAGGTCTTGTTCGCTAAAAAACTTAGCTATTGAAGAAGTCGCCACACCGTTTTCCACAACCAGATACGGTAAACCACCAGCACCATTTTGCTTTGCTAGCTCTGTGAAGCTATCGATTTGCGAACGACTAAACTGCTTGCTTATGGCAATCGCCTTGACCGCCCCACCGGCACTTATAGCATTCGTAAACACACCAAAACCGCAATCTTTTAGCTCGTCCGATACATCTACTAGTGGCATGCCAAAACGTAAATCTGGCTTATCAGTGCCATAGGTATCCATAGCGTCTTTGTAGGTTATTCGCGGAATCTCATCACTCAGCAACTTTTTATCACCAAAATCAGTGACAAGCTGCTTAATAAGCGGTTCCATTGTTTGCCGAACCACCTCGCCATCCTCGACAAAAGACATTTCGAGGTCCAGCTGATAAAAGTCACCATACAATCTATCCGCTCGAGGATCTTCATCCCTAAAGCACGTCGCAATTTGGTAGTAACGAGATACTCCACCTACCATCAACAGTTGTTTGAATTGCTGCGGAGCCTGTGGCAATGCATAAAACTTCCCTGGATGCACTCGAGATGGCACTAAAAAGTCGCGCGCGCCCTCCGGGCTAGAGTTAGCAAGAATTGGCGTGGTAACTTCTATGAATTCCGCATCCTCCATATAACGTCGAATTACCGAATAATACTGGGCTCGCTTTTTGAGCATATCTTGCATTTTCGGGCGGCGTAAATCGAGGTATCGGTACTTGAGACGATTGTCTTCGCTTATATTTTGGCTCGTATGAACCAGTATTGGTAGCGGCTCGGATTTATTGAGAATCCGAATCGTATCAGTCATCAGTTCGACACTGCCGGTTGGTACGTTAGGATTCTTTAACTCTTCGGCTCGTTCCATAACGACACCGGTTGCTTCAATCACGAATTCGTCTCTCAGTTCTTCGGCAATACTAAAACATTCTTTCGAAGAATCAATTGTTAATTGAATGATGCCGGTGTGATCCCGCAAATCTATAAAAATAAGTCCGCCGTGATCACGTCGGGTTTGTACCCAACCTTTAACTTCTACAGTTTCACCTACGCGTGAAACTACATTTTCTGCAAATAATCTCATATTGCCTCAAGTATAACAGATGAAAACCTGAAATTCTAAACGTGTTCAGATTCGTGTGCGGCGTGTTTTTTGCGCGCTGTATGTTTGGCCACTTCACGCAAATCATCATATTGATCAAATTCATCAAGCATTGGCTTACCGATAATTTGCTCAACAACATCTTCGACTGACAGCACGCCAACGACATCCTCGAACTCATTCACTACAATAAACATATGGTGCTTAGTTTTTATGAATGCCTGCAAAGCATGGTCGAGTGACTGCTGCTCGTTAACATAATAAACATCATGCCGCATGATTTCTGACACTGGTTTTGCGTTTTTTACCCGTAATGCATCTTTAATAAATAACGTCCCGATTATATTTTGATTGTTACCCTGGAATACCGGAAATCTTGAATGACCACTTTCGTGCAATTCTCCAAGTACAACTGGCGATAGAACTTCCTCGCCGCTAATGAAATGTACTGCGTTGAGGGGTGTCATGTAATCACCAACAAATTTTTCGCCAAATAATAGCGCATTTTCGGCTATCTTAAGCTCATCACGACTCACATGATCAAATTCCTCAGCATTATGATGCAATATTTCAATGAGCTCATCTTTACTTTGAATAAGTAGCATAGGCTCGGGCTGAATCCAGCGCCCAACCCAACGTTCGAACCATTTTAATATTGGATACAAAAACCGTAAGACTCGCTCAACGTATGGGCTAACTATCGCTGCCATATGTAGGCTTGGTTTTGGCCTTCGTGTCCACGGTAATATCGAATGAATCACAATAATAAGTGGCACGTTAATAAGAATTGTCCAAAATGGACCGAGCAAACTGTCGAGCAAAATAACAACACAAGATGTTAAAAATCCTAGAATTGCCCACATAAAAATCCACAATTGCACCCCATACGCACGCACCGGATAAACTTTTATGGCGTCTGGATTACCCGCTCGAGCCTGGCGCTTGAGTTCGGTAATACTCATATATTCAAAGCTTCGTATCAGCAAAATGCCGTAAAAAGCTATTGAGATAACAATAATAAGTAGGATTATTTGTATCATGGCTTTACCTGTAGTCTAGTCTCGCTGGGCTCAAAATGCTAGCGTCTTTTACGGGTAAAAACTGTTACAATAGATGTAAGTTATAAAAACGGAGATTTCATGGACAAACGATTTATCGTAATTCTGGTAGTGGTTGTTTTAGGTTTAGCGGGAATATTCATTTTGGGCAAAAGCAAGTCGACGAATACAACTAGCAGTAATGCTTCAACCGGCACAGCAAGTAACCACACAAAGGGCGAAAATGCTAAAAATGTCACCCTTACGGTGTATGGCGACTTTCAATGTCCTGTTTGCGGCCAGTTCTATCCTATTGAAAAACAAGTTGTAGACACCTTCCAAAAGGATATTTCATTTAAGTTTGTGCATTTCCCACTCGAATCGATTCACCCCAACGCTCGCGCAGCTGCACGTGCAGCTGAAGCCGCTGGCGTACAGGGTAAGTTTTTTGAAATGCACGATTTGCTATACATCAACCAATCAGCTTGGTCAGGTTCAACGGATGCGTACCCAGTCTTTGAAGCATACGCCAAAGAGCTAGGTCTCGACACTGCAAAGTTTAAGACCGATTTCGCATCAGAAACAGTAAATAGCACCATTAATGCGGATCTTAAGATTGGTAATGGCAAAGGCATCACTGGTACTCCAACGTACTACATTAATGACGAAAAACTCAGCAACGGCGATATCAGCACATACGAAAAGTTCTCCGCAAAAATTCAAGCAGCTATTAACAACGCTAAATAAACACTAGTACTCGATATATACTTGCCAGGACGCGGGTTTAACGCGAACCGATACGCGCTGAGGGCGCGAAACTACACTTTTAATTTTTATAGGCATACAGCCCATCCTCCCGTTTTGAAGCACTATTTTGGTGCTCTTGTTACCTTTTTGTCTCTCGAAGCTTTGCTTCTTTTAAAACGACAAATTAGATAATAGCAATTGTTAGCATAAGCGTCAAGCTAATCTTCTGTACCTCTTGCAAACAATATTGTATGATTAGGGCATAAAAGCATAAGAAATAAACATGGAAGCACATATTTTTACTGAGTTGAGTGTGGTAATCGCCATCGGAGCGGGAATATCGCTAGTTATGCGCCTCATTCGCCAGCCGCTTATTATCGGCTATATCTTAACCGGCATTGTTGTTGGCCCCTCAGTCTTCAATATCATCAAGAGTGAAAGTACTATTAACGTCTTTGCGAATATCGGCATTGCGCTGCTACTCTTTATTATTGGACTCGGCCTAAACCCACGCGTCATCAAAGAGGTGGGTAAGGTTGCTCTCATTACTGGTGGTTTACAGATACTATTTACGACGCTAGTTGGTTTCTTGTTTTCCCGTGCATTTGGTTGGTCAAAGACCGAAAGTATGTTTGTAGGATTGGCGCTAGCATTTAGTAGCACGATTATTATCCTTAAGCTACTGACCGATAAAAAAGAGCAAACTCGTCTATACGGCAAGATTACAATTGGTATTTTATTACTACAAGATATAGTCGCAGCGCTAGCGCTTGTTTTAGTTGCAGCACGCAGCGAAGGTAATTTCTCGATAACAACCCTACTCGTTTTGGCTGGCAAAGGCTTAGCGGTCGCCATACCGTTATATCTAATAAGTATCTTTGTACTTCCGCGTATGAATAAGCTCATAGCTGGAAGCCAAGAATTCTTGTTTTTGTTTGCCATCGGCTGGGGATTTGGCGCGGCAGCATTATTTGAACGGTTCGGCTTTTCGCTAGAAGTTGGTGCGTTATTTGCGGGTGTTGCCTTAGCGGGTTTGCCATACGCGCAAGAAATCGCTTCACGATTACGGCCTTTGCGAGACTTCTTTGTTGTAGTGTTCTTTATCGTACTTGGTACTCGGCTAAGCTTTACAAATGTATTTAATCTTATTCTACCTGTCGCAATTTTCTTGCTAATCGTCATATTAGTTAAGCCGTTTATCGTTATGGTTACCATGGGCGTACTTGGCTATACAAAAAATACCAGCTTTAAATCCGCGGGCGCGTTAGCGCAAATTAGTGAGTTTTCATTAGTATTTATTCTACTTGGCCAACAACAAGGGCTGGTACGTCCAGATATTGCTAACATCATGACAATCGTTGCCCTCATCACAATTGCTACATCTGCTTATGCTATTACGTATAGTAACCAGATTTATACCCTACTCGAAAAGCACCTTACGATGTTTGAGCGTAAAAAGACACACCAAGAAAAAGAGAAGCCGCATCGCTACGATATGATTTTGTTTGGCTACAACAAAGGTGGGCAGGAGTTTGTCCGCGTCATGGAACAAATGAAAAAGAAATATGTGGTCGTTGATTACGATCCAGAGGTAATTGACACGCTCGAACATCAGCAAATCAACTATCTATACGGCGACGTTACTGATTTAGAACTGCTAGAAGAACTCAATATGGCGAGCGCTAAGCTTGTGGTTTCAACGGTCAGCGACCATGACACAAATCTATTTTTGGTACGGTGGCTAGAAAAAGTAAATCCTCATGCAGTTTTTGTGTGTGCGGCTGATACAGCAACACAAGCTTCTTCATTATACGAAGAAGGCGCAGCTTACGTAATGATGCCCCACTACATTGGTAGTGAAAAAATTGGTTCATTTATAAAACGAAACGGATTCAATAAAACAGAGTTCAGGCGCTTCCGCGAAAAGCACTTGCAATACCTCGAGACACACTACGCCTAGAGTAGTTTTCTTTTGACGTTCTTATCTAGCTTCGAAGCTTGTTTTTTCTTGTCATTCCCGAAAAAGAATTCAACCAGCAAATCGCCAAAATCCTTTTCGCCGCCGCTAGAAAAGCCGAGGCCCTTTTGTAGCTTGGCTGCCATTTGCGCATTGTAGCCCTTACAATCTGATAGCGGGCATGCCCACGTACCTGATTTAGGATCACGGATAGCCGTAACGATTCGCGTACAGGCAGGACACTTAATACAATCGTGCATTTCGAGCCCATTTTTCATTGTCATACTATTGATGTGTATTGCACTTTGGGGTGTCTCCGAACTGACAGACGCAGCAGAAGGCGCGCATCCATCATATGATTTACCAACTGCAGCAGCGCTTGCGCCTTCACTCGAACGTAATGCGCGTATATCTTGGTGATTTATATCCCGCGGTACATGCCCCGACAGTGACTGCTCATACAAAGCATTTATGAGCGCCTTGCTGTTATAGAGTGCATTTCTTGCCCTCTGCTCTGCCTCCTCAATATCGATATTTGCTATTTCCCCAAGTTCGGCAATAGTATCAGCGACAATCTGAGGATGTCTCATAACAAATTGGTTTGCCTCTATGCCACCGCCGAGTTCTTTGCCAAAACGGTGTACTTTATTGGTTTTTTGCGAAAGCAGTTCATCGTACAACATTACCGTGCGCTCAATAAGCTCAGCACCGTTAATACCCTTATGCACCGTTCTTTGCGCCAGTAGCTGATTAGTATCAGCAACTATCGGTAATCCAAGTTGTTTATGCACTTCGTTCCAGGTATCGAGGTCACTTGAGTCGACTGATTGCACATGCTCAATAATTTGATTATCTCGTTTCTCATACGCTCGTATGAAAGCTCTTTTTATAGATGGCCTGAAGCCTTCTTGTTGTACCGTATGACGCGTTTGAGTATCTGCAAATGCCTCTTCCGGGAAAGGACTAATGACCATCATACTTTCGCCATCTTCGGCACTGGCCGCAAACGCTGCAACAGCGCTATGTTCTTCTGCTTCGATTTGTGCAAAGTCTGCAAACCACTGTAAGTTTGGATTTGCGATTGCGCGTAACCGTTGCGCCTCACTCCAAGCCTCTGCGCTATGTGTCATACTGCGACCGCTTGGATCAATAAGATGTTCACCGGCAACATGTAAACGAATTGGATTGCCGTGCGTTCCCATCTCGGCGTTAAGACTCTCGGCAAGCTCTGTGGTAATTTGCTGGCGCAAGTACTCATTCTTCGGATCAGACTCTCTGACAATTGCAAGCAAACCAAGATACCGATAGATTTCGGTAGAACGAGGTTGCCGGATTTCGATGGTCTTTGGTTGCTCTAGAGTCTGCATTTAAAAATCGACCCCTTAGCAGGAGTCGATTGAAATACAAATACGTATACAATTGTTATTCCTGCTCGGGAAGTTACAGTTAGGCGAGTGGTGTATCTGACTTTGAACATAACGTTCATTTACAGTTGCGGCACAGTTCACGATTTGCACGTGATTCCACCATTACTCTCATTTATGATTGTTAATACTTTTAGTATAGCTGTTTTTACAGTGTTTGAAAGCTTTTTATTGCGTCGGTCAAAATTGAATAGTCGGGTCTAATATTCTGATCTATATATACAAAGAAATATTTGTGCTTTACACCGTTTTTACTTTGAATAGTTACTGCATAACCCTCATCTGCGCTTGCAGTTCCGCTATAGTTTTGCGGGCGAGCCATATCACATATAAAATCCACACCTTGCCACTTTGCTGTCCAGACACTCGACTGCCGCGCGGCTCCCGTGCCAGACAACGGGGCACCCGTAAACGTTGTGCAGTCATCCGAAAGCACTCCAGGAACCATACGGTTATCAACAACCGTTACAGGCATCAGTCGGTTAAGTGCATAATCCTTTGGAATAGAGTCAACATAGATGCGCATATAGCGATTTTCATAGTCCTTAACCTTGCTCTGGTACTGGTAGTAGACCTCTGGTGCTATGGGATTTTTCACGCCTTGCGCTTCCCATCCCGTTGGTAGTGTTACCTTGAACAACTCATTGGTAAAATCTTGCTGGGCAGGTTTGACTACTGCTACTTCAGCGCCAGAGCGAGCGAAGTTGGTAGATGAATCATCGTTATTTCGAAACAGTACAAACCAAACAACTGCAACAATCGCTAAGACAAACGGAATCGCAAACAAAGAAAACCTGAGTAACGTTTTATACTTTCTTTGCCGTTTATTTGCTGTATACATATATTTTTACTACTTATGTTTATTGTCCCAATAAAGTACGAACAATACAAGTAACAATTACAACGATGTTACGGTGTTGATGGCGTAGCAACCACCACTATTAGTGTTGCCCCTTCTGGCTTAGTTTCACCCTCTGGTAATTGCCCGACAGGTAGCCCTAGTTTATCGGCAAGTTCTTTTGCCCCTTTGGCATTCGTGCCGGTGGCGTCAACAACATAACTTTGTGATTCTGCGACCTTTGGTGCTTGCTTAGAAACAATATCGATATTAAGAACTTTATCGGTTAGCTGCTGTGTGGCACTTGCTTGCTGCTCTGCGGCAGCAATAATCGCTACCGAGACTGGGCTAATAGCAGCCAAGAAGTTATTATAATTATCTGTCTTGATTATCTTGTTGGTGCTCGGGCGGTAGATAATCGATTGATTGGCGTCTTTGTAGGCAACAATAATGTCATTATCACTAGCAGATTCAAAGAATTTCTTTGTTACTGCAGCGTTGCCTAGCTTTGTTTTGTCTTTTACAAGGCTGATATACGCAGGCTGTTCATTCTTAGGTAAATCAATGATTTTGCCGATAGCGGCAAGGTACTGCTTATTTTTTTCGTCCTGCGTCATTACCGCATCTTTGTACTTTGCACTCACCTGGAAGTAGCGAACGCAGAAGAATGCCCCAAATCCTATAAGCGCAACGACTAAAACAATATAAAAAACACCTAAAACTTTAGATTTCTTTGATTTCGTCGTAACAGTTGGTTTTTCTGCTTTTGCCATTGTATGATTACCTCTTTGCTTTTTGCTCCACTTTACATTCTAGTATACCCTTTTGACGCCTTAAGCACAAGCGTTCTTAGAGAAGTTACACATAGCTATAACAGACAGAATGGTATGAAATAGTATGCAAGAGGTTACAATAGGTGTAACGAACTTGAGAGTTATCCGTTATAACAAGTATCACCGCTTCATGACTAAACATGCATTTACGAAGCTATATAACCAGCACGTAGACAAAATATATAGCTACGTTTATTGGCGTGTAAGCGACGCTAGTTTAGCAGAAGACATAACGAGTGAGGTCTTTACGAAAGCTTGGGCGGCACGAGAAACGTTTGATGGGACGCACCCACAGGCGTGGCTCTACGCAATTGCCCGCAATATGATTACTGATCACCATAGAAGACAACGCCCCATGGCGGACCCAGAAATTATTGACGAGTTAGTCGATACTACGCATGATCGCCCCGATGAGGCAACAGAGAAAGTGCTTGCACGTGAAAAACTGGCTAAGGCAATTTCATTTTTGCCAGAGCAAGCTCAATCAATTGTTATTTGGAAGTTTGTCGAAAACGCATCTGCGGCAGAAATTGGTGAAAGACTTGGTATATCAGAAGGAAATGTACGAATACAGCAAATGCGCGCGCTTAAAAAATTACGAGAATGGTATGAGTCACAATAATAACAAGAACCCACTAATTAAAGAGTTTATAGACCTCGAGGAATTCGGCGAGGAGTTATTTGCTATCACCCCACCCGCTCCTAAACTGTCACGGCAACAAAAGAAACACATGCTCAATGAGATTACCGGTACTGGTTTTAATTTTACGAAGCTTGGTTTTGGGTTTGCAGCCATGGCAATGACAGCTTTTGCGGTTGTCTTTGGGTTAGCTCAGTTTAGTTCCCCTACTAGCCCACTCTATAGTCTAAAAGTTGGCGGGCAAGCAAATCACCCTACACCTACACTGCAAGAAACTGCAAACGTTAAGGCGGAGGTTACTCAAAAGCAGGTTAAGGTTGAGGAACTAAAGAAAACAGGTGCGCCGCAAAAAGAAATTACAAAAGCCGAGAAAGACTTAGATAAAACAGTTGAGGTAGGTAAAAAGAAAGGTCTGACTATTACCAAGACTGTTGACGCAAGCGGCAACATCGTGATTGAAGTACGCCAACCGAGTACTGGTGAACGCAAGCATGAATCTGAAGACGAGCATGAAGACGAGGACCATGAAGATTCAAAAACATCTGGTTCAGAATCAAATAGTGGCTCGGGTTCAAGTGGTAGCTCAAAAACTAGCGGCGATTCCTCGACTTCGCAGCCTCGGTAGCATAACGCAAATGCTCACTAGCGCGTATAAGCCTAAATAAGCTGAGAATTCTCAGTCCTCTTAGTAGCTCTGCCCAGCCATCAACCATCGGTATTGAAGCAAGCAATAAATACCAATTATGACGCATAAATATGCTTTTGTTTCTTGCCTTATAAAACTGCACGAAAAAATCTGTTAAGAATAGTAGCGCGACAACAAAATCGAAACGAGATATAACCTTTATTGCTTCAATAGATGGATGGAAGAAAAACTCGTATGCGAGCAGCAACAAACTTAGCATAGCCAAAATCGAGAAAGTAACCTCTTTATAGAATAGTTTGCTGTATTTTTTTGTTTTTAAAATCATTGTAGCGTTAGTCGGTATCTCTAGAATTATTGCTTAGCTTTTATATTAATATGCATCCGATAGGCTATTGGTCACTATTATTGGCTTTATTTAAAGTGTTAACTGCGTCTATTTGCACGGTCACAATGTCTACCACCTTGTTAAGGCTAGGACGGTATATTATCGCTCGATTATTCTTTTCATAAAATAAAATTTTATCACCGTTCTGTACTTTACCCGCAAAACTGCTCGATAATTTACTGCTATCCGTAACAGTAGCAAGCGCCGGATCTTCGTTTGTAGGCAACAAATAAAGAGCTCCCACGCGAGACTTAACTACCATAACGCTATTCAGATCCACATTCTGGTTTCTATGAAACAAAAATATCCATGACAGTCCAAAAATAATCAAAAGAACAACGATAGTAAAAGCAAATAAAAGCCATCTAAAACTTCTATATTTGGACTTGGGTATGTAGCTGTACCCCACTAGTTATCACTTTCAAGATACCAACCACTAAAATCAAGAATTGCCGCAGCATTTGTTGCATTATTAGTAATCCAGAATTGAGGTGCAAGAAATACTGTATTTGCAGGAATATTTGTCGATGCAGAACCGCTCGTTTGGGCTCCTGTCGATATGTTTGTTACCCTCCAACCTATGGTTGAGCCATTTGGCGCGGAAAAGAGTATCAATTCGTATAAATCAGTTGTATTTACCGGGAATGATGCGCCAAGACCAGTAACGGTAGGTGCGGTACCAACGGCATTATTCACAAAGTTCCAGTTACCTGTATTACTATTTATGGCTAATCCAACTCGTCCGATCGTTGCGCTGGTAGTTGGGTCTACGTTGGTCGGGTTGGCAATTGAACTTGATAAGCCAATAAAAGCACGATTACCCGTGGCTAGTGTGCTCAAACCAAATCGTATCGTGTAGAAAAAACCACCCACTCCTGCAGTATTACCACGCCACACCTGAAGTTGACTTTGACGCTGATACGATACGGTACCGGCTGTGTTACCTGTA
This sequence comes from uncultured Candidatus Saccharibacteria bacterium, assembly GCA_964566135.1. Classification (GTDB taxonomy): domain Bacteria; phylum Patescibacteriota; class Saccharimonadia; order Saccharimonadales; family CAIOMD01; genus CAZMHM01. The sequence goes on from CAZMHM010000004.1 coordinate 89,417, forward strand.
GAAAAACTAAGTCTTCGCACGGAAGTAAGTAAGTTTGTTGCCGCTAAAGCTGGGACAGTACATGTACCAGCACCCGTAGATGTAGAACCAATACCCGTTGCACCCGTACTACAGTTCGTTGTTCCGGTTGGAGCACTTAAAGCCACTCTGTTAAATCCAAGGTTAGCCTGAAACGGTGTATCGACACCAGATGGACCAACCCACTTAGGCATGACGCGCCCAGCAATGTCTTTTGCATAAATGCGTAAGTTATTTGCGGCAGGAGCCGCCGGATCTGTTTGGGTGGCGAGCTGTAGCCCACCCGACTGAACATCGACACCTATATCCCAACCGGTTGCAACCTCAACTCCGTAGCTATTACCAGCACCAGTACCTGCACCTTCAAGTTTTAAGCCGTATGAGTTAACACCGCTCGCTGCAGCAATTGATTCTACAATCCGCATACCGCTCCACGTACCACCGGAAGCCGTACCTGGGGTATAGTCTATGCGCATACCCGCTGCTTCAACTGCAGCGGCTCCTCCCTTATACTTGATATTCATGCCGTTAACACCAGCTACAGTCACACCGCTAGAAGCCGTGTTATCTATTACAACCTGATCGATAGTCGGTACATTGGTCCCAGCGTTAACCACCAACGAGCCAGCAGTACTGGTCGTGGTTCCGAATTTTCCTAAAGTTATATTTGAGGCGTTGCCAGACCCTAACGACAAGCTCCCGCTCGTACCACTATCAATATTAAGAGCTTGGCTTGCAGCACCTTGAATAGTATTGGCACTCGCCGCACTGAACGTCAGATTGCTGGAAGTGAAGGTATTACCGTTATAGGTACCGCCAACAGTAGCATTACCAGAGATATTTATCGCACCTGTTTGCTGCGAACCAGGATTTAATTGCACGAAACCTGACGCGCTAATTCCACCAAGTTTGTCGCTATTAAATGCATATGGCGATGCGGTAAACAGTATGCGTGGTGTCATTTCGGCATCTGCTGCGACTTTCACGCCCAAATACACACTACCTGAATTAAAATCTACGCTACCCGGTAGCGAAGTTACACTACCAAGATTTACTTGAAAAATACCATCAGTCACAGGCACAGAGCCTTGCGTTTCAGTCCATATAGCCGAGCCACCAGTAGAAACCGTATACAAACTAAAAACAATCGAATAGTTACCGTTTGTAACGTTTGTACCGTCGGGATTAGTGAGCTTACCCTGAAAACTAATTTGATTGTTGATTGCGCCGTGCGCAACAGAGGTCGATAAAATACTAAGACTTAGTATTCCGACTAGTAATAATGTTGGTATTAAAGCAACCCTCGCTAAGACTCGCAGCATCTTGCTTATATAGTACCAATTTAAGAGGTAATGCTCAAGCTTTTAACTTCTTCGAACCGGGATTTTTTCGCCGTCGGTGCCATCACGAATAACAATCTTTTTTTCAGGTGATTCTGGTGGTTTTTTGCCGGACTGTTGCTTTTTTGGAAACTTGGTTTTTTTACGAGCTTTTGTGGCTAGTAATACGATACTGATTGCCAGGAGTAGTATAACTGCATACAGATACGCAGGAACAAAAATGATGCTTTTTGCTACCGTCTGAATATCATCAGAACCATCAAATCGGTACTGAACCAGTACTTTTTGCTGCGATGGAAGTAGACTATGCGCTACCGTAGCCAACGGGACATCAAGCGTTAATGATTTCTGCGGCAAAATAGTAAACGACTCTTGATTGATAACACCCTTTTTATAGAGCACATTGCCCTTCTGATTCGTAACAACTGCGACACCTCTGGGCACAATATGAACATTACCATCATTTTTAAATGTCAGCGTTACCTTACTAGGCTCGCCGAGTAAAAGTTGCTGAATGCTAAAATTTGTTAATGAAATTTTCCTGGAAGCACCTTGCTGCTTCGTGATAAATATTCCTGCTCCCACGGCTGATTGAAAACCCACACTGTTGTTTGGAGTACCAAGTTGTCGTATTACAAGCGCGGCGTATGTTCCTCCGGGGCTCAACGTAACTGAGTTCGTGACGGTAATTGTGATAGTGGTTTTCTCTCCTGGCTGCAGGGTAAACTGGGATTTATCTATCGAAATATTTTCTTTTTGGCCTGCATCGAGTTCTTTCGTTGGAGCCAGCACGCCATTCTGTGCATCGACACCCTTCAGTTCTGCCGTAAGACTAGAGCTTGTAGATAACGTGTTTGTAACTTCTACGGTGCTAGTTTTTGTAGCTTCATTTGGACCAATGCTAATGGTGACGACAGCGGGTGAAATGGTAATTCCTTGTGGGTCCTGCTTACCTTGTGCTTGTGTATGTAGCGGCAGTAGTGTCGCAATTACAAAGCCAACAATAACTAGGCTAGTTATCTGGATCTTTAGGTACTTCATGGCTTTGATGTTTTTGCTTAGAATGTTTAACGACTAAGAAGCTTTTTTTGATAAAACTAAAAATTCCAATACATAAAAGCGCAATAACGGCTAATGCTCCTAGGATGATTTTCCAGGGAATAACCCAGAAAGTAGTCTGGGCTTCTAATGGCACATCACGGGAGCCATCATTGTATACAGCAACAAGCTTTGCAGTATATCGACCAAAGCGAAAATTCGACAATTGATCCCAATTCCAAACCAGGGATTTTTTGGGTTGACTATTGTCGGCAGTTTTGACCGATTGATAGGCCGGAAATCCCCCGTCCCAGCTCGTTGTGAGCGTGCGCGAACTACCGGGCAAGATATATCCCTTACCCTCATTAACTGGTAGTGTTGCTATCGGTGTTTTAGCAGTGGCTGAACGTTGAATAAATATATTCCCGTAAGGCTGAACGATGGTATTGCCAGTGTTTTTGAGTGTCGTCTTAAACTCGGCGGGCAGGTATTCGTACGCCTGCTTCGTGGCACTAAAACTCACAATTTCAACCGACCGCTTGGCGTCAGGCCTATCAACTGCAATAAGTGTAAATACCGCTACAGAACCCTTAACGGTCGTTTCGCCCGGCTTAGCAGTTGTAGTATCTTTTGCCCTGCTAATAACTAGCGCAAACGAATAACTAAATCCGGCGTCTCCAGGAAGTGCTATGGTAATCCTCTGCGTAAACCATTCCCCCGGAAGCACAGTAAATGTTGGGTTAGCAAATGTAACCCACTCATTTATATCTCCCGGAGTGCCGTCATTGAGTGTGACATCACCAGTATCACCGTTAATATTAAAACTCTTGGGCTCTATCTTGAGGACTTCAGCTTTGTCGCCGTTATTTCGAATCTTGAGTTCGGTCGTTGTAGTTTCGCCCGGCTTTATCGTAAGTACAAGAGGCGATGGCGTTACTTGAAGAGAAAAGTTTCCTTCTTCGGCACTTGCAGATACAGGAACTAGCACTAGTAGCCCGCTTAACAATGCTCCAAAAAATAATCTTTGTATTCTCACATGTTCCCCTGTTGCATTTAGTATAACAAACACCACTCCTAAGGAGTGGTGTTATGCCTGCTTTTGCTATAGATTTTTAGAATAAACCAGCGCCTACAACGGTAATTGTATCGGTGTAGTCTGTTGCGGCAGGTGTCAATACACCGATGCCCGCGTTGTTCCTAAGGGTAAGTACTGCCGTGTCTGCTGTACCGGTTGATGTTGCTAATGTTCGAAGTGTTGTATCAAGGCCACCACCTTTACCAAGAGCGCCACCCACATAGCCAGTTGCAACGGTAATTGTACCGCTACCACCAACTTGGCTTTGCGTAACACCTGTATTGTAGCCTTCTGAGCCTGCAGCCAAAGTACTGTTAGCGCCCGGAGTTGTCGAGGCAATTGTCTTAGCAGCCAAGGCCGAGTTAAGGCCAGTGTTTGAATCCTTTGCCCATACTAACCAACCATTTTTAGCGTTCGTATTGATTGTTGCAGTCCTTGGTGTTGGACTTGTTGCAACAGCACCTGTCGTAAGCGTACCAAGTGCATCTGTGTTACCACTAAGCGCAAAGCTAAATGATTGAGGTACGGTAGCTGTTACGACGATTTGGTCATCAGCAATACTTGCCGTGCTAAACGGAGAAGAGTCGAGATTTGTTGCAACTGTGCCGCTGTTTGAGGCACTTGGCGTTGCAGTTACTTGCACTGCCGCACTGTTAATCCAGTTAAAACAGTATAAGTTGCCAACTGTTAAATCACCGCTGGCGAATGTCACAACTTGCCCAGTAACGTTTGATGCAGTACCAACGCCTGGCCATGCAACTGCACCTGCTGGCCATGAAGCCGTGTTCGTAACAGTATCAACAGTAAATGTTGCTGCGAGACCAAGGGTATAGCCACCTGGGTAGGTTACGACTACGCTTGATTCCGTACCAACAGTTGTTGGCTTTGCACAAACTGTACCAGTTGTAGCAGTACTGACCTTCATACGATCAAAACGCACTGATACTTGTGATAACGAAGCAGCACGTGCAATATGATTCAGCATCATTGGCACAAGAGCTCCAAGGATTATGGCAACCGCCAAAAGCAAGGCAGTTACACGTTTTTGTTCTATAGCAGGCATATATCCTCCGTTTTTCTTATGCTTTCTCTTGTGTTTGAGTGTACCTAATATATGTAGTAAACACAAGCTAAAAGACCATAGCCGCAGTAAAGATGAGCGAATCGGTGTAATCATTTGCCGACGGTACAGTAATGTCTGTCTTCGCCTTGAGCCGTACCGTTGCCGTTCCGCTAGTTGTTGCAGCAGCGGTGGAGATAATCGGCTGCAGTGCTTGCGTTAAACTACCTACATTATCAACTGCGCCATTATACGGTGAAGCAGCAATCATAGGTCCGCCAGAGGCCTGCCCTGTACTAATTACTTGTGCGCCATACCCTTTTGTAGCTGCTGCTAAATTAGCTGTAGCGGAGCTAATTGTGTAGCTTGCCTGGGTACTTCTTAATCCGCCATACAAATCATTAACATAAATTAATCCGCCAAATAGTGCATTTGTTGTAAGCGCTAGCTGTGGATCTGCACTTGCAGCATATACCGTGCCTGGCGCCAAACTCGCAAACGTGGCATTAAATGGAGGAACAGCACTTAGTGTAGTCGTAATACCGAACGTAATGCTTGGATTAACGGTACTTGCCGTGGCGGTCGGACCATATGATGTTTCACTAAAATTACCGTTTAGGGCTTTTACTTTTACCTTATAGGTTGTATTTGGGGCAAGACCTACAATAGTGAAGCCACTCGCTCCGCCCCACAGTGCATACGTCTGATAATTCGCAATGCTCAAGGTACTACCGAGCGTGTTATCTGATTTCACATAGAATGTCGTGACAAAATTATTGCTACTAATAGCAATTGCATATTTTGTAGTTGTTGGGTTGCTACTCGTAGCAAGCACGAGCTTTAACCTATCGTAATAGTTGCTAGTGTTAGTGAATGTAGGCGCAGCGGGAGTGTTTGCATTAATAGTCGAAGCGAGACCCGGTTGAACATAATAAGTTGCCGAAGTGACTGTATTACTTGCCTGGCCATTTGTAATTCCATTGAGACCGTAATTAGCACTTGATGAGCTTCCACCGCCATTCCCAAAATCAAATGCCTTTAACGAATAATTTGTGCTCGTTGGTGCAACTGCAAAAAAACCAACAACAGCAGTAGTCAGAATGCTCGCAGCCAAATGAATCATAGTGTTATTGTAGCATCCGTTCTACTGCCATCTCCATGCGTCTAGCGTTGCGACATAGTCAGTGTTGATGGCTGTTTTTTCAGAAGGTGACCCGGAGGCTGAGATAGAGGCATATAAGTTTGCATGGGGCCAAAAGCCTGTAATTTCATAAACGCTTGTTGTGATGCTAAAAAATGTTGGCACGCCCACCTGCATACCCCCAAATTCAGTTGGCGAATAGATAGTCGGATTCTTGATGCGCAGGTTATAGCTTGCTACACCAGCGATGCCATCGGCAGGCAATTTACCAACATTGATTGCCAGCTGCTTACCGTTTGAACGTGGCTCTGTAGCGACAATCTGAATCAAATCTTGAGAAGTTGCGTTTTCTTGCTGCGATTTAATTTGAAAACCCGCCGGCAGTGTGACGCTAAAGTACGCTGTCTCAATCTTTGCTGGGTCATTATTTTTTATTGTTTGCTGGTCGGTTTTTGGAGCAATGATTGTACTTGTTGATGGTCTACTCGCCCATAGAATTAATAATACAAGTACGCCTACGAGTACCGTTGCCCCACCAATCACAAAATACTTTTTCATTTCTTTTTGCGAGATTGTTTCTTTTTACTGGCAACGACATGAAGTTTGGCATACTGTCTGCGCGAGCCCAGCCAAAATGCGGCAATCATTAGTAGGGTTAGCCCATATATTATCCAAAGCCGAGCAAGAGAAAACAATGGATCAGCAGCCGCTTGTGAAATTCCATTTACAGCCGGTGTGATTTGCTGCCGAAACGTAACGCCAGCAACTGTAGTGTAAACCTCTTTACCGGTAGCATCCTTAACGCTAATACGTACTAGTGTATTTTTATTGATTTTGAAGATGTGTTCGAGCGCTTGTTCGCCGGCGCTATTAGCTGCATAGGTGCTCTTAGTGCCATCGCCCCAGTCTACGACAATCGTATACGGAGATTGCCCGCCATTAATGGCAATCTTCCAGACAAACGATTCATTCTGTTTGAATGCTAAAATCGGCATGTCTGACTTAATCTGTAGACTGCCGGCCGCACTAGGTGTTGCCTGTTCGGGTTTATTAATTGTCGTTGGCGTTTGTTGTGTCGGCGGCTTGGTATCGGGGAGAACGGGTGGCTGGTATATCAACGTATGTGCTGGACCATCTGGCCCAAAATCGTTAGTAATAGTCATTACTTTAGGGGTAATCACATTACTGCCGGGATTAAGACTAAACGTGCCCGAAAACTCTCCAGTGACCGAGCAACCAGCACTACCCATCATTGTTGGCCCTTGATACAAGACGACAACAATAGCCGGAACAATGATTGGACATGTGCCGCTTATAACAATGTTTTGGCTCGTGAGTGTTGCTTGGCTTAGAGGCGAAGTAATTTGCGCCGGCACGGTCGGAATAGGCGCCGCAACCGATGCAGATACTACATAGCTATCAGCACTCACTGACTTCCCAACAAAGAATAGACACAGACCAAAGAACAGCATCACAACAAAAAGCGCCCGATACGACGTGTGTTTATGCTCAATTCGTCTGGCAGTATGTTTGTGATCTTGTAGCTTTAGTATTTTTTTCACTACTGATAGTATACCGCCCCATTTGGTTCTCGCCTATGCTTGATGATTGTATGATTTTGGTAATTATATATAGATAAGGTAAGATGAAATAAATAAGCATTATAATTATGAACAAAAAATTAAAACTCTATCTGATACTAGGCACATCGCTCATCATGCTTGTATGGTGGGCGCTATTATTTTTTACTGATACGCGTGAACAAACCATTAACTATTTGTGGCAAATTGGCATGGGTGTCTGTGCGGTGCTATACGCAGTACTTGGTATTATTACCGCCGCAAAATGGAACTGGCTTAAAAGCGGTGTTGGCCGTGGCGTGTTCTTTATCTCTCTTGCCCTGCTGTTTTGGGGTATCGGCCAGCTTGGTTGGTCATACTTCTTGTTTGCCGAACCAAACGTCGAAGCACCACAATCACACTTACTCGATATAATTGACTTCGCGGCAATCCCTGTATGGTTTGTTGGTATCGTTATGCTTTCAAAAGCCACCGGTGCACGCTATGGTCTCAAGAAACTTAACGGCCAGATATTAGTCTTCTTAGTTTCGGTTATCATGATACTGCTTTCTTACTATTTCTTAGTTGAGGTAGCGCGAGGTGGCTCAGCCTATTTCGAACAAACGTTTTGGAAAGCGTTTTTTGACCTTGGTTATTCTGTCGGCGACGCAATTTTGGCCACCGTATCTATCACAATCTTTGCACTTTCGTGGAAGTTCCTCGGCGGTAGGTTCAAATTACCCATAACTGTTATTCTGTTTGGATTTATTTTGCTCTATTTTGCAGATTTTAGCTTTTCGTACTACGACGGACGCGACGAATATTACAATGGCAATATAGCCGACTTGTTGTTCATGCTTGCCGTTACTGCCCTGGGCATTGGCGTGAATATGCTTGACCCAACCCATGTCAGAAGCTCTCGTCCTAAAACTAAAACCGTGCCTGCCGTTACACCGCCAACTACTGCACAAGAAATAGCCAATACTCCAGAACCAGCTGAACCCACCTCGCAACAAACGGCACCTGTCGTAGAGCAAACAGAAGCAACCGAAGAAGCTCTGCCTGCTACGTCAGAAACAACAAGTGCGGAAGTACCAGTAGCAACACCTGAATTTTTAAAGGTAAATCCGACAGCCCCATATGCACACCCACATGATAATTCAGAAAGCGAGAAACAATAATGGAGCCTCAAACACAACCAAACCCTCAGCCCACTGCACCCACGCAGCCACTCGCGCAAACACCAGTAACTCAAGTACCACAAAACCAACCAACACCCACAGCACAAACCACTGCCACCCCGCCACAGCAACCAGCAAATCAGCCAATCCCACAGCAGCCTGTGCCTCAACCACAAGCACCAGCAACAAACCAAGAAAATATCTATACCGAGATTTGCGGGCAAATCATAAAAGAGCAAAGTCGTATTATCGGCTTAAACCTAGCGCTTGAGCAAGCAGCAAATGTTGAAGGCTTAACGGTCGATCCTGTTACGTTCCACTGCACCATTGCCGGCAATGGCAGTATTGTTATTAATGATTTAATCGAAAAATACCGAGATTTCTTCGGGCACGCCGCGGTGGAGGTGTGCCGCGAAGCTGCTTCACGTTTCTTGGCTAACTTACCTGCAGAAGAAACACCGACATTATTAAAGCAGTAGCGTCGAAATAGGGGGGCAGATTTCGTGCTTAACGCATCGTCAGACAAGGTGGATGCAGATAATCCAGACAGCAATACTCCTGCTGCAGTGGTTTTGCGCGCAGAGTTTGAGCGTGTAGCGCAGCAGATGTACACGCAAAATCTTGCGTTGGCACAGACAAATAAGACTCTGTCTATACTCCGTGCGATTGACCTACTTATTATCGAGGCATCGCGTGATCTGCCGCAGCTTAGTACTGAAATTTCGCAAGCCATTATCGATGCATCATCATATGCCGTTGTTACAATATTTTCACTTAAACAGCATAGTGAAAAATTTCTACAATTTCAGGGCCTGGCCGACAACCTATCGAAAGAACAGCAAAATCATCAAATAAGCACACTCGAACTGCTTGGTAATCTTCATATTCCTATTGAGGGCGAATGGGTCACGAGCAGGAAACGCAATCTTATTATTGATTTACATGACACAGAGCAAATCGCCAATACCACCCTCTTTAGTTCTAAAACAAAAGAAGTACTCGAAACGCTCGGCACACAATTTAATCTTCGCTCGTTGTACTTTACCAAGCTAAAAGCACGTGACAGCTTGACGGGAGTTATGATGGTTGCGCTTGAAGAGCCAGCACTAATGATTGACGATATTGAGCTTATCGAGCGCGTTAGCGAGCCTACCGGCATCGCGCTCGATAACCGCTTGTTATACGAAGAAAACGTACGCGTTGTTAAGCAACTGCAGCAAACTAACGACCGACTAAAAGAAATGGATGCATCTAAAGATGAGTTCATTAGTATGGCGTCCCATCAATTACGTACTCCACTGACAAGCATGAAGGGTTACGTAAGTATGGTGCTAGATGGTGACGTTGGCCCAATTTCTGACCAGCAAAAAATGATGCTACAACAAGCCTTTGATAGCTCGCAGCGCATGGTCTATTTAATTGCCGATCTATTAAACGTATCACGGTTGCGCACTGGTAAATTTATCATCATGAACAAAGTGACCGATTTAGTACAGGTCGTTGAGGATGAGCTAAGTCAGCTCAGTACAACTGCAAATGCACGAAAGGTAAGGTTTAACTTTACCCGACCCGAGTCGTTCCCCAAAGTAATGCTGGATGAAACAAAAGTTCGACAAGTAGTGATGAACTTTTTAGATAACGCCTTGTATTACACGCCCAGTGGTGGCCATGTCGATGTCGCCCTAACCGCAGATGATACAAGTATCCGTTATACCGTAACCGACACAGGTTTGGGTGTGCCGAAAGAAGAACAACAGTACCTATTTAGCAAGTTTTACCGAGCTCAAAATGCGCGCAAAGTACGCCCAGATGGCACTGGCTTGGGCTTATATATGGCACGTAAAGTTATCGTTGCGCAAGGTGGCGCTATATTATTCCATAGTGTCGAGGGCGAAGGCAGTACGTTTGGCTTCAGCTTCCCGATTGCCAAAGTTATGGCGCAGGCAATGTTTAAAGAATCAGAGAATACTTAAACGCCGTATTTTGCTTTAATTTGGTCTTTGTTCACACCGTTAACTAGGTTGGTAAAGCCCATTTGTCGCAAGTAACTCATAGATGCATTCGAGCGACTACCCGAACGGCAATACAATACTAGCTCTGTGTCTTTAGGTACATCTTTTAACTCACTAGCTCCGGCCATTAGCTTTGCTGGTGGTATATTTATCGCGCCTTTTACATGGCCTGTAGCAAACTCAAACGGCTCACGCACATCTACAAAAATTCTGTCCAAAATTATTCTCCTATTACGCATTTATATACTGTTACTGATAGTTTAATGTAAATTATTTACATTAGCAAGAAAATCACCTATACTACTAGTACATGCAAGTAGCTATATCACCACGACAATCAAAATACTGCCAGGCAATCGAAACAACTATTACTCGTCTTGGCCATGCAACTAATGCACAACTGCTAGCAGAACTCCGCAAATCATTCCCTGACCTCAGCGCAACCACCGTACATCGTGCTACCGCACGACTTGCCGAACGTGGCAAGGTCGCTATTGCGCCATCTGCAATTGATGGTTCAATGCGATATGACGCCAATGTGATACCTCATGATCATTTTATGTGTGTAAGCTGTGGAATCTTGCGCGATACCGACGTAAAAAAACAAGTTGTCCCAATTTTGGAATCATCAATAGGCGATTGCCAAATCTCTGGCCAGCTTACTATTAGTGGCACGTGCAAAAACTGTATGGAGGTAACTGCATGAAATTCATTATAATAATTGCTTTAGTTGTTCTAGGATTTGGCGGACTCTTTCTGGTAACACAAAATAATCATAAAGACTCAGCGCCATCACTCACTTTTGCAACGATTCAATCTGATGTAAAAAACGGTGGTGAGCTAATTGATGTTCGTACTCCCGAAGAATATGCTGCTGGCCATATTGATGGAGCGATTAATTTGCCGTTACAGAATATTCAGTCTGGTAGCATGCCGCACGTTTCTAGAGATAAGCCTATCTACGTTTACTGTCATAGTGGTAATCGATCTAGTCAAGCTACCGTTATACTAAAGAACGCTGGCTACGCAACTATTAACGATCTAGGCGCCATAACCCACGTGCAATCACTGGGCGGTGTCATTAAGTCATAAGGAGAACTATATGAAAATAACTATATATAGCACAACAACCTGCCCCTACTGTGTAATGCTTAAGAATTGGCTCGACTCAAAATCAATTGAATATACCAATTACAACGTTGACCAAAATCCAATAGCCGCACAAAACATGGTGAGTCTAAGTGGCCAAATGGGAGTTCCGTTTAGCACAGTTGAATACGGTGATGGCCAGGTGGAGAAAATACTTGGATTCGATAGGCCTCGTTTTGAATCTGCCCTGCACGCAGCTCAAGCAACGACAAAGTAACCGGTTTACTACATATGATGCGCAAGGCTAGTTTATTCTGAGCAAAGAAAGTAATTTTTTTGATGTTTTTTGTAGAATGTATCCTAAAACAATAAAGATGACTACATATAGGAATGTCGCCAGCCATGGAGGCAAATGGTCTACGAATAACAATAGTTAACCCGAGTCATTCAAAAGCCAGACAAGCGAGCAACATAATGCATGAATTAGCCCACGTTATAAGGGGGCATAAATCGGCACAAGTTTATCTAATTGGTGAGTTTGCCTTAAGAGATTTTGACGCAAAGCAAGAGGCGGAAGCCGATTGGTTTGCGGGCTGCTTACTATTGCCCAGAACAGCACTTATAAGTTCCGCTTTTAGGAACGAGACAATAGATGAAGCAATCGAAAGACTTGGCGTGAGTAAGAGTCTGTTTACCTATCGTACGAATAAGACAGGTGTCAAAAAACAATTATCAAGTTTACGTTCGTAGATAGATTCTCATCCGTTAGAAAGTTTTCAAAAGGTCAACAAATTTTATAGGTTTTGCCGCAGACCAATCCATAATTTTCGCGTACTTCCCGTTGTGCTTTGTCGGTCGATTAAATTTACATCCTTCACACTCGTCTTTTTCAATTGTATCTGGCATCTCACCGAATAACGTAAGCTCGCCAGGTATTACCCGATTGACATGTTTACAGCTCATAGGAATGACATATTTGATACCATCCATCTGAAAAATATTCCAGCTTATTATTTCTGCAAATTCTTGCTGAACTGCAAGGGCAGGTTTACGACCAAATTTATTTTCATAATAATCATTCAGTGTATAAAGAAGGTTTTCTCGAGCTATCAGAACGTTGTCTCCTTGCCACTCATAACCATAACTTGCTTTGTAGGCTTCTTTTGCCCAATACAGCCAGTCTTTCTGCTTATCGCAGTACTTAGATATGACCCGAAGTTTTCTATCCAAGAAGCCTACTCGATTGTCTAGCTGGATTAATTTGCCGGTGTGGGCAGTAGGGTTATAGCGACTTACAATGAATGGTGCCTCGCCGCAAGAGATTTCGAGCTTTAACTCACGTACGTACGCTTGCCAGTTGTTGGGGTCAGGAGTTTTGATATCTCCCGTCCGATCTACCAGTTTGTTCATTTGGTCTACGGTTTTAAGTGGCGTGAAGACCTCGGCTTTTTCCTTGGTTCGAAAACGCTGTTCGTCCAGGCTTTTAGCAGCACGCGGTTGAATTATTTTGTCGTACACACCCGTTACTAGGTCAGGGAATATAATTTTATTTGGTGCGAAAGCCTTTCCTCGGAACAAGTAAGAATCAGTTGCCCACAAGATGTTCCTTTTGGTTGTACGATCTATTAACAACTTATCTAGAAGTTCACCTTTGCGGCGTAGTATCTTTTCTGAAATATCGATTGCACTTGTTGATACCATGGTTACTCCATGGCTTTGACGCGTGACTCGATGAAGTCCACCTCTTCCTCGCTAAGCCCGTATTTTTTATAAAGTTGTTTATCTATATTGGCGATTGACTCAGACCAGTCAATATCAGAACTATTCGTAAAGTTTTGTAGGGGAACTTTTGTCCATTTATCACGTGGGTTGTCCTGGGTGATTTTTAGAATCCCAAGCATAGTTCGTGCAAACTTAGATTTTACGTATTTTAGGGCAGCTTGGGCTTCGTTTTGTGTATCAAATGCACCTATTCCAATGAATGTTTCAGTGTACCCTATTAGGGGTTCCCCTATTAGGGGTGTACTTAGTATTTCGCCTATGGCACCGGTGCCATTAGCTTTAGGTACGATGACCTTATATTTTGAAAGATTCGCAGGATTGCTCATGTACTTTTTCTTTACCCAGCAATATATTCGCTTACTGTCGAATAAACCCACTACCTGTGCGTATTCGTCTCCATCAGTTGGTTTATCCTCAAAGAAGATTATATCTTTAAGAATTTTTAAAGCACCCGAGCCTACGTCGTTTTTATGACCCTTTGACTGAAGTTTTTCAATCTCTGGATGCTCCTTGAGCGCAGTGTCTGATAGTCTGTAAACACCGCGACCAGTGATAATAGAATCTAACGTAGCGGCTCGTTTTGCTTCAACCTTTAGTAAAATCGTACCTAGTTCAGGGAAGCTAGTAAACACGCCGATTCCACCGAAGTCTTGATGTATGTCTCTGTATGTTATGGCAACTCCACCCTTTATGTCAGTATTCGGGAAGACTTTGGAAGAGTTTTGTTCAAAGTAAACAACTTTCAAATGTTTATCACTTAACATTTTCTTGTTCCAGTCTTTTGGAGTCAGCCCCGCGTTAAATAAGAATCTTGCTGGATGTATCATCGCAACAATGTCAGAGAGTTGATAGGCAGATTCAAGAAAAAGATGGTAAATAGGAGGTTGGTCACCTCTACCGTCAATCGTTTCCTGATACGGTGGGTTACCAACAACAGCTGAAAACTTCATATCTTTGTCATCTCTCCTGAATTTCTCTGCAAGTTCATCCTTTAAATTATAACTCTTATACGCACCTTCTTGGCGGAGTTTGTTAATTAAATCTTCTATGTAGATTACATTCATCTTTGTTTTGGTATAGCCAGCAAGAGTTCGCTGCGTAATGGTTTTAGCCATCGGGCTTTTGCAGAGTACGAATATGTTATTTGCAAGCACTTCATTCCAAAGTTGTCTGGATATTTTATCTTCAGGTTTTTTATGCTTAATAAGCTGTCTTGAGTAAATATTATACGCCGCTAGTAGGGGATAAAGCCCGGACTTAGAATTAATTTCTAAAATGCTCACATCGTCTTGAGACCAGATGGCGCTTGCTGTACCTTGCGTTTTCCATTCAGGCTTATCTTTTATGATGGCTCTGAAGTCATTCCCACCCAAAGTTAGGCTCATCTGCATATTTACAACATCCCATGGTGTAAGAACAGTTTCTTTGTCTGGATTTTTGAAAGTACTGAATACCTCTGCTATTGCCTGTATTCGCTCTGCCGGAAGTAGTTCGTCGTAGTCAAATGCCTTAGCTCTTATATTGTGAGCGACCCCACGAAAAACTTCTTCATCGTAATACTTGGTGAATTCTCTGAATGTTTCCTTGCTGAGTCCTGTGGGCATGAATTCTCGCCATGACTCATCATCAACAAGGTCAATAAACTTCTGCAAAGTAATATCTTCTCGGATAGAAACATCAGCACCGTATACCATCATCGGCATTCGGATACTAACAGCTCTAAGGATGCTTATAGCGCTACTTTTTTGATCGCGGGCTTCCTTGAGTTTCTTAAGTAACTCTTTATCCTCGTCTGATAATTGCTGCTTTTGCTTCTTCTTGCGTTCTGCCTCTTCAGCCTTTTCGGTCTCAAGATTACCCATGCCAAGCTCGTTGATTTTGACTTCATTGGTACGCTCTGCTGTACTTGAGCCAACAATCTCTCGCAAGTTATTGAACTTGCTGATGTCTAATT
This sequence comes from uncultured Candidatus Saccharibacteria bacterium, assembly GCA_964566135.1. Classification (GTDB taxonomy): domain Bacteria; phylum Patescibacteriota; class Saccharimonadia; order Saccharimonadales; family CAIOMD01; genus CAZMHM01. Next base: position 104,666 of record CAZMHM010000004.1, read on the forward strand.
CATCTAGTTGTAGCAATTCGTCATTGTAGAGCCTTGGATCGTCAAATCCATTTCGACTAACACGCTCGATAATAGCCTTTTTGAGCTGTACCAACATGCCGCCAACATCGTACGGCTTCATCACTCCACCCTCAACTGCAATTATCGGACAGAAATTCAAGAATTCACCCATTGCTTGCCTTTGTTCAGGGGAATTTGTCTTACCAGATTTATGGTTCAGTTCAATAGCCTCGGCCACAAGTTTGAGTGTACGATCTGGTGCAAAATCAAAAACATAGCCTTGAGTCTTTAGCTTTCCATCTATTCTTGCTGGTGTTTGACAACGGAATGCGGTCTGTAGATAAGTCGTGGCAGATGAAGTATCGGACAGCATAAAGACTGCTGTCCATTCAGGTATTGATGCGCCAGTCGTCAGTCGTTGACCTGTTAGCGTGATGGTGTATTCGTTGTTTTTAATTGCGCTCGTAACTCGTGATTTTGCATCTGTGTCGGCGGCGTCATCTTCTTTTGCTATGCCCGAAATGTTCACGATACCAAACTTACTAAAAACAGGGTGAGCTTTTAGCAGCTTTTCCATCGCCTCAATCACGTTAGTACGGTTAGGCAAGAGCCAAAGTGAATGTTTGTTATAGCTGCGATATTCGCTGCTTGCATATGGGAATTTTGTATTGAGCTTGTCGTTTACTAAAAGATCAAGGAATTTATTAACCATTTCTGAATGCACAAAATCGGGGGTATCATTTCCGTCACTATCTTTTTCAACGCGAAAGAACTCATGAAATCTGAAGGCACCATCAAGTTGGTCGGTAAAGCCTCCCAGGTTGCCAATATGGCTTGAAAAATTATCGATGTCGTACGTAAACATTGCAAGTGCTGGCAACTCGGCATATGGGTTTGGTGTGCCCGGATAGTTTTCGTCCCAATGGGTTTTTTCGTATTGCTCCATGACATAGTCCCATGTATACACTTCATCTTCTTCACGTTTGTGAATAATATTGAAAGGTGTACCTGATAACTCAAGCATGAAGTTGTTAGGAATTTTTGATAGCGTTGTATCGCCGAGGTCGCTTTGTGTACCTTCATGTGCCTCATCAACAATTACCATGTCCCACGTCGTATCAAAGATCTCTTGGTTTTTCTTAAAACCCTTGGACTTTGACCCTGATATTTCGTCTGACACCACTGCTTCCGAAAGACGTAAATCTTGCAAGGATGCGAAGTATACAAACGGCTTACCATCACTCAGCCGCTTCTGTACGCTTTCGCCTTTTGTTTTAGAAGAATATTCATAATTTGTGCCAGAAAAAACTCTGTTAAAGTCATCGTACCAATCGGCACTAACGCTTGGACGATGGGTAACGATGAGTACCTTTTTGAAAGCATTCTCTTTGGCTACCTGCATGGCCGCAGATGTTTTGCCAAATCGCATTTTTGCATTCCAAAGAAAATGTTTGCGTTTTTGCTTTATGACTTTATTGGTTCGATCAATTGCTTCACGTTGATTTGGTCGAAATGGGAATATCACATGCTTATTTCCAGTTTTTTCTATCGTCTTTAACGCCTCACGACCTTCCTTCGTCGCGTTAATTGCTTTTTTCGCCGTATCAAGATCTATCTCAAACCATTCTGAGCGATAGTTCTTCGTATTCTCTGATTTCCTAGAGAACCCTGAACGTATAAGCACATCATGTACATCGGTATCTGAGAAGTATTGATCTTTGTTAGTTACTGCTAACTCGGCATGTTCTAGGTTATATAGCACATCAGCCGTCTTGGTTTGTTGTTTAATACGGGCATGTGCTGCAGATATGATATCTTGTTGAGTTGGCCGTGGAGAATTCACAGTTGCACTACCGATTTTCAGACGGCCAGTATGCCTATCGTCCGGGATAGAATAAACATAGATAACTCCGTATGAAAACGTCTCATGAATATCTTGATGTTTCTTATTTAGTAATTCACTCATATTTAAATCGTATTATACCCTCTTTACAGATATAAAATATAGCTAGACTTCTTGGAAACTCAGCGGTACTGTTGTGCTTGCCATGCTGGACAATGATCAATCGACACTAAAGTATTGCCTGTATGCTCGTAAATCGAGCGAGTCTGATGAGCGTCAGGCAATGTCGATTGATTCGCAACTTAATGAGATGCGAGCATTGGCTGAAAATGAAGGATTACAGATTGTCTGCGAGCTTCAAGAGAGTCACTCTGCCAAAGATTCGGGTAAACGACCCGTATATAACAAACTTCTAAAAGGCTTAGCAAACGAAGAATATAATGCCGTACTAACATGGGCACCAGATCGGCTCAGTAGGAATGCTGGCGATCTTGGATCGGTTGTTGATCTCATGGATCAGGGCAAGCTATTACACATTCGTACCTACTCACAGACATTCACGAATAATCCGAATGAAAAGTTCTTACTAATGATTCTGTGCTCTCAAGCCAAACTTGAGAATGATAACAAAAGTATTAACGTCAAACGTGGTATCAGAAATAAATGCGAGATGGGCTGGCGACCAGGCGTTGCACCACTTGGATACATGAATCGAGCATTCGCAGGTGTTA
>CAZMHM010000005.1:0-103560 GCA_964566135.1 uncultured Candidatus Saccharibacteria bacterium
TTCGAACCGGCGATCTCCTCCGTGACAGGGAGGCATGTTAGGCCTCTACACCACGAGCCCGTATGTGCTTAAGCAAACGCTATCTTATCAGAGATAGAGCCGTTTTGCAACGAGCTACTGAGTTTGAACTCGAATAAATGCGTGTGGTTTTTGCTTTTCCCTAAAGTCGTTCAAAAAATTATTGATGTCTTGATAGCTAAAGAAGATACGAGCGGCCTTTGACTTATCATCTTGTAAGCCAAGATTTTTGATTATTTCTAGTCCATAGCCAATATTTACAATCCCAGACACTTGCCCAGGTTGAAGCTTAAACAGCGCATCGATAGTCTGCGGTGGAATATTACGATCTGATTTACTTACCAAAAAGCCGAGTTCTCCGCCTCTGTCTTTAGTCGCGCTGTCATCTGAATAGCGCTTGGCAACATCACCAAAATCTTTGCCTGATTTAATTTCTGCCAATGCGGCTTCTGCCCTACTTTTTGTGCCAGTATCTAGCGATTGCAACACCTTGGTGGTTAGTAATTCTTGTTGAATGCTGCGCCTAAAGTCGGCCACCGACCAACCCCAGTAATCTTTCAGTACATCTTCGAATACTTTATTGTCGTCGCCAAGTTTGTTTTGCTCGCGTAAGACAGTAATTTGAGCATCTACTTCCTCAGGGCTAACCGAAATATTCTTTTCTTTAGCGATGCGCTGTATATACGCAAAGTTAACTACCTTATCTAGTGATTTTTTGCGCTGATCAGCAAGTTGCGCCTTACCTTGATCAGAGGCGAAATCAACTTCTTGCTGCGTCTCGAAGTAGTGAATATAATGCCTAAGCTCGAATAGATAACTCTCGTAACTTACAAAGCTGCCGCCCACACGTGCAACCGGCAACGGTACAACCTTCGTAACTTGATACATAAACGTAGATGTTGACTGAAATTTGTACAAGCTTAATAGTACGAAAGACATAAATGCAATTACAACTGTTACAAGGATGATAACCGTCGTAATAACGATCTTATGGCGTGAATGTCGTAGCGGATAGATATATTTGCGTGCACCGCCAAGTACTTCTTCTCGGTGCTGAGTCACAGTTTCGTTGGTAATACGAGGAACTGCTGCATCTGTTGGTGCAACAGCCTCTTTACGTTTAATCCTCGGCTTTAAAAAGCGTCGTGTACGTTTATTGTCTGAAATGGATTTATCTTCTTTCTTTGCCATGAATAACTAATCGTTTGCTACCGGAGGAGCGCTTGCAATGCCTAGCTCCCGCAGTATATGAGACATACGTTTTTGAATATGTTTGGGATGGTGAACGTCGTGTATGACCAGCTCGCCAACATATGTCTGTATTACTATTGTACCAAATCCAAGCAAAGTTTCCTGCAAACCACTTACCTCATAAGAGATAGTTTGTATTTTATCGAGCCCAATGTCTATGACGCTTCGCTTCCATAATCCCTTTTGTGTAATCTGGATAAAGCGCTGATTCGTGACAATATACACGCTAAAGTTCCAGCCTATCCAGGAATAAAACATAATAACCGTTGCAATCACAAACCCCAATATCAGACAGCCAAAAAAGAATGGAATTGTTGGCGGATTATCTGGCCGAAAAAATGTTAGCCCACCAACGTAGAGTACGGGTAGTAGTAAACCAATCGAAGCAATAACAATTGCTTTACGCATGACAATCGGATGCTTTCGGAACAAAAGTAGCATTTCTTCGTCATCAAATTGGTCGCTAAAGTATTTTTGTGCCATATTGCTTACAGTTATTGTACGCGTCAAAATCACTTTCGTGAACAGCTACCAATGTTATACTAGTCGCTAGACATGGTCCGGTAGTTCAATGGATAGAACACCACCGTCCTAAGGTGGGTGTTGGGGGTTCGATTCCCTCCCGGGCCACCAATGTAAAAGCCCCATAGTTTGTGGGGCTTTTACATTGGTAACGTAAGAACCGAGGGATTACTTAGGTACTTTGCCTAAAACCGTCGACTCGTGTGGAACGCTATAGTCATAGACTTCATTCTCGCCAAACCAAAGCTTAATTTCTTGCTTTGCTTCTTCGGGGTCACCCGAGGCATGTACAATATTTGGCAATGTGCCGCCCCTGCTATTCGTGTAGCTACGCGTAACATGTGTGTAATCACCACGAATCGTGCCAGGTGCTGAATCCTTAGGATCGGTTGTGCCAACCATTTTCCTAACATGCGTCACAGCTTCGACGCCTTCAAGCACAAATGCGATTACGGGCGCTTCTGTCATTTGCGAAAGCGTAATGTTATAGATTTCCTCACCCCAGCGACTAATAAGTTTACTAATACCCTCATAATGTGCATGGAAGTGCTCTTTATCAGGCGCTACCATCTTCATAGCTACAATCTTTAGGCCAGCACGTTCAAAACGGCTAATAACCTCTCCTACAATACCGCGCTGGACTGCGTCCGGCTTTAATACGACTAGTGTTCGTTCCATAAAATGATTCCTTTAATTTCTATACTTTAATGATACCAGTAATCAGGAGAATTGCCAGGAGGGCACCAGAGACAATACGATACCACCCAAAATCTTTGAGCCCGCGCGAGCTAAGTAGTTTCAACAAAAAGCTAACCGCTAACATACCGCTAATAAAAGCTGCGATATTGCCTACGATAAATTGCCCTGTGTTATTTTCGATTAATAGCTTTCCGCTTTCGGATGTAAGCGTTTTAAGACTACCACCAGCCAGCACCGGTATTGCGAGCAAAAAACTAAACTCGGCAGCTCGTGCTGCGCTAAGGTTGCTTCGAAGCCCCATCAAAATTGTTATGCCCGAACGGGAAGTACCAGGAATAAGAGCTAGAACTTGGGCAAGGCCAATTTTTACCGCAACCGGCCAGCTTACAGATTTTTCGAGTTCACGATCGTCGGCATCGGTGTTTGCCTTGCCGGCTATAACCATAACAATACCAACACTTATTAACATGAAAATAACCACCCAAATCATATCGTTTAGTTTTTCAATTTGGCTGCTAAATGCATAGCCAACTATAACGGCTGGTATTGTTGCTGCAATGAGCTGCCCTACCAACTTCCAATCCTTTCCTTTCAAAACTCTCAAAGCAAGCGACCATATTCGTTTGCGATAAAAGATTACAAGCGCGAGTAGCGTGCCAAAATTTAGGAGCGTATCAAAAGTAAAAGCATTTGGCACATGCAACAATTGGCTTGCTATAACAAGGTGGCCCGAGCTAGATACTGGTATAAATTCGGTTAGGCCCTGCACCAACCCTAGGATAATTGCGTCAATATACGACATCGTGTTCTATAGTACCAAAACCATAACCAAATAGGTATCGCACAATAATTGTACTCACTTTTACCTCTGTAAAAATTACAGATTGTGATAATTACTGTTGTTTTATCTATAGCAATTACAGAGGTAAAGTCGTAAAATATAGGCGTGAAAGCAGCCCAAGCAATTAGTGAATATCTCGATTATCTTGCAATTGAGCAAAATCGCTCTAAGCGCACGATTGCAAACTACAACCATTATCTTACCCGCCTACTCGATTTTGCGGGTGACATTACGGTTGCCGAAATCACACCCGAACTTATTCGCAAATGGCGGCTTTGGTTGCACGAACTTGGTTCTGACCGTTCGGACGAACTAAGCAAATCTACACAGAATTATCACTTGATTGCACTGCGTAGTTTTTTAAAGTTCTGCCATAAGCGTAACATCCCCGCACTATCGTCAGACCAGATAGAACTAGCACGCGTTAAACGCCCCCAAGTCACCTTTTTAGACACCGACGAACTGGCACGATTGCTTAACCAGCCAAACACAGCTGAAATTGCTGGCTTACGAGACCGAGCCATACTAGAGCTGTTATTTAGCGGTGGCTTGCGCGTATCCGAACTTATTGGGCTTGATAGAAATCATATTAATTTAGAGCGTCGAGAATTTATGGTACGTGGTAAAGGCCAGAAAGATCGCCCAATTTTCGTAAGCCAAGAGGCGGCTGACTGGCTGACGCAGTATATGGACAAACGAACCGACAACCTACCAGCTTTATTTATTAGTTTTAGTGGGCGTCACCAAACTGCAACAACAGGTAACTACCGCAGATTAACCGCACGCAGTGTGCAACGAATGATTGCACGCTATGCCCTGCTAGCAGGCATTACAAAGCACGTAAGCCCCCATACACTGCGCCACAGCTTTGCAACCGACCTTCTGATGAATGGCGCGGATTTACGTAGCGTACAGGCCATGCTGGGCCATAGCAACATTGCAACGACTCAAATATACACACACGTAACCGATCCTCATCTCAAAAGTGTACACGAACGCTTTCACGGCAAAGGCGCGTAAAAAACTAGGGACACACAGCCGATGTAGCGCCAGAAGCGGCACTATTCTGAGAGCCATCAACCTTAATGTCTTTACATATATCACTTGCCGATGTTGCCATTCCAGGATTCCACGTCTGTGGAACAAGTGAAACACGATTCTTAATTCGTTTTGTCACATCTTGGGCACGAGCGTTTGCGTCAATTTCTGCCTGCCCACCCACCAAGGTGTTATCGGTAGCGCCAGTGACCTTAATCGAGCTCACATTCGCCTTTGGCCCATAGGCAACCATCGATAACCAAGCACTTGCATAGCTCACGCCAGTTAGTTCAACTGTACATAGACCAGCACTACATGTATCGGCAGATAAAACTTTACCGTTTGTAGCCGAACCTAAGTCTGACGTCGCTCCAGATGCATACGGGACAATATATACAACCTTGGTATTGGCAATATTAGCGGCATCCCCTACGGCGACTCGCAAAATAGACATTTTGTTATTATCTATCGTGGGTAAGTTCCCGCTAGGATCGCCGTAGGTATTTGAATTTGTTGAAGACCATTTAATAGTAATAGTATTGAAAGAGCCAGATTTTGGCTGTAGTAACGATACAAACGGATCCAGTCCTAGATTATCCTTCTGGATATCAGCAACCTCGTTAGTCCACGTTATGCATGTCACCGTTGCACTCGCGCTACCAACCGCACCATTAGCGAGATCTAGTGTTTGGCAAGTATTTTGTACACTTGAAGCCCCGCTTGCTAAATCTTGTAACTCGGCTGCTTTGCGATTTATTGCACTCTCAGCAGCATACTGTGCTTGATATGATAATGTCTTATCCAATGCTTGTCGTTGGTCATTTCGAACGAGGCTCGCAAAACCGACAGCAAACAACGATAAAATAATCACAAAAATCATTGCAAACAATAATGCTGACATACCTTGTTGATTTAGTTTCTTAAAATTAATTTGTGACATATTTATGTATTTACCCTTCTGGTAGCTGTACTGTTTAATTGTACTACCGCGCAAAACTCTTTGCCAGTAACCCCGCCCTTACACTGCATACTATCGCTCGATATTGCCGTTCCAGACAAATTTAGTAGATCTGAATCACTCGAAATGAATTTAGTGCTAAGCGTATTAGTACCTGTATCGTAATAAAACTTTACCACTGTAGTGGACGCCGGTAGTAAGTTAGAAGCTGAAGCGGTACTATCGGGGTTAGCCAGGATGCTACAGGTGCCAATAGTTGGTGTAATCGTATCGACGTAGAGGCCTCTTTTTAGACCGTCAAAATCACTAGCTGTATAAGTCGGGTTACTCTGTGCGGCGGTCGCAGCATACGTATAGCGTTGTGCACCGATACAAGTTGATACCCAGCCCCCCGAAGCAGATGAATTTACAGGATTACCGGCCGAAAACTGAACGCTTTGCCCTACTTGTTGGTGAATCTCGCGTGAAGCATCCTCTAACTTTACTCTGGTACTCGCCTGCTGAAATTGCCGGCCAATAAAAATTACACCCATTGTTATAAATAGGACAGCTGCCGAAAACACACCGGTGGCAATCATTAGTTCAACAATAGTGAAGCCATGTTGGTTTTTATATGCCATATATTAAACCAATCTCATCACCAGTATTATTAACGAGACTTGACCACGTAACGCGGACGTAAAAATCGTCGTAGGTATTCTTCGAGCAACCCGTTTTAATGTAGTTGCAGTTCTGAGAAGCCGTAACCGTAACCGTGAACAAGTTGTCTTTTTTGCAGGCAGCGTTTGTTTCATCCATCTGTACAGTGCTCACGTCTGTCATGCAAAATACCTTGTCGGATGTAAATTTACTAACAAAAGCACTCCTGTCCGCTGCCGATGCTTGCTTAATCCATTCTGCTTGCTGATTAGCATACAACTGCGCCTGATACCGTTCGTGATTTGCTTGAGTGGAGCGCTGTGCCCTACTTGCAACCGCGAACGTACCACCGAGTACTCCGGATAGTATTACTATCGCCATCATAACTTCTACGATTGTGTCGCCACGCATATTTAGCTTTGAAAATATTTTTAACATATCGAGTCATCCGTAGACATAGTTACCGTTAATGAACCTTTGTAACCGACCGTTATGCTTCCCTTGCGATTCCCATCTGCAAAACAAAGCGTACGGCCATTACCACTGTTGACATCACTCATTTGAGTAAATTGGTCATTGTAAAACCCAATTGACTGAGAACCAGATACGAATTTTGCGACTGCGTTAGGATTGAAAGAAGTATAGAGAATATTAAACGTCGCGTCCGTAGCAACCGGTGTAGTGTCTGATGAGCTCGGTGAATATATGCCGGCATATTCTATTGAGCCAGGATATTTAATTGTATCCGTTACTCCTGGTACTACCTTAAAAACATCGGCTGCATGCGCACTTGAGCTAAAAGGATTTGATTCATTTGCGGATGCAGTAAGAGTCTCTACAGTAACACCATCTGTCGTAAATGTTAGTCGCTTTCCGGCAATGACGCATTTGTCACTCCCGCCCGAACTACTAACCGTATCGGTAACCGCCGTACTCGTACTACCGCAATTAACAGTTGTAGAAGTGGTAATATCAGGATAAAAGCCTGTCTGTACATCATTCATAGCGTCCCGTACTGACGTTTGAATGCTATTCATACTACTCTTGTATATATACTTGGAAACTTGGCCACTTACTAAAAATACCGTCGACAGGAACATAACCCCTGTTACTGCCAGAACTATGAGGGTTTCAATAATCGTAAAGCCTGTTTGGTTTTTTTTGGCCCACATCTTATCAGTCAGTATAGCATAAGCGTAGTAACAACAACAGCGGACTCAATCTGTTAGGATAGGCCTAAAAACGTGATTGAATACCAATCTATGAGTCTGCCGCCCCATAACATTGCAATATACGCACCCACAATCAGAAACGGACCAAATGGAACCTTACTACTATTTGTAAGTTTTTTTGTGATGAGTGCCGGCATAATCCAAGCGATGCCAATAATAGAAGCAAGAAAAAGCGTCAGGAAGGCTAATTGGCCGCTACCAAGTAATAGACCCAACAAAGCACCCAATTTAACATCACCACCGCCAATCCATTTACCTCGTGATACCTGGTAGAGCAACCAGAAAATACCACCACCTATTGCTACGGCAAGCAAAATATTAACAATATCTGAAAGCGGCCTACCAATACTAAACTGCACAGCCAATGATGCAATTACCCCGTACATCAATGGGAATAATACCCGGTTGGGGAGTAGCATCCACTTTACGTCATATACTGCGAGCGCAATAAGTCCAACAAGCGCGCCAAGCCATGTTATAAACTGGAGCACAAGCAAACCACTATTCAACGTCACTGGCCATTGCAAATAAGATATCACAAACAATACGCCTGTCAGTAGTTCAACAAGCGGATATTGTTTGCTGATTGTTTTGTGGCAATATCTGCATTTACCCTGCAAAAATAACCAGCTAAAAACGGGCACAAGGTCTTTAGCGGCAAGCTCGTGTTTACAATTTGGACACATACTGCGACCCTTGCTAATCGATACAGCTTGTTGCCGTTTTTTACTCAGCTGTTTCAGGTTACCGTCATCATCTAGCTGTTCGCGCAACCGCCACACAAGCGCATTAATAAAACTTCCAAAAATAATACCAAGGATAAACAGAAAAACTGCTACAAGATTATTGCTCATGTTTAGATTCTATCGTAGATATTCATTTTGTTATAGCAATTCACCGTAATTGACGGGCTGATTAAAAAGGACCTCCCGCTAGGAGAGGTCCTTTCGTAAGTACGAAGTGACTATTAGAGATTAATACATGCTCCGATATAACCGGAAGTTGACTCTTTGGTGTACTGTAACGCCGTTTTACGTGAGCTAGCAGAAGTGTCAGCTACGGTCGCACCGTTGTCACCACACTGTGCCCCTGTAACAATCTGCATTGCATCAGTAGTGAGCGCAGACTGCGTTCCTGTTGCAACTGTGAAGTTTGCGCCAGTTCCCGATACTACTAGCGTAGTTTGGTTGAGCGTGCCTACAGAGCTGACAACAGCAGTTAGGTTAGCATTGCTTGTACCAGCGACAAAAGTCTTACCTTGGTTGTTCGCCGTCCAATCACTTACTGCAGATGCGACACGAGTTGCATCATTCTGCCTACCGTTATTACGGCTGTTTCGTTGCAGTGCTGGAACTGCCAAAAATACTACCAGCATAATAAGGCCGGCAATTGCCAACACAATCAAAACCTCGATGATTGTAAAGCCTTTTTGATTTGTTTTCTTAAGCATGTTAAGTGGTGCCCTTTCTTTTAAATGCTTACGCTTATGAACTTATAATAGCGGTAAACCGTCATTTTGCAAGTATTTTCCTACTTAGCCCGAAAGATTCTTACCAGCTAAGCCATAGATTGGCATGAGCACCGCGGCAACGATCACTAGTGCTACGATACCGAGGACAATCATCAAGAGTGGCTCGATAATGGTCGAGATGGCTTTGACCTGATCATCAACTTCTTTCTCGTAATAGTCAGCTGTTTTCGTAAGCATGGCCTCAACAGAGCCGGATTGCTCGCCGATACGAAGCATATTGGGTACGAGTTCTAGGAAGTTTGGGTCACCCTCAAGGGAATCTGCCAAGCTCTTGCCACCTTTTACTTGCACAATAGCCCTGCTAATTGATTCTTGTATATACACATTATTAATAGACAGCGCTGTGATGTCGAGCATTTGCAGAAGCGGAACGCCACTTGCAACAAGTGTAGAGCCAGTACGGGCAAAGCGTGCCATATAGACCTTCATAAACAGCGGCCCAAATGGTGGCATTTTCATCTTTACCTTGTCAACAAATCGCTTGCCGCCGACCGTACGAGCCCATCGGGTCCCAAACACTGCAGCGAGGATAGCTAATATAATAAATATCCACCAAAAATGAATGATAAAGCTAGAGACCGCGAGTAACACCGTTGTTAATATTGGTAGCTGCGCGCCAGGTAAACCATCATATAGGACTTTAACCTGTGGCAAGACGCTCACGAGCATAAAGGCGACGACCGCAACCATGACAAGAAGTACGATAATCGGATAAATCATAGCACCCCGTACTTTCGACTGAATTTCGGCATCTTTTTCTTGCTGCATAGCAAGACGTTCTAGTGAACCATCAAGCGTACCCGAAACTTCACCGGCCGCCACAAGGCTGGTGAACACCGTGCCAAAAGTCTGAGGATGGCGCTCTAGCGCGCTGGCAAAACTCTGCCCAGACTCAACATCAGAGATAACATCATTTAACTGCGACTGTAGTTGCTTACTTTGTGACTGTTTTTGGACCATCCGCAAACTTTGCACTAACGGCAAGCCTGCGTTAATCAGGGTGCTTAATTGTCGAGCAAATAGAATTCTATCTTTTGTCTTAACCCGCTTAAACAAACCGCCCGACCCTTTATCTTCTTGCACAATCGAAAGTGGCGCTAAGCCCTGCTCTTGTATTAGCCGTGCAGCCGATTTTTCGTTTTCGGCCTGAACTTGCGCTTTAACTTTTTGGCCAGTGGCAGGATTTCGTGCTTCGTAACGATACGTTAACATGCTTAGCCTCTCATTAGCCTATCTAGCTCATCTAAATCGACGGCATAATTGCGAGCTTCGTCATAGGTAATGGTGCCACTATGAATGAGACTAACTAGCGTTTTATCCATGCTCTGCATACCAAACTCAGCACCGGTCTGGATAACTGCATCAAGCTGGTGACTTTTACCTTCGCGAATAATATTACGTACTGCTGGCGTTGCAACTAAGATTTCGGCGGCAGCTACACGACCACCACCAATTGACGGCACTAAACGCTGCGATGTAATCGACATAAGAATATTGCTAAGCTGCGCGCGAATTTGCGGCTGCTGGTGCGGTGGAAATACGTCAATCATACGATCAATACTTTGTGCTGCACTGTTGGTATGTAGTGTCGCAAACACAAGGTGACCGGTTTCGGCAATCGTAATAGCCGCGGCAATAGTTTCGAGATCGCGCATCTCACCAATCAGTACCACGTCTGGGTCTTGGCGCAAGCTACTACGTAAAGCAGCACTAAAACTAAACGTGTCATAGTGCACTTCGCGCTGCACAATCACACTCTTAACACTCTTATGTGTAAATTCAATCGGATCTTCAATCGTAACAATATGTTCGGCTCGCTCGTGGTTAATCTTGTGCACGAGTGCGGCAAGTGTTGTTGACTTACCCGAACCAGTCGGCCCCGTAACAAGCACAAGGCCACGTGGATAATCGGCAAATTTGTTAACAATCTGTGGCAATCCAAGCTGCTCAATCGTCAAAACTTCGTTAGGGATAAGACGCAAGGCAGCAGCTAAGTTACCACGCTCGTGGAAGGCGTTTACACGGAATCGCCCTAAATCGCCAAACGCAAAACTAAAGTCAAACTCTTTGTCTTTAAGCAGAATTTGCTTTTGGTCTTCGTCTAAAATCGCAAATACAAGTGTTTCTATTGCTTCTTCGGTAAGTGCATCTGTGCCACTCACTGGCTTAAGCGCACCATCGATACGAAGCATTGGCTGCAAACCAACCTGCAAGTGAAGGTCACTCGCTTTCTTTTTAATAACTTCTTCTAGGAGAATTTCTATTCTTGGTTGTGCTTGCATATGTGTCTTTCCACCTTTTTTGAATTCTTGTTACGCGTTATCGGACGCTGCCACCCTATTAACTTCTGATAATGTCGTTCTGCCGGCTAAAGCTTTAAAGTAGCCGTCTTCGCGCATGTTTATCATGCCCTGTTCTTGTGCCTTTGCCTGAATCTCGGCACTTGTTGCTCGTTTGATAATAAGATCTTGAATATCTTCTGTGACATTAAAGACTTCATATAAACCAAGCCGCCCCTTATATCCACTTGGATTGCTAGGCGTGGACGTACCCTTAAACAAAGTATAAGCGTTTTGGCCGGCTAGTGGCAAGTCGCCATAACCAAAATCTTCTACGGCTGCTTTCTTTTCTTCCTCTGTTTTCGGTAATAAACCGCCAAGGGTTGCTTCTATTGCGGCGACCTCGGTCTTGCTGGCATCATATTTTTCAGGCTCACCAGCAATACGCCTCACTAGACGCTGACCAATAACGGTACGTACGGTACTGGCAATCAAAAACGGTTCGATATCCATATCAAGTAAACGTGGCAGAATTCCGGCAGCACTGTTAGTGTGTAGCGTGCTGAGCACAAGGTGTCCGGTAAGCGCCGCCTGCACCGCTAGCTGGGCCGTTTCTTTATCGCGAATTTCCCCCACCATCACCACGTCGGGGTCTTGGCGTAGAATACTACGCAAACCAGATGCAAACGTTAAGCCAACGTCTGCGTTAACCTGAATCTGATTGATGCCGTCCATTTTATATTCAACCGGGTCTTCTAATGTAACAATATTTATCTCATCACTCTTTATCTCTTGAATAAGTGCGTACAGGCTGGTTGACTTACCAGAACCAGTAGGTCCAGAGGTCAAAATCATACCATTTGAGTTTTTAATGCCTTCGCGTATTGTACGCAGCGCCCGACCACTATAACCCATATCTTCGAGCTTCAGGCTCGTACCACTCTTATCGAGTAAACGAATAACTACTTGCTCACCCCATACAACTGGGCTAATGGCGATACGAAGGTCAATGGGTTTTTTGTCTACTAAAATTGTAAACTGGCCATCTTGCGGGATACGGTGCTCATCAATCTTAAGATTGGATAAAATTTTAATACGACTAACCAAAGGTGGTTCGGTTGCTTTGGGCAACTTCATAATTTCACGTAGCACGCCATCAACACGGCAGCGAATCTTAAGCTCTTTTTCGAGCGGTTCAATGTGGATGTCACTTGCCCGATTCTTGGCTGCATATTCGAGGATTGTCGAAAGCGCCTTACTAATAGGCGAATCTTGTACGATTGTCTGGATGTTCTTTTGATCAGACGCCTGACTTGGCTGCTCGCCATCTTTTGGCTTATCGCTATGGTCTCCAAGCGCATCGGCAACGTCTTTACCCACATCAAGCTGATACTGCTTTAAGACGTTCTCTATGCCCTCTTGGCTCGCCAGAAAGACCTTGAGCGGTCTACCAATACGATTAGCCAAAAAGTCTACCGCCTGCACATTGTCTGCGTCAAGCATCGCGACAACCAGACGGTTTTGCATCTCGCCCAGTGGTACCGCCATGTAACGCTCGGCTACTTCTTGTGAAAGAAGTGCTAACACCTTAGGGTTTACTCTGGCGTTAGTTAAGTTAACGTATGGTACTTTTGTAACCTGCGCGATTGTTTTGGTTAAGTCTTCGTTAGTTACGTGCCCTTCGCCGATGAGAAGCGATAAAAATGGCTCGTTATTAGCTGTTGAACGCGCATGCAGTTGCTTAATGTCGGAATCACTAATAAGACCGTTTTTAACAAGTAGTTCCTCTACTTGTTTCTGGGTATCTGCCAATAGTACGCTCACGGCTTATGGCTCCAGTGCTTAATTACTCTTAAATGGCTGGTTGTTGGTGCTGTCACCAATAGTAATATTTTTAGTTGGGTTAAGAGAGTTGCTATTAAAGTATGCGGTGTCGGGCTGCTTAAACTCAGCGCTAATTGGCGCAATTGTTGGTGCGGTCAATTTATAGGACTTTTGCCCGCCAAACAACGCATTAGCGATGACATAACTAAAGATTCCACTAACTACAGCCACGGCAACGATAATTACTATATCTTTTTGTTTCATTATTTTGCGCTCCCCGTTGTCTTTGTGGTTGTCGTCTTTTTGGCAGTTGTTTTTCCGTTAGTAACGATAACTTGCTTGATATCAAGTTTTTTCTCTGGCTGGTAGTACGTCTTAGCATTGACTGCTATCTGTAGATTACTGTCGCTACCAGTAAGATCAAGTGAAGCAATTTTTACCGGACGAATTGATCGTTCCAAATCAAGTATGAGCTTCTGAGCAGAGGTAAAGTTCCCCGATGCCCCAATCAGTATCGGAATATCGACAGGCGTCGGTTCGGCACTATCTTGCGAGGCCTGTGCTTCATTATCTGTCCCACCAATACTGGTGATTTTATTTCCGCTACCACTAATCAGGCCTTCAAGACTTGTCGCAAGTGCTGGAAAGTCATATTTACTTGGCAATGAATCCAGTACTATCTTTGAGTTTTTGTCTTTTGTGCCGATAACCGACTCAGGCGTGGAATCAAATGTTTGGTAAGCGCTGTTTAGAGTGTCAGCCGCCTTTACGTTTTTACTTAGCTGCGATGCTGCCTTGCTGCGCAAGCTAATAACTTTGTTTTGATACGACATCCGTTTTAGCAAGGCCTGCGAAGCAACTAGGCTAAAAATTACTACCGCAGTTGTTATGGCTGCAGCAATTAGTGCTAACGAGTTAGCTTTATCAATTTGAATATGTTTGCCTGATAGACCAAATTTCTTTGTAAATGAAGATGCCATGATTATTGCCCCTGCTGTGTTGTTTGTGGCTGAGCCTTAAATAATGCGTCCGGACTTTCTGTTTCTGACCTGGTAGATGTTATCTTTGGTACAACTAGAGTAATTTTCTTGTTTTCGCTGCTAAATATAGCTGGGTCGAACTTTAGCGTGATTGTATAGCTGGCATCTTTGTCGCTTCTCGAGAAAGTCGTAAGAACAACAGATGAGAACGCAGATTTTTGGTCAGTACCATCATCTATGGTGTACTTAGTAAACTTAAGAGTATCGACAAATTTATTAACAGACTCTAGTGAATTTGCCGTACCTGTAATTTGTAACGAAGAATCATCATATTTAAGATTCAACGCTGATACCTGCACAGATGTCGGGGTTATCTGAGGCAAAAATCCAAATATTCTGCTCGTAACAGGCTTGTCGGCGTGTAGTTTCGAAAGTTGATTTAGTTGATTTTGAACCGTTAAAATTTTATCGAGTCCTTCGACTTTTTGCAGTGCAGCTGCATTCTTTTTTATCTCACTGTCATAGTGGCTTAATTGTACTTTTTGCACTCCATACACGACGCTTGCAAGAATAGCGAGTATACCAAGAGCGGCAGAAGAAATAAGAATTGAGCTTACAAGCACCATTCTTTTAGTACGCTGTGCCTTTATATACTTCGTTTTTACATCTGGTAGTAGGTTTAACTGAATCATTCGGTACGCTCCGCAAGGCCAGTGGCTACGCCAAAGTGATTAGAAACAGCCAATAGCTCGTTTTGCCTGTCTGTTGGGAACGAAACATTGCGCCAGGCATTACCAATCTCTACATTGATAGCAAATTTATTAGCTAAGAATAATGGAAATTCGGGGAGTGTTGAGGCGCCACCGGTAACAATAATCCTGTCAAGCGGTACCGCCGGATAACGTGACTGGAAGAACTTAATTGATTTTTCAATCTCGCCAATAAGAACTTCTACCGTACCAATAATTGCGTTATATATCTGGCCCTCTAGCTTATCTTTGCTTAGACCAAATTTGTATACAAACTGTTCTGCTTGTTTATCGTCAATGTTTAAATTCTGGATAGCCGCCTTAAGAATAGTATCCGTGCCGGTCGGGATTGAACGGGTCAAGCGAGGACCGCCGTTAAGCGAAATAACCAAGTCTGATGCCATACTTCCCATATCAATAACCATTTGCGCACCCGTAGCATCACTTGGGATAATTGCGCGAGCCAGCGCTACCGCATCGGGCTCAAACGCAATAACGTTTAAACCAATGCCTTCGAGCATATCCAGGCGTGATTCTATAAAGTCATTTGCTACGCTAGACAAAAGTATCTCTACCTTATTAGTGTCTTGTGGTGAATCGCCAAGTAGCGCCCAGTCGATCTTACTTTCGTCTAGTGGTGTAGGAATAAGTGTATCGGCTTGATAATGAATAGTCTTTTCGAGTTCTGCCTTGCTTAAACGCTCGATATCAACAACAGCAGTAAAAACACGCTGCGACGGCAAGCCCACTGCAACGTTCCTGGTCGTGACTTTTGACTGTCCCACCAGTTCTTTTATAATGCCTGCTATTTTTTGTTGATCTGCTTTTGCATCACTGAGTACTAATTTGCTATCCACCGGTACTAGCGCATATTTGACGAGTGCTTTTACTGGACCACTGCCCCGTAATTGCACTAACCGAATCGCTGATGTACCAATGTCTAGACCAAAAAAGTCCGTGACGCCGCTAAGGACGCTCATACCTGTAATTGTAGCATAAGCGTTATGGATAACAACGTATTTTTATAATCGAGGTGGCATATTAAAGTATGCGTCTGGCTTCGAGCTACTGTCGTCAGGTAAGTTTAACGGCATAAAATTAAGATATGCAGGATAATTGACTACTTCGGCTGGGTTTGTATTGTCAGTTGCAGGGGCACCAAAACCAGCATAGCTAGTACTTGTATTAGCAAGCAAACGCGTACCTGTTGAACGCATAAAGTGAACATTGCTTGCATATAACGCCCCGTTGATTATGAGCGTCGATCTACAGCCAGCGGGGCTATCTGATGGTAGGTTATCCCAGTTAGCACGCGCTGGTGATGCGCCATTACCACACGTATAAATATCACCGCTTGCAAATAAGACTGCATCAATTCGTTTTACATTAGGGCTAATGTAAATATTTTGCGCCTTTATCAATAGCACTGGAGCCGTTCCCATAGTCGCAGGCGTAAATGCGTTAGTAGGTATCGCATTGTTGATAATATCACCAGATATTGTCACGCTTCCGCTATCTTTAATGGTAACTTGGCCACCTAATGTACCCGATATCGAAGCGTTAGTAGTCTTATAATAGCGCTTTCCGGAGGCACTTAGATCTACGCCCGATGTCAGAGCACTTGAGTCGGCGGGGAATGTAATTGTCTGACTATTGCAAGCACCTGCTACTAATGATGACCAAGTGCTCCTAATCTTATCTCGACTACCGCTCGGATCCTCTGTGTGTAATCCCGCAAACGTATTACTGCCCAAAGAATTAAAAATTGTCGCAAGACTAGAGAAGGAACCTTTTTTACCGTTGGCAGTATCAAACATAAATTGGCTTGTATCACCACTACCGCATACAGAAATATCCTGGCCAAAGAACCGAACAAACGGAACTTCATATACATTTACTGCTACTGGAGCAGCCGGAGTTACCCCTGATGGGCTAGATGCACTCGCGGTGTAGTTGTAGTTGCCTGGTGCCTTACCATCAAGAGCATTGCCCGTGTTCGCATTTACGGGATGGGTAAATGTTCCACCCGATACGCAGGAATCGGTCCATGAGCCATTTGTAAGACCCGAACCATTAGATGTTGACCATACTACAGAACCCGCATAGGTGTTACAATTTAACGTCGCAGTAATATTTGCCGCACCTCCCGCACCCTTCTCATATGTAGTGCCGGTAAGCGTTATGCTCGGTGGCACTGGTGGTGGTGTTATTGTTGTACAGTCCTCAGATGGAGGGTTTAACGTAACGAAGTTTGGGGTTGGGCTAGCACTTAGCAATGTAAGTTTGTAGCATACTGAGGTATCACCTACGGCTGGAGTGTAGGTCTCGCCCGCCAATGCATAGGTGCCATTGGCATTCACACCATTAAGTGTACTGCTCGAAATATCAGCGTACGCGCCATTGTTAACTTTTCTGGAAACTTTATACGAAACAGCAAAAGGTGTTGATTGGTAGTTTGTTATAGTGACGCTTTTAGTAAAATTAATCGGATTTGTGCCAACGCTCGTCGCACTTGCAGCAGTAACTTTGGGGGTTGCAGTGGCGGTAGGATACTGGCAGCCAATGCTGTCAAACGGCATTGAGAATTTAACAGTGTTGTTATCAAATACATTTATATGCTCCCAACGATAATTGACGCCGCCTGTCATCTTATAAGAGACGATCGATGTTATTCCTGACGCATTCGCTGGATAAAAATCTGTGCCGTTTTTCTCTGTGCCCTTTGACGAAGCCACTATCGGAACTAGCTTACCAGTGCTTAAATTCATAAGTCTGACATACCAGGGATTGGGCTGAACATTAACATTGCCATTATCTGGGTCGGATATATAGAAAGACCTTGTCACAGTCGTACCGTCTGGAACGCTACAATCAGGGCTTATAGGAAATGTAATGTTACCGTAGTCAGTAAATCTACCCTGTGCATCAACCGCATATATGTATTTAGACCAGTTTGCCCCGTCACTTTTGTATCCACGGTAGCTTACTAGCGCACTGGGGTTGTTTACAACTACCCTAAATACATTCACATACTCAAACCCAACATTTGCACTAGGTCGACCCGAAGCAGTGAAGCCCATCTTCCAGCTATTAGTAGTGTTGTCGAATGGTATGGCTGCCGCCTGTGCCGCAGTAAGGCTGATTGTTTTCGTGCAAGTTGGGCTTGGCGGATTTGCCGTGGACATATTAACCAATCCTGTGACTTTTTTACTTGAGCTGCCCCAAGTTGCAGTATAGTACGTTACTTCCTTCTTGTTGTCTGCGGCAGTAATAGAACTAAAACCTGCGTCGAGAGTATACGGATTTGAAGTAAAGCCCTTTGCATTTGTCTTACACATATCTGCATCAATCACATCAATCGTGAATGCTGTCGATGGTTTTGTCTTAAAATATATATCCAGTGTCGATGTTGGGGCCGTAACATCAGTAGAATAAGCAGTGACTAGGTAGACACCATTATTAAATGTTTCTTCAGTCTTTGAGTGAGCTTGATTAGAAATTGCTGCATATACAGCAATTTGGTTTCCAAAAACTGCAGCAATAAACACAAAAGCTGCTACGAGGCGCGCTAATCTTTTAATCATTTACTTAATTCCTTGATTTGGTCATCATAATACGCGATTCCGCCACTAACTACAGAAGCCTCTAATCCCGTCCGAGCACTCAAAGCTGTCTTTGCTTTTTGAAAATACTGAACAGCAACTGATTTATTACCTGCAAGCTTGGCAGTAATGCCAACTCTTTCATAGAAAACATAGGTTTTTGTACCTTGCATGCTATCAGCAACAAGGTAGACTTCAAGTGACTTTCCATACTCGCCAGCATCATAATAAAGCGAAGCTTTTGTGGTCGCATCATCTACACTTGAAAATTTCACATCAGACTGCGTGACATCAGTTGCGCTAGAACCGCTCTTAAGCACTGTTGTTGCATCCTTTTTTGCAACAATTTGGTCTCCCTTAGTAGAGTTTTTGCCCGTTACGGCGTCGATATATTGCGTGCTTGAAGTATCAACTGTCGGCACGACAGCATCTTTATTAGAGAACAATACCAGCAATCCAGTTGTAGCCGTTGCAGCAATAAATACAAAACAGATTATCAAAAATACTACCCATCTCTTTTTTGTCCAATCGCGCCAAAAGACAAGCTTATTGTTGCTGACCTTGCCCACGACAACAGATGACGATGCGGTGCTGTCGACTTTTTGTTCGGTGCCTGTAGTGGTATCTACGTTTTTATCGTCTTCTTTTGTCATATAAACATAACTTTACGCTTTCGTTAATTTAACCATGTACCGCGACTAAACACAACGCTTATGCATGTCGGCGGCTTCCCTGTTATAATATGAACCAATTATGAGTTTATCTATCGGAATTGTTGGCTTGCCCAACGTTGGCAAGTCCACCCTGTTTAATGCGTTAACGAACAATAATATTTTGGCCGCGAACTATCCGTTCGCAACAATCGAGCCAAATACAGGCATCGTGCCCGTACCAGACCCACGGCTCGAAAAGCTTGCTGCAGTTTTTGGTAGCAAAAAAATCTTACCCGCAACAGTAGAATTTACTGATATTGCAGGCCTCGTTGCAGGTGCCAGCGAGGGTGAAGGTTTGGGTAATAAGTTCTTGAGCCATATTCGTGAATGCGCGGCTATCGTGCAAGTAGTGCGTGATTTTACCGACCCAAATGTTATCCATGTCGATAACGAGCTTCACCCCGATAATGATATCGATGTTATTAACACCGAGCTCGTTCTGGCAGATTTACAGACTATTGATAAGGTACTGCCACGCGTCCAAAAAGAGGCCCGTGCCGATACTAAAAAGAAACCATTTGCCGATGCTCTAGCAACTGCGCATGCGCTACTCGATGCGGGCACTCCTATATATAATGACGAAAAACTCCGTACTACGATTGCCGAATATAAAGAGCTACAGCTCTTAACTGCAAAACCGATAATTTATTTGTTCAATGTTGATGAAGCGGCCTTAACAGATACAGCAAAGCAAGCCGAGCTTGCAAAACTTGTAGCACCAAGTCGGGCCTTATTTGTTAATGCAAAATTAGAAGATGAATTACGAAGTCTAGACGAAGCCGATCGAACCGAGATGCTTCAAGAATACGGCATTACCGAATCTGGCTTAATTCAGCTCATCCACGCTGCCTACGAAACACTTGGCTTACAAAGTTACCTAACCGCAGGCGAACAAGAAGTTCGCGCCTGGACTATCCCTACTGGCGCAACTGCCCCACAAGCTGCAGGTGTCATTCATGGCGATTTTGAGCGCGGTTTTATTGCTGCTGACATTGTTGATTATGATGATTTGATTGCGGCTGGTTCACGCTCAGCTGCTCGGACTGCCGGAAAAATGCGTACCGAAGGCAAAACCTACGTTATGCGGCCTGGTGATGTGGTTGAATTTAAGTTCAACGTTTAGTTTTACGAGTATCTATCCACAACGTATTTGTAATGAAAGGATAGCCATAAAACTTGTTGAGGCGCCGAGGGCGCTCTATCTGCATGGCTTGCAGAAAGAGCGCCACTCGGCTTCCCCAGCTACTTGACGATGGCGGTGTACGCCGAGAAGGCCTTCCCCTTGTTGTAGTAGGCCTTGACGGCCGTCACCAACAGGATGACCCGGTGCTTGCGGTCTGCCTTGACGAGCTTGTAGCTCGACTTGATGGCGCCCTTGATGAGCACGAGCTTGGTACCCACCTTGCGGTACCACTGGTACTTGTAGCTCGTGGGCTTGGGCGACCACACGCCGACCGACTTCACCTTGAGGGTGTAGCCGACCTTGGCCTTACCGACGATGGTCGGCTTGACCTTGGCGACCGGCGCCACGCCGAGCCCCACCTTGACGGTGGCAGTCGACTTGATGACCGCCTGCTGGTAGTTGGCGTCGTACAGCTCGACGTCACAGCGGACGTTCTTGCCGTACATCGCAGAGGTAAGCACAAGGCTGGACCCGACATGCACTGCGACACCGTTGACACGCCAGATGTAGTACAGCTCGACCGGCAGGCTGGCCGAAGTGGCGGCGGCCGTGACCGTCAGCTTGGAGCCAACAGCCGCCTTGCCGGACAGCTTCGGGAGAACCGTGTAGACCGGCGCCGTGCAGTTCGGGACAGTGCCACTCGTAGGCCCGCTGTCGGCGGTCTCGTAGAGAACACCATCGAGATACTGCTCGGCCGTGTAGGTCGAACCGGGCACGAGTCCCGTCGGGTTGATCGGCTCGGAAACGTACTCGCCAGCGGGGATGTTGGCGGGGCCGTAGACCGTGGTGCCGTTGATCTTCAGCTCGTAGGTGTGCCCACTCGGGTCGAGCGTCGCATCGATGTTCGCACCGATGATGGGCACGTACTGGTCGCAGAAGACGGACGTCACGTATGCCGACGTACACATGACCGACAGCGTCGCCGAGGTGAGCTCCGAGTCATCGGAAGCATCCCTGACAGACAGACTGAAGGTCGTGTCGCCCGACTGAGGTGTAAACGACCACGGGACGTCCTGGAACGCCTGCGTGAGCGAGATCGGGGCGGACTGGGTAGCGATGCTACCCGGGCCGTTGCCCTGCGTGACGTAGTAGACCGACTTCGGGGTGGCGTAGCCGTTGATTCCCCCGAAAGTTCCGCTGGTACCGCAGGTCTGACCGCTCGGGTTGGCCTTGACCGTGTTGCAGTCGAAGGCGAACCACTGGTCGTAGTAGACCTCGCCGGTGTCAGCGTTCTTGACGATCCACTCGTAGGCGATGTCGCCCTGGTTGCTAGCGAACTCCCAGCCACCACCGCCCTGACCGCCGGCCGTGAGCACGACCGGATCAGGGAAGTTGAAGTGGCCACTGGGGTACTGCACCGTCTCGTTGACGATGTTGAGGTCCGTAGCGGTGTTGTTGACGATGGTCTGGACACCCGGACCCATGCCACACGAGACCGTGTTGGTCACCGTGACATCACCGGGTGCTGCACTGGCGGGGGCGCTAACCCCCACCATGATGCCGAGCGCGACGGCGGGTGCCGTCAGCCATGCGATGATTCGCCGATTCATGACGAACCACCTCCAATCAAGTAGTTGGGTGTTAAGGACTTCGGTCTTTTGGGACCAAAGGTTCCGCTCCCTTCGGTCCCCCGAAGATTGCTGTGCTAATTTATATCATATTTAAGGTGTTTTGTAAATTATGAGCAGGCATGAAAAAAACCTACCAAACGGTAGGCGGATGTGCCCGGGTGGGCGCGTAGTATGTACTACGCGCCCACCCAGAGCGATGTCGGTTACGGGGCCGCGGGGGCCTCGGTACGACGACGCGAGATCAGCATCAGCAGAGTGCCGACAGCCAGCAGACCAGCGGCGATGGCGAGCTCCTGGGAGCTCACCGCCCCAGTCTGAGGCAGCGTCGACGGCGGGGTCTTGGTCGGCGTCTGCGGCACGGTGCAGTTGGCGGTGATGGTCTTCTGGGCCAGTTCTTCACCGTTGTACTTCACCGTGATGGTGACCTTCTGACCCACCTTCAGCGGAACCGGAACCGTGATGCTCTTGCCGAGCGCCACAGTGACGGTCTTCTTGAACCCGATGGACGACGTCACCACGACGGTGACGTTGGTGTCCTCCTGGACGGTCTTCGACGGCAGGTTCGCGACCGACGTCGTGTTGACGATGGTCGCATAGGCCAGCGGCCCATCCCCGTCCGTGCAGACCGCCTTGCTGATGGCGGCCGTAGCGGTCGGAGGAAGAACCTCCGGCCCACACTTCTCGGACGAGAACGTGTCCGTGAGCTCGAGCTGCACCTCACCCTCGAAGAACGCCGTCACCGTGACGGAGACGTTGCCTTCAAACGGCAGGATGACCTCCTCGACCTTGCCCGCCTCGACGGACTTCTCGATCTGCTGGCCATCACTGGCCTTCAGGCGATAGAGCACCGTCGCGTTGTGCTGAGGAGTTGCCTCGCTCATGCTGTTGTCGAGCTGTCCAACGATCGAAGCACCACCCGCCTCACAGATCGAGGTGAGCTGCGCCTTGGGCGAGACCACCGGCTGCTTGATGCAGCTGGCGGGCGCGTCTTGCGCATAGGTGTTCGGACCCTTGCTCAAATTGCTGACGAACTTGGGCTCGTAGGGCTTGCCCGGCGCCGTCAGGGTCTTGCTCGGCTGCGGCTCTTCGCCGTAGCCCGCGTAGGCATCGCGCTGGCCGCAGCCAGCGGGTGCAGACACCGTCACGGAGTCACCGGGGTTCTGAAGCGAACCACGGTTCACACCGCTGAGCGTCTGCGGCCACATCCCCGCGTCGGGGTTGTCGAAGCTGTAGAGCGCGACACCGATGTAGAACTTCTTGCAGAGCGGCTTCTCGCCGCCGAGGGTGACCTTGACCGTGCCAGTGGTGCCATCCCAGGTGTGGGACAGAACCGCCTTGCTGGCGTCGACGCAGTCGTACTCGCTTGCGGATGCCGAAGGCACCACCACGAACAGGCTCGCGACGCAGGCAACGACAAGCGCGCCCAGCATCGCAATGAGCCGTTTGATGCGGTCCATAGCTGATAATCCAATCTCGCGAATTGTGAATGTCGGTGTTACCCGACTTCGGGGATTATCCCCGGTGCTCCCTCATCACCCTCACACAGTGACGAGTGACAAAAGCAATACATATTATAGCATAAATTATACTAATTTGTCAATTACTAACCCCTAAAGAATTCTATAATTCGAGCACCAAAGCGTCTCGTGTTTGTGGTATTCTTTTTTTCGTAAAAAGATACCAATCGCTCTTGGAAAATACTAGTATATTCATCAGCACTGATTGGCCGAAGGTCTTCGACATGTCGTTCGAGCATACCAAGTTTATACGGATCTATAACTGGAATAGCTGGACTAATCACTGGTGCCGGTACGGTATACCGTACAACGGTACGCATCTGCAGATTATCGGTACCAAGTGGCACCATTAGCCGCATTTCATCAGATAATGCAGCGCCAAACCGCGCTTTTAGCGGGTTCCATGTATCAGGGATAAATGTATATTGTTCGCCTGCTACCAGGTCTTCAATGTACACTTTGGCACAATTGCCTGCTGGGGTCGCTACAATAGCATGCGGCAAGCCAAGTTGATGAGGATTTGGTGGCTGAATTAAGTCCTGTTGTTTTGCGCGACGCACTGCATCGCCAATACCAATCACAATATTCATAACCGCATCATGATTTTTAGCTTCTACGAGTGGTAGCTGATCGATAGACATAGTACGTACTATCTAATGTACTACTAGAACATAAAATGTAAATGCGTATCTATTGCCTGCTAACAAAGGCGGCCGTTACGGCATTGCCCAGTTTCTTAAGCGGACCACGATTGTTTCTCTTTGAGATTGCCCTGCTTTCGGCTTCGGTAAGCGTTGCACCGGGTACTAGAGGCATTGCTTCTGCCTGCAGAACACCCATTGGTAGAAAGCCTCTATCGCGCTCAATCTCAGCCACGATGAACTCACTTCGCCTTGCTTCACTAACGGGTGTGGCAGCTGACAAGTTACCATTTAATTGGTAGATTTTATCGAGGGGTGTTTTTTGAGTGACTTCATCGACACCGCTGTCCCATACGATACCATTAGCATCAATAACATAACGAACGGTTCGCCCGGTTACTTTATCGATTACTGTTTCAGGACCCTTTTCGCCGGTGTACCCGCTCAGCGAATAAACCTGACCGTCATTGCTCTCAACAAGCGCAGGTGCACCCGGCTCGTCGCTCTTGAATCCTTGTTCGAATATTTTGGCAGTAACAGTACTGCTAAGATTTGCTACTGCAGATTCGTATGGTTGATTGTCACTATTTGGATTTGTTTGTTTTATAGCCATGAATTAACATTAGCATTTTATTGCTATTTTGTCAATGTTAGCAGATAGAATCTTTCTTTGTTGCCCTTGGCGCCTGCTACATCCGAATCGGCTTTATCTATAATAACGAAATACTTTTTTACCCAGCCTTCAAAATCTTTTAAAATCTCACGACGCATAGCATCATTTTTGATAACGCCCTTATGTCGCGTGCCGCTGCCGGCCTCGAACTGCGGCTTAACCATGGCTACGATGCGCGTATTTTTGCCACTAATTTTAGCGATGTGTGGCAGAATTTCGCGCAAGCTAATAAACGACACATCAATCACCACGATAGTCGGCTTTACCAGAGGTATAAAATCGCGAATATCGGTCTGCTCATGTAACTCAATCTTGTCGTTTCCGTGCAAACTTGGGTGCAGCTGATTAGTACCAACATCCACCGCGAATACTTTTTTTGCTCCGCGCTTAAGCGCGTAATCAGTAAAGCCGCCCGTACTGCTGCCAACATCCAAAACAATGGCATCGGCAAAGTCTAATTTGAGTGTTTGGGCAACACTGGCAAGCTTTAAGCCCGCCCTACTGACGTATTGTTCAGCCTGCTTAAGGGTAATTTTTGCCTCGCTGGATACAAAAAAACCAGGTTTCGATATCTGTTTTTTATCAACAAATACTTTGCCTAGTTTAATGTAGCTTTCGGCCTGGGAACGGCTTACAACAAGCCCTCTTTGTACTAGTTCGTGGTCAAGCCGTTGTTTGGTCATAAACTCCTATGCGGCTTCGACAGCAAAATCGCCAAGTAATTGCAAAACCTCTACCGGAACTTGCTCTTGCTCGAGTGTTTCAGTAACGCGTGTGCCTAGCTCAATAATCTCAAATTCTTGTACTTCTCTGGCCATATGTATTCCTTTTTATTCGATTTATAGTTTGGCTTTTTGCATACCTAGTACCATAGTACACCTAGATACTTAAGCATAATACCTATTTTTTACGTTCGCGGTAGGCGCCAGATTCGGTATCAACGCTGATAACATCACCCTGCTTAATAAAGGCAGGCACTTTGATGGTTATACCCGTTTCAACAGTAGCATCTTTTAGGACACTGCTGGTGGTATCTCCCTTAACAACAGATTCGGTATAGGTAACCGTTAAATACACGTTTTTAGGGAGTTCGATATTGATAACTTGCTTATCAAACGTTTGCGCCTTAACAGTGTCACCTTCTTTCATGAAGCCAGCGTATTCGCCTACTAAGTCGGCGGATACTTCTATCTGTTCGTAGGTATCATTATCCATAAAATAGAACTTAGCTCCGTCGTTGTACAAATACTGCACATTTTGGTAGCCAACATCTGCTGGTTCTACTGCCTCATTACCCTTAAAAGTCTTTTCGAGTACTTTGCCGTCAAGCAAACTTTTGATGCGCACATTCACAATCGAGCCACCACGCCCCATAACCTTTTGGCCGTATTCGACCACACGGTATGGAGTGCCGTCAAGCTGAAAAATCACACCCTTTTTAAGATCAGTTATGCCAAATGCCATATAGTTTCCTTATTACTTTGCCGCTTCAATTTGATCAAGAAACGAGTTGAGCTCTTGCTCGGATAATACATTCGTAAGCTGGGCGGTACGCAAAAGTGCTTCAAGTTTTGATGAATCATCGTGCTCGAACCAGTCTTTAAGCGCCACACTCAGTTCTTGTGTAAGATTACTTCCTGAGGTCTGAAAGCCAAACCCTTGGTTCGTACCGAGTAAGGTGCTGAAATGCGGGTTTAATTTCGTAAAAATCGCATCTGCAATTTCTTTTTTAGATTGAATATTCATACAAACACCCCCTCTACCCAGGCTAAGTGATTAGTTGTGAGCTACGAATGGTAATAGTGCAATGTGACGTGCGCGCTTGATAGCCTTTGCGAGGCGACGCTGTTGCATTTCGGTTAAACCAGTCCGCTTGCGCACCTCGATTTGACCAAACTGGTTCACAAATCGTTGCAACGTCTTTACGTCTTTGTAGTCAAAGTAAACCGCGCCGGTTACTTGTTTTCGTCTGTTCTTTGCCATTATGTTATAAATTCCTTTCTAGAATGGGATCTCACTGAGATCAATTGGTTCATCTGATATATCTTCGATAACTACGTCTTTATTAGCAGGTTTTGCAGGTGCTGCTGATGGAGCTGGGCCATCGCCACCTTCGCCACGTCCACCGAGGAACGTAACGTCAGTTGCAACAACTTCAACTTTACTGCGCTTTTGACCGTCTTGTTCCCAAGCACGGCTTTGCAAGCGACCGCTTACAAGCACTGGGCGACCCTTCGTTACAAACTTTGCAACGTTTTCACCCATTGGGCCCCAAGCTGTTACATCTACATAATCGGTTACTTCTTGTTGGCTGCCATCGGCACCCTTCCAGCTGCGGTTTAATGCCAAGCTAAAGCTACAAACATTCTGACCGCTAGGAGTTGAGCGCAGTTCTGGATCGCGCGTTAAATTACCCATTAGTACTACTTGATTAAAACTTCGTGCCATGTCGTATTCCCCTGTTTAGCCTAAGTAATTATTCGTTTGATTCTTCTTTTTCTTCTGAGCGATGTGCATCGCGACCAGCTTGCTTCTTAGCACGAGCTGCCTTAAAGGCTTCGGCCGTAGCAATAGCCTTAGTATCCGGCTTGGTAATCAAGAAACGGATTACTTCGTCAGTAATGTTGAGGGTTGCCTCAATCTTTTTGACGCTGTCTGCAGGTAGTTCAGCTGCATAAAAAACATATACAGCGTGGTCATGACCTTTAATTTTGTATGCAAGTTTTCGCTTGCCCCAGTTGTCATCACTAACAACCTTACCACCATTATCGGTGATAACTTTTGTAACTTTAGCTGCTGCTTTATCAAGATCTATTTCGAGATCAGGATGGTACAGTACAGCAATCTCGTAGTTGTGCACGAGCACTCCTTCCATTGGATTATCGGTTGCCTCCCCGAGTGGTGGAAACCTGAAGTTTTATTAACAGATGTATTGTAGACTATTTACCTCTGTTAGTCAAGCCGCGAGCGTTTCAAGTACACGCTCTTCGAGCGTCCTAAAGTAGTCTGGCTGATGATTGAGCACAATTGCACGCATAAGCCCAACTGGATCATCGCGCTGTGCAGGATGAATATACCCACGACGGTGAGCAATTCGATATACGTCTTGCACCGGCTCGGTTGCCCTATCAAACGCCCTATCAACGATAAACATACCTAGTTTTAGCCTTCGTTTCGGATCGGGTGTTTCTACGAACTCCTCGAGTAAGGTGCTACGAATATGGTCTAAATCTTCGTTAAGCGCACAATTCATCAAAAAGATGCCCCGTTGGCTATTGTTAATATCAAGACCCGTCGTGTCGCTCATTCGCGCTTCGGGATAAATCAAATCTTCTTGCATATGACGGCGAAGTTCGGCATCCAACCGTACCTCTACGGGCTTGCGATAACGCACATCGATGGCTGTTTCGGGCACATAGCCAGCACACGCTAGCACAATGGTTGCCAAGCGTTGCTTTGGGTCAAGCGGCACCTGTACGCCATCGTATAAGTAATGATATTCGGAATGCAAGTCGGCATTACCGTATTGCAAACGAGAATGACGCAGTATCCTACCAGCAGGACCTTGTAGCAGCGGGCTTACATTTGGAAAAAATGCGTGATGTTGGTCATGATGCCAATCGTTTGAATATTCTGCCGGGAATATCGGCAATGGTAGGTCTGAGAACTCATCGGTAGGCGCTGGGCGGGTATACCGAATGGCATATAAAGAAAAAAGCGCCTCGTCATACGATGAAGCGCCTGTAAGTTCTAGATCATCAACCGAGAAGCCCGGTGGTGTGTTGTTTTCGCGAATCATTTTCATTTTTAGCCCCCTTTAACCCTATGGTACACCGCTAGCAAACGGTTTGTAAACATACGTTAGTTTGTAAGGTATTCGTCGCGAGGGTCGTCTGATACAGGAATTTGGGTTGCACCTGGTACTTCGTCATGGCTACCAAAGACTTCGTCCATACTGCGTACAAGCACTTCACGAGGCCGCGAGCCGTCGGCAGGCCCAATCACACCACGTTCTTCCATTTCGTCGATAATACGGCTTGCACGGCCATAGCCAATGCGTAGGCGGCGTTGTAGCAAGCTGGTGCTTGCCTTGCCGCTTTCGATTACCACGCGTACGGCTTCGTGCCACATATCGTCATCTTCGTCAGTATTGGAATGTTCGACAACAATGCCACCCTTACCATTGAGCTGTACGGGCATACTGACAATTTCGTCATCGTATCGTGGCATACGCTGTTCACGTAAGAAATCAGTGAGCTTTTGTGTTTCTTCGGTAGATATAAAGGCACCCTGGATACGCTTAGGTTTTGACATTTCTGGCGTCGAAAAGAGCATATCACCATACCCAAGTAGTTTTTCGGCACCAACCATATCGATAATCGTGCGGCTGTCTACCTGGCTGTTGACGGTAAACGCTAATCGAGCTGGCACGTTAGCTTTAATAAGCCCGGTAATCACATCAACGCTCGGACGCTGAGTAGCAAGCACAAGGTGGATACCAACGGCACGTGCCTTTTGGGCAATACGTACAATCAAGGCCTCCACATCGCGTGCAGCCATCATCATAAGGTCGGCAAGCTCGTCGATAACAATCACGATATACGGCATACCTTCTTCTTGACGTTTATTATTGTACTCGGCGATATTACGAACTTTTTCATCAGCAAGACTACGATACCGGCGTTCCATCTCGGCAACCGCCCACTTTAGCGCACTAATACACTTCTCGGGCTCGTTAACGATAGGCGTTAACAGGTGCGGGATATCGTTGTATGGCGCCATTTCAACGAGCTTAGGGTCAACCAAAATAAGTTTCAAATCTGCCGGACTATTTCGATACAACAAACTAGTTAAGAACGAGTTAATCATAACCGACTTACCAGATTTAGTTTGACCAGCAACAAGCATGTGTGGCATATCTGCAAGATCACCGATAATTGGGTTGCCCCCAATATCTTTACCAACACTAAATGCGAGTGGGCTTGTCTCTTTCTTCCATTCATCCGAATTCATCAAGCTCTGCATGGTCACTGTCGCCGATTTTACGTTCGGTACTTCGACACCAACGGCACGTTTACCGGGGATAGGAGCTTCGATACGAATCGATGTAGCTGCTAGATCATAGGCCATGTTATCGCCTAAGCCAACAATTTTACTCATCTTAACGCCTGTACCAGGCTTGAGCGTGTACTGGGTTACACGTGGACCAACGTTGGCGCCTTCCATCTCAACTTCGATACCAAAGTTGGCAAGGCTTTCGCGAATAATTTCGGCGTTTCCCTCTACATCACCTGGGTCAGCCTTATCTTGCTTGGCGCTCAGGAGGCTCAGGCTTGGGAACTTCCAGTCTGGGTCGCTTGCTGCGGTAAGAGCCGCATGATCTTCGACAGCAGAAAGCTTAACGGCGCTATTTTTTAGGCTACTGAGACGTGGTGCTGGCTTAGCATCTTCGGTCTGAGCATGGTGCTCAACCGGTACGCCAGCATGCATTTGGAATTTGTGTTCTTCTTCTTTCTTTTTTAGGTCGCTCAAATCTGTATCTTCAGATTGTTTGCGCTTAAACGGTTTGAGCATCCAGCCAAACATCTGCTTTGGCGACATGCCAGACATCAACATAAACGCAATCCAGGCAAAAACAAAAAAGACAATAAATGCCGTCATGCTATTTAGGAATAACTGTAAGCCACTACTTGCAACATAGCCGATTTCGCCACCATACGTGCCATCGGCTGCCGCTTTAGAGGCTTCGTCTTTACCAACAAATACGTGCATCATGCCTGCTAGACATGCCACAAACAAAAAGCTACTTAATAACTTAACGAACGGGATAATATGTTCTTCGTGTTTGAGTTTGTGTACGGCTAGATACAAGAGTACAAACGGCAATATATAGGCAACCAGGCCCACGCCCCAGCTGGCAATATCAAACAGCTTTACGGGTAGTGCGCCGCCCCAGCCAAAACCGCCCAAAAATAGGAATAAGCTCAGTACAATGAGCACGAACGCAAATACCTGCCGCCAGAAGTAACTGGTGGTTTTCGGTGATTCGTCGATGACTTCTTTGCGACTCTTGCGCTTGGTAGTCTTTTTCTTTTTTGCCATAACTGTTTTATTTTACCCTATTTATAAGTTCTTACTAAGTATTACGAGGGATTAAGTAAATGATTGAGCAGATATACTTCTGCTTCATTAACCTTTGTCGTACCTTGCGCGCGTTGGCGCTGACGACCCTCTCGGGCAAACCGAAGGTGTTGGCGACGCTCATCCCAGGCAACACCAAGGCGTTGATCACGAAGAGCCCTACGGGCAAGTAAGATATGGCTCTTACCGGTGGCGCGTCGTTTTTCAAAACGTTCTATGCCGTCAGCGTAAATCACATATTCGTATGCCGGAGCTTCATGACCATCCGCTGCAGATTCACGTTGCAAGCTAATAGTCGCAATGACCTGTTTCGGATTTTCGTCTGGGCTGGTTTTTTCTAGTGGTGCGAGAGAAGCCGGAAAGTAGACTACGCGCATATCCTTGATACCCTCGGCAGGCGCAGGTACATCCTGCGTATAGCCGCTCGTATCAAAAGAGCGAGAAAGTGTCAGCACCTTGGCTTCGGCTACTTTCTCGACAGCACTTTTGATTGAGCCCATGAGCTCTGTTATTGAATCGTTAGATACAGCTGCATCTAGCGGCATGGTTTTTGATTCCATGTAGTATATTATACCACAGAATTGCGCTTATGTCTAGTCGGTGCGAGCGTCTTGGTTAAGAAGCTGCTGACGAAGTTGCGCAAAGCGACGCGCTTGGTTGGCTGCTTCGTCTTTAGCGGCTTCTTCAGGGCTCTTGTTGCTATTGTTATTGCCAGGCTTACCCTCTGGGCCATTTTGGCCAGGAGCTTTGCCAACAACGTTAATAACAGGTATCACAATTGGTGAGCGTTGCGTCTTTTCGTACAAGAAATGGGTTACATGTTCTTTGATTTCTTGCTTGAACCTATCAAGGTCAACGCGCTTGAATCGTTGCTGGACAGCACGACGGAGTTCATTACGAAGCTCGGTCATAAGATCCTCGTTATCTCGCATGTAGATAAAACCACGGCTAATGATATCGGGGCTTGTCATGCTTGTACCAGTTTTGCGGTCGACGGTTAAGACAACTGCAACAATACCGTCTTGCGCCATCATAATGCGATCCTTAACAACTACGTTGCTTACAATCGCACCAGTTTGGTCAACAAGCACAGTACCATGAGGCACTTGGCCGAGATGTTCCATCTTATCGCCCGTAAATGCTAGAACGTCACCGTTTTCGGCATTATATGTGTGATTACGTGGAATACCCTGTTCGATTGCAATCTCGGCGTGACGCTGTTTAGAGCGATACGAACCGTAAATTGGCACGAAGAACTTTGGCTTCATGACATCAATCATTTCGCGATATTCTTCGATACTTGCGTGACCTGAAACGTGCAGCGGACCGCAACCGTCAAGATCGTGTGTCGTGTGCTGAAATACGTGTACACCCTTACGCATAAGATCATCAACCATAGCGCCAATAAGTGCATCGTTACCTGTTTCTGGGATAGGTGTCGAACTAAGTACGACGGTATCTTGTGGCTTCATCTTGACGTGACGGTGGTCGCCAGTACTCATACGCATTAGCGCAGAACTTGGCTCACCCTGGCCACCAGTACAGATAACAATAACTTTGTCATCAGGTAGCGTGTTGGCGCTGGCAATCGGAATAAAGGTACCCTTTGGTACTTTCACAAAGCCATGGCGCACGGCCATTTCGAGTGTGCTCATCATGCTACGGCCATCAAGTGCAATTTTGCGACCATGATGTGCGGCAGCATTAATAATCATCTGGATACGGTTAATATTGGTCGAGAAAACTGCTACGAATACACGGCCTGGTGCTTGATCTAAAATCTGCACATAGCTTGATTCGATAGTGCTTTCACTTGGCGTGCGACCAGCACGTTCGGTAGTGGTACTTTCTGAAAGTAGCACCAACACACCCTCGTTACCAAGCTCTTTTAAGCGCTCCATATCGGTGCGTTCGTGGTCGAGTGGTTCTGGGTCAAACCGGAAGTCACCGGTGTTAACAACACGGCCAACTGGTGTATCGACAACCACTACGGTTGAACCAGGAATAGAGTGCGTTACACGTACAAGTTCGATAAAGAAGCTGCCAACCTTAAGGCGCTCGTGCGTATTTTCGTTCATAACGATAGTTTGCATTTCGAAGCCTTCGGGCATTGGCAAGCCAAAGTTCTCGAAGATTTCTTCGACACGCCCAATGGTAAATTTACTACCATATACTGGCGCTGGTGCCTTTGGAATGATGTGTGGCAAGCCACCGATATGGTCAAGGTGACCATGGGTAATCACGTAGCCACGCAATTTATGCTTAATCGATTCGAGATAGCTCGTATCGGCAATACCATAGTTAATACCTGGCAAATCAACACCAAGGTCGTTACCGGCGTCAATCACGATGGCGTCGTTTTGGAACTCGAGCAACATCATGTTTTTTGAGCCACCACCGTCCATACCACCGAGACCGATGATTTTAAGACGAGGCGTGTCATCTATCGTGTTAGCACGATTTTCAATCTTGTTTGCTGACGCATCAAGATATTCGTTGGCTAATTTGTTAGCCATTTCAGCATTGCGTTTTTGGGCGCGAATAGCTGCTCCACGCGACACGGTACGTGCCGGTGAAGAAATATTGTTGGGTTTTTGGCCGCCGCGTGAGTTTTGTGACCTATTGCCACTTTGCCCACCGCGAGGCCGATTAGTTTGTTCGTTCATTTAAAATTTCCTTTACTTTGAATCTCTAATTAATGTAAGTATGGTTGGAATACGACTGAAATCATCTATAAGTGTTTGTCGTAGACCACCGTTGTATAGCGCCGCAGCTGGATGAAATAGAGGTAAATATACCCTACCATCTTTTCGCTTTGGTTCGCCATGCGCCTGACTTATTTGCAGGTTTAGTAAAAAGCAGTTCATACTATGTCGCCCTAGCGTAACTACCAACAGTGGCTGAATTACATCTAGCTGACGCTCTAGGTATGGCAGAAATGCTTCTTTTTCTGCCGGCAATGGGTCGCGATTACTTGGTGGACGATATTTAACGATATTCGTTATATACACTTGCTCGCGTTTTAAGTTAATTAAACCGAGCATCTCCGCCAAAAATTTACCACTTGCACCGACAAAAGGTAGCCCTTGCTCGTCCTCTTGCTTGCCAGGTGCTTCGCCGATGAACACAATGTCTGCATTCGGATTACCGTCTCCGAATACGAGGTTCTTGGCCGTCTTGGCCAAATCTGGGCAGACATCGTTGTTTGTGATGTCTGCCATGATTTGATCGAGTTCTGCCTGTTTGTTCAAACGTTATCCCTTAAATCATCCCGTTACGGGCTGAGAAACAGCTTACTACTTAGCTTTTTTCATGCTGAGGTTTAGGCGACCACGATCATCAATCGCAATCAACTTAACCGTCACCTTATCACCTTCTTGTACCACATCGCCAGGGTGTGCAACGCGCTCGTCTGACATTTCGCTAACATGCACCATGCCATCAGTACCAGGCATGATGTTAACGAATGCACCAAAGTCCATGAGCTTCACAACAGTACCTTCGTAAATTGTGCCCACTTCTGGTTCTTGGGTAAGGCTTTCAATCCACTTGCGGGTTGCATCGATACTCGTTTTGTCTGGGCTAGCAATAAATACCGTACCATCATCTTTAATATCAATGTCAGCGCCGGTTTCGGCAATGATTTTGTTAATCATTTCGCCGCCCTTACCAATGACATCGCGAATCTTATCTGGATTAATCTTCATACTTTCAACGCGCGGTGCGTATGGGCTAAGCTCTTTGTTTGGTGTCGCAATCACGCTGAGCATGTGCTCGAGGATGTGTGCGCGACCTTCTTTACCCTGCGTCAGCGCAGCGGCTAGAATTTTTGGATCAAGGCCATGGACCTTCATATCCATTTGGAGAGCAGTAATACCTTTTTCGGTACCTGTTACCTTAAAATCCATATCGCCAGCAAAGTCCTCTGCGTCTGCAATATCGCTAAGGATATATGGTGTATCACCTTCCATCATTAGACCCATCGCAATACCACTTACGGGGCGCTTTA
The DNA here is from genome assembly GCA_964566135.1 of uncultured Candidatus Saccharibacteria bacterium. Taxonomy (GTDB): domain Bacteria; phylum Patescibacteriota; class Saccharimonadia; order Saccharimonadales; family CAIOMD01; genus CAZMHM01. The sequence continues at coordinate 34,612 of CAZMHM010000005.1, forward strand.
GTGGCACGCCAGCATCCATAAGTGCTAAACAGCTGCTACACGTAGCGGCCATACTAGTTGAACCGTTTTGGCTCATGATTTCGGTAACACTACGGATAGCGTATGGAAACTCTTCTTCAGTTGGCAAGACTGCGGTAAGTGCACGTTCTGCAAGGTAACCGTGACCAATCTCGCGGCGACCTGGGCTACCCAAGCGGCGAACTTCACCAACTGTATAGCCTGGTGCATTGTAGTGGTGCATGTAGCGACGTTCTTGGTCGCGTTCCATAGTATCAACAATTTGTGCGTAGCTTAATGGAGCAATCGTTACAATGTTTAACGCCTGTGTCATACCGCGGGTAAAGATGCTAGACCCGTGCGTACGTGGTAAAACACCAACTTGGCTACTGAGTGTACGAATTTCTGTAAGTTTACGGCCATCAGGACGGATACTATCGGTAACGATACCCTGACGTACGTCTTTGTGAACGGCTAGCGTAAAGGCTTCGTCGTATTCGTTCTTAAGTTCTTTGTATACATCTTCGCCATATTTAGCCTCGAGTGATTCGTGGAATTCTTGGCGAAGTGCGTTAACCATTTCGTTACGTTCTGGATATGCAACGCGGAGCTTGTGGCCAAGCTTGCCGTCAACCCAAGCGTAGACTTCAGCCTGGACATTTTCATTTGGCAAATCAAGTTCAAATTCTTGTGCAGTAACGCCAACTTTTTTAACAAGTTCCTTTTGCAGCTTGATAGCAGGTTGCAATGCTTTTTGAGCCCATGCAATTGCATCAATGACTACTTCTTCGGTAACTTCGTTCGCGCCAGCTTCAACCATCATAACGCCAGTTTCGGTACCAGCAACTACAAGGTCTAAATCACCCTTATCATATGCTTCGTTGCTCATGAAGGCTTCGAACTTGCCGTCTTTATTGAGGCCAACGCGCAAACCAGCAACTGGACCATCAAATGGTGCGCCAGTTAGGCTAAATGCTGCACTCATGGCAATCATGGCAATCATGTCTGGGCGAAAACTTGGGTCAAGGCTCAATACTGTTGCGACACCCTGGACTTCGTGGCGATAGCCCTTCGGCCATAGTGGGCGAATTGGACGATCAATTAAGCGACCAATAAGGATTGCATCGTCACTTGGGCGACCTTCGCGCTTAATAAAGCGTGAGCCACTAATTTTACCGGCTGCATACATTTTTTCTTCGTAATCGATACTAAGTGGAAAATAATCGAATCCACTGAGTCGATTTGGGCTTACCATTGCAGTACCAAGTACTACTGTGTCGCCGTAGCGAACAAAAACAGATGCACTGGTACGAAAACCAACGCGGTTAATTTCGAGACTCAGGGTACGACCCAAAAACTCGGTTTCTACTTTTACTATATCTTTACCAAATGGGTTAATGATTTGCCCCATAGCGGTCCTTTCTGTGTATCAAAGTGACAGGGTTCAGATATACATCCTAATTAGGGTATAGCTGTGCTCCATCACTTTGATGTTTATGTACCTTTATTATACTACGTTGGGCGAGGCTGTTAAACCTGTTAGCGAGGTGACTCGCCCAATAACTACAATAAAGACTAGCGGCGAATGCCGAGTTTAGCGATCAAATCAAGATACGCCTGACCATCTTTGTCAGCAAGGTATCGTAGTAAACGACGGCGCTTACCTACGAGTTGCAATAAACCACGGCGAGCCATGTAATCGTGCTTGTTAGCCTTCAAATGCTCGGTGATTTCAGCAATACGTGCAGTAATGATGCTGACTTGTACTTCAGGAGAGCCAGTATCAGTCTTACCTGTCTGGTGAGTCTTGATTAGTTCTGCTTTTTTAGCGGTTGAAATCATACAGGAACTTAGTTTACCAGATATGTATTCAATTTTCAAGAGTAATTAGGTGCTGGGTGATATCTGAGTACTCTAGGCCTTCAATTCCTATCGACTGCGCAATATCAAATTGACCAATTTTTGTACGTCGTAAATCACTCATATAGGCACCCGTCATCAGGGCAGTACCGATGTCTTCAACCAAACTACGAATATACGTGCCACTGCCTACTTCGCTGACAAATTTGACCTCTGGGTAGTCATACGAAACAAATGTGTTTGCGTATATTGTTGCTGGTCGTGGCTCTATACTCACCTCTTTACCATCGCGAGCCAATTTATAGGCTCGCTGGCCATCAATTTTAATTGCGCTAAAGGCGGGCGGTGTTTGCAGAAGAGTACCTGTAAACTGTTGCAAAACAGCTTTTACATCATCTATGCTCGGTTGCGCATCAGATACGACACTTAAATCACCCTCTTTGTCGCCAGTGGTCGATGTTTTTCCAAGAGTCATAGTGACTTCATAGGTTTTATCTTGCTTAATAAGCTCTGGGACTCGTTTGGTGTACTTACCAATGGCAAGGACTAACAACCCGGTGGCAGCGGGGTCAAGCGTGCCGGTGTGGCCCACTTTATACTTTTTAAGTCCAAGGCCAGCCTTTATGCAACCTCGTACTTTGGCAACAACACCGAAACTACTAACACCTTCGGGTTTGTCGATTAATAATAGACCTTCAATCATCAATAGCATTGTATACTAAACAGATATGAAACAGGTTTTTATTGGTATATTTGCCCACCCCGATGATGAAAGTTTTGGCCCATCGGGCACATTAGCGCTACAGATTGCCGAAGGAGCAGACGTACATTTAATCTGCGCAACCGGTGGCGAAAGCGGCATGAACCCCGACAACCATGATGACTTAGGCGAAGTTCGCATTAAAGAGTGGCAAAATGCGGGTGCGCTATTGGGCGCAAAAAGTCAGCATCATCTTGGCTATCATGATGGCTCGTTATCTAACAACTTATTTCGCGAAATTGCCGCAAAAACAGAAGAAATTGTTACCAGTATTGTTGCTGAATACCCTACCGATACAGAAGTTACTATTGTGACCATGGATCAAAACGGTATCTCTGGGCACATCGACCACATCACAATGAGTTTTGTGGCTAGTTTTGTATTTGTAAAACTACGCGAAACCGAACCGCGGCTGAAACATTTGTGGTATTTCTGCATCAGCGAAACATTGTTACCAAGCGCTGACACAAGCTTTGTGTTCCGCAGCAAAGGCCATAGCGACGACGAAATAGATATCCGCACGGACATTAGCGCCATATTTGATAAGAAAAAACAGATTATGCGAGCGCATGTATCGCAGCGCGGCGATGCAGAAATGCTGATTGCCCGTGCCGAGCAATCTGGTGTTCTAGAAGAGTGTTTTTACACGTACAAAGACTAATTACTGAGGTAAATTGCCGTTTTCGTCGGGCATTGGGAATGGTGGTGGCACAATTGGAGGTGCAATAGCTGGTGGCAGTTCAGGCACTGCTGGTTCGGCGTTTAAGTTTTCACCTAAAGGCTGGGCGCCAATCGATTGCAATGGTTCAGGCCTATTTGGGTCATAGCCACCGGCACCCATTGCATCAAGTACTGCTTGGCGGGCAGCTTCGGCATCGGGCATTGGTTCATCGGTTTTATGTACTTCTTCGCCCGTAAATTGCTCGATTGATTTTTCGATATCTGCAAGTGTTTCATCAGGGGTAACCTGCGGACCTAATGGCTTATCACCCGATTCGCCATCACTTGGTAATTGTGGCGATTCAGTAGATGGAATTGTTGCAGCTGATACTGATTCGGCATCATCTTGCACGCTAACAAGCGGGGATTGCGTAGATGGAATCTCTGATGCCGGGAATGTGCTTTCGGGAATCATACTGAGTGGATCGGTGCTTGGTTCGTCCTCGTCATCGTCGCCACTTGCCGTCAAGGTGCCGCCCATTTGTGGTGGTTCGGTTACGTATGCGCTGTACTGTTCATCGCCTTCTGGTTCTTGGCGTTGTTCTTCGGTTAATGGCTGGACAACTTTTTCGTGATTCATGGTCGCTTCGCGACTTTTAATCTGTACATCATTTACTGCATCCGCTAGTTCATCCGCGGAACGCAACGTACCATGCTCATCAATGTGAATCTGGTCTTCTGGCACTGGTGCTTCATCTTGTGGTTGCTCATAGGCTGGACCAGGTTGATTCTCTTCTTGTGGTTGTTCGTGATGTAAGCTCAAAACACCCTCGGAACCATCTTCGGATTGCTCAACAGTATCTGTTGGGGCTGGTAAATCCGCAGGAACTTCGGCTGCTGCTTCAGCAGGTGCCGTCAGTTCGGTGGCAATTAGTTGCTGGTTTGCACCAGCAGCCATCAGTTGAGCGCTCATGGTCATTACCTTCGGACTCGTTTTGTCATTACTAAAGCGCTCGGTTTCGGCAACGATACCCGTTAAGAACGCGGTTGCCATCTGCGTATCAAGCAAGCCACTTTGGAATGCTTCGCTGATACTTACTAACATTTCACACAGACTACTAGCACTTGGATCTTGCCAATTAATGCTCCCGACATCAACCGGAGCCTGGCCTGCCATAACGCCGATAACAGTTGCATCATGCAAAATACGACCATGGGCCATAATTGCTTGATCGATATGGTCTCGCTGGTCTACACCAAGCGCAATCACTGCATCAACATTAAAGTCACCCTGGCTAAAGTCTAGGTCTTGATCGGATAAGCTCGTTTTATACGGCGTAATAAATATCTTTACAACATTTTCTTCTACCTTGTAGCGAAGTTTGTCGGCCTTTGCTTTATCAAGGGAAATAATAAAGTCGCGCAAACTATCAGTGTTCGTTTCGAGCGTGTCTTCAGGTTTTAAAAATTCGAGCGTTGAGGGTACTTGCCCACTGAATACCGCTGTGGCATGCTTGCCCAGCTTGTTCATCATTAATGTAAAACCAATCGCAGCAGCAAGCTGGTCCACCGAAGGATTGTTACTTACCGTAATAAGCACATTTTGGGCTTCTTTGAGCCGTTCTACAACTTGGGTTTTTGGATTGTTTTCCATTTTTTGATTTTTATTTAATGACTATGTAATTGCACATTACCATAAAAACTTTGACTCCGCAAGAGCAACAGATTAATTACTGTTACTAAAAATCAGGCGCTCAGAATTGCATATTCTCCTCTTTTAGGTTATACTTGCCCACTGACGAAATACTAATTTGTAAGTGGCCTCGTGCCAAAGGTAAAAGGAACTATTAATGCCAATCATCAAGTCTGCAAAGAAGCGTGTAAAGGTATCAGCTAAGGCTGCTACACGTAACGCAAAAACTAAGCGAACGCTTCGCGAAGCTGTTAAGAGCTTTCAGGCTGCACTTAGTGGCGGTAAGCCAGCAGAAATCAGCGCAGCACATGCAAAAGCTAACAGCGCTATCGATACTGCTGCTAAAAAGAATGTTATTCACAAGAACAAAGCTGCTCACAAAAAGAGTCAGCTTGCTACAGCTGCTAAAAGCGCTGGCGCTAAGCCTGCTGCAGCTAAAAAAGCTACCGCAAAACCTGCGGCTAAGGCTGCAACTAAGCCAGCAGCAAAGAAAGCAGTTGCTAAAAAGGCTCCTGCTAAGAAGCCAGCAACCAAAAAAGCTGCTAAATAATTACGGAATTAAACAGCAAATACCCCTAGCAATAGGGGTATTTTTTATGCAAACGAAACAATAAGAGACTGAACTGCGTCATCAACGTTAACACGCGTTGTTTTAATCAACATATCGGTAACTATTGCCTGTTCTAGTAATGCAATGAGTTTATGATCGGATAAGCGTCGGGCGTTTGTTTGGTTTTTGCGAACCACAAATGGGCTCATTTTGGCACGGGCCGCAATTTCGTTTGCTGGCATAGTGCCAGCGGCTTTAACGAGCGTTAATGAATGTAGCTGCCATATAATCATGCCAAGTATGGCTTGGGGCTCCATACCTTGCGTACGCTGCTCTGCATATAAGCTAAGGGCTTCGGAGGCGTTTCCGGCAAAAGCTGCGTCTAGCATGGCAAAGATACTACTCTGAGGCGTATAAACGGTTAGTTCGGCGATTGTTTCGGGCGTAATTTCGGGCTGATACAGCACGAGCTTGGCCAGCTCATTAGCAATGAGCTGCTGATTCGTGCCAACCCTGTCCACTAGCTTTTGAGCAACTTGCCTGGTAATAGTGCCCCCAAGATGATTCGTTTGCTCGGAAATCCAGGTAAGTAAATCCTCGCCCTCGAGATGCGCAAATTCGCGTACTTCGGCAAGTTTTTTTAGATTGCTTAAGTACTTACTACGACCATCAACGTGGCCCTCAATAATTACCAAATCGGTTGTGTCAGCGACGCTCTCGACAATAAGTTCCAGCTGCTCGGCCAGTGTTTTATTTGCGCTTAGATCGCGCACAATCACGAGTCGGCGGGGTGACAAAAAAGGCACCGTCGAAATAGCATCTGAAAGCGTTACAAGTTCGAGTTCCTCGCCAGCAAATTTGTCTACCGCCATAGCGCCGTGTACGCCGGTAAAGCCCGCGATAAATTCAGTAGCCGCTTGTTCGCGAGCGTGCCCGTTATCACCAATAAATGCCAGTATCATGATTGTTTCCTTTTAAACATCTTTTGGCAATGTAGGCACACATGCGTACCCCTACCTGCCACTTTCGTTTTTATTATCTCATGCCCGCAGTCCGGGCACGGCAAAGATTCTCGTCGAAATACTTTTGCAAAGTCGATATAGCTACCCCGCTTGCCTTCGGCATTTACATAATTTCGGTCGGTTGAACCACCCTTTTCAATACTTAGGGAAAGCACCTCTTTGATTTCATGATGTAGGGCTCGTAGCCAAGTTTTTGGAATCACGCCAACAATACTTGCGGGATGAATTTTAGCAGCAAATAATGATTCGTCTGCGTAAATATTTCCGACACCCGCAAGCACTGTTTGATCTAAAATCGCTGCCTTAACAGTCGTGTTTTTACGGCGCATAATTCGGTCGATAAATACTTCAGCCGTAAAGTCGTCGCTCAGTGGCTCGGGCCCAACTCGCTTCATAAAGTCTATGTTCGGAATCTCAATAGTTGGCATAAGTCGCATCCAGCCAAATTTACGCTGGTCATTAAAAAATAGTTTTGAGTTGTCAGTAAATACGAGTGTTACTCTCGTAGATTTGTCAGGCAAATCGCCTATCAAACTATCGTTTGGGTGCCCCGCCCCAAAGCTCTCGCTGCCACGAACCACTAGCTGCCCTGTCATTTTTAAATGGATAACCAGGCTGTATTCGGTCGATAAATCAATCATCAGCACTTTTGCACGGCGGCGCACCTGCATGACTGTTGCCCCAATCAAGAATTCCTGGACATCGTGTGGCGAATTAGGAAAACTTTTAGGCGTATCAAAATCAACCGATTCAATGCGTCGGCTTGGTAATAAGCGTTGCAGTCCTAAGCGAACTGTCTCAACCTCGGGCAACTCTGGCATACAGCTATTTTACGCTCTTTACTCTCGGTACTAAACTCTTTACTCTTAAATGGATGGATAGTTTAAAAGATTTACTGTCAGCTAAGAACCTGGATGAACCAACCGAGGTTACCGCCTTACGCGAATATTGTCAGAGTTTATTTAACTTTACCCCAAAGATTTCTATAAAAAATGATTGCGTGTGGCTAACTGTGCCAAACGGCATATTAGCTACCGAGCTGCGCATGCGTACGCCAGAGATAAACCGTCGCTGCGGGCTTACCCAAAAACTTGTCGTTAGAATCGGCTAGCGTCTAGCCGCTCAACCCTACCACTTACCGTTGCAGATAACGGACGATAATGCGGTGTTAAACTTTGCATCCACGCGAGCGTTTGACCTTCGAGGGTGCGCGGATCTCCAAGACTGTACACATCGTCTTGATGTTTTTGCCCAAGCATATGGTTCGTTGGTAGCGTGACAACCGCCACGTTACCATTTGGCGCGTTACGAGCGAGCTCCGCCAAGGCATCGGCATCAACAAATTCATCATTCAATGCGGTCGGAATAAATACCGACGTATCAGCTAACCCGTATACTATCGGCTTTACATTAACGCCAAGTGCTTGCCGTACTTCTACGTATGTTTGTTGGGGATTTTCGACGACTACTTTAGCAATCATCATAGCGTGATGCCCCACAAGTCGTAAGTCACCAGAATACCGAAACGAATTAATCGCCAGACCTGCCAGATTAAGCGCTAAGTTTGGAAGATTCTTCGTTTCCATAGATGGTGCCAGAAATAACACGCCCTCTAGCCCACCGTCTTCGGCCTGAGCTATCTTTTCAGCAGCAATCGAAGAAACAATACAGCCACGGCTATGTCCGCCTACAATAACGCGATTGTTAGCGTGCATAGCTTGCAAAAAACTACGAGCTTCGACAACTGCACCGGCTTGCCATTCTAATAGCTGTTCTGGCTCATGAATAATGTGATGTTCGCGTGGCAGCTCTATTGCTGCGCAAGCAATGCCAAGCTTATTAAGGTTCTGAAAATATTCCCAAAAATAGCTCGCGTCACTTGCCACACCATGCACCATCAGGAGCTCTGGAAATTGGATATCAGAACCGTGGTCATCTTTATATGTTCTAAGCCCGTCAGTTGGCCTATATGTTGTCAGATGAAACTGCTTGCCCTCGTGTTGTAAATCATAATTAGTTATCTCGCTCAGTTGCCTACGTTCGCGCTCTGCGTTGGGTAAATCTATCTCGTCACGATACACATCAGCAATTTTCGGCTCAGGAGTTGGGCTGTTGGGAGGTATATAAAGCTGATGAATCTCTGCACTCATTTTTGCTTACCACTCTTTGTTTCAACAACAGTACTATACAAGCATAGTACGCCTGCTTTTAGGATTTGGGTAGTAGGTTTTGTAGGCTACGCTTTAAATGCACTAAGCCTTCGTAATCAATCGCATGCATACCGGCAAGGCGTGCGCCACGACAATTCTCGGCATTATCATCAATCATAATCGCTTCGCTAGTATCTACGCCAAGCGACTCGCAAATATGTACAAACGCAGCTGGACTTGGCTTAATCACCCCTGTTTCGCTAGATAGTGCGGCCGCATCAAAAAGTTGTTCACGTTCTTTTTTGCTAAAGAATTTTTCCATTGTTCCGCGGCTAATATTACTTAACATGCCAATTTTATAATGTGGGCGTAGTGTGTTTTCGATATAGTCCATAAGCTCGTTATTCCGCCCAAAGCCCATAGTGGCATGACGGTTAACATCTCCTGGGCTTAACCCAGTAAGTTCGGCAACCTGCTTCTCCCATTCTGCCTGGCTAATTAAGCCATAATCAGTCTGGTTGCTAAGCTCCTTTAACCTGCCTTTTATTTGTTCGTAGTTTTTGGCGTTGTTATGAAAGAACTCCGGCCCGTGATGTACATACAAAACTCCAAAGCAGTCAAAGATTATTGCTTTAATCATGCGCCTATTTTCGCATGGGTGCGGCGTAGCTCATAAAGTTTTTTGGCAACCATGTGGTAGTACCAGGCGGGATGCGGAACAAGCCCTTTGCTTATGGGCATGGCGGATCTAAGCGCAAAAGTATCAAGGTTCCACCATTCAAAACTACTCACTTCATCGTCATTAGGATGAACCGTAACTTCGGTTGTATTAAGAACTGCAAAATACATATACACTAATTGGTTATGTAGCCACGCATTCCCCTTGGCATAGCGACCTTCTTCGGCTACGTAAATGGGGCCTTCGGGTAGAATTATACGATTCGTTAAATCAATGCCAGCCTCTTCGCGTATTTCACGGAGCATGGCTTGTAGCGGTTGCTCATCGGCATCGACATGCCCCGCAACCGAAATATCATACTTATTGGCGTAGGTTAATACGTGCTTAGAACGTCGTTGCATAAGTACCGATTTGCCATCGGCGCTTAGTATCCAACAATGCACGTTTATACACTGTAAATTTGGATCAGCATGCACAGTATCTATATCTACCCCACCGGGTATACGACGATTCGATATATCTACTGCTGCTATATTCTTCATTGTTTGTATTTACGATAAAGCTATATGTCTGTAATACGCTCTTTGGCGCAAAAGCACAAGCAGTTATGAACAGTCTTACGATTTGCCGGTGCTGCCAAAGCCGCCAACACCACGGCTGGTTTCGTCGAGTTCGTCTACTTCGCCCCAAATAGCACGTTCATGCTTGGCAATAATCATCTGGGCGATTCTATCGCCATCATTAATCACAAAATCATCTGGTCCGTGATTGATTAAAATCACACCAAGTTCACCGCGATAGTCTGCATCAATAGTGCCGACACCATGCACCACACTAATGCCAAACTTTGCCGCATTACCACTACGGCCACGGATTTGCGCTTCGTAGCCCGGAGGTAATGCAATAGCAATGCCGGTTGGAATAACCCTAAAATCTTTGTGCTTAAGGGTGATTGGTTCGTCTATGCGAGCACACAAATCAACGGCGGCAGCGTGCTCGGTTTGATACTGCGGAACAATAGCGTCTGGGTGTAGTTTTTTGATACGAATATTCATTACTACTATTGTGTCACAGCTCGTTATAAATCTGCCAAGAATAATTCTTTCGCAGGTGCAAAAGAGTTATAGCCAATAGCGCGCATGCTTGCACAATATGCACCAGCACCTTCTATGGCCAGCAAATCACCAATACTTGCCTGCTGCAACTCGCGAGGTTCAATTGTTTCAGGGTCGCCTTTGGCCGGCGTTAATAAATCACCCGATTCGCAGTTATGTCCAATTACAGCGTATGCCTTAGTCTGAATATTCTCTGGCGTTAGTTGCGGAATAACAACGAGCGGATGCTGAGCGCCATACAATGTTGGGCGCAAAATGTCGTTCATACCAGTATTGAGGCGCAGAAAGTTGTAGCCATCCGAACCAGTGTTGGTCACGTCGATAATCTCGCTTAGTAGCACGCCGGCATGTGCGGTTAGGTATGTGCCCGGCTCTATTTCGAGGCTTAGTTCTTTACCAGCATCATTTTTGTATGCATGCAAAAGTTCGGTTACGCGCGCACCAATTATTTGTAGGTCAGCCGTTTGTTCGGTCTGCATGCGGGCAACTTTAAAGCCGCCACCGAGCGAAACCGTGGCTACATCTGGGAACTGTTTGGCGAGGTCTAATGTAATCTGAGCAGCCTCTTGCCAGACATCTGGGTCGGTGCCAGCACCAATATGTGTGTGCACTTTTGTTATGCGTAAATCATGCTTTGCTGCAATAGCTTTTATATCTGCAATTTGCTCGTGCCAAATGCCAAAACCTGCCGCGACACCACCGGTAGTAACCCGATTACTCGCACCACTGCCAAGGCCTGGATTCAACCGTACGCCAATATCAGCACCACGTGATGCTGCACCAATTTGTTCTAGCTGATGCAGCGACGTAGCCGTAATATGCACACCCGCCTTACTCAGCTCGGCAAAGTTTTTTGGTAGCTGTTGCGAATTAAGTGCAATTTTTTGTGCAGTAATTCCCTGCGTGATAATATGCTCGGCTTCTTCGCCACTACTTGCATCAAACACTAAGCCTAAACCATCAAATAAATGCAAAATTGCTGGATGCGGATTTGCCTTAATTGCGTACCGCACACTAAAGCCGAACGGTGCCCCAAACGCCAAAGCCTGCTTTGCCTGGCGGGTTAAGACCTGCTTGCTATAGACGTATAGCGGCGTACCGTGCGCGGATGCAATATCACGTGCTTGTTGTTCGGATAAAAAACGTAGCGAATCAATCATTCGCATTATTGTACCGTATTTAGGCTGCTTTTTTGGCGAGTTGTTGTTCGCGGGCTTTGTTTGCCCATTCATCGGCGAGTTCGTTGCCAGGATCATCATTATGGCCACGCACCCAAACTAGCGTTGCGTTACTTTCGCGGTACAAAGGCACAACCTCTTGTACAATATCGAGATTTTTAATCGGACCGCCTTTTTTCTTCCAGCCAGCTGCTTCCCACGGAATAGACCACTTGGTAATAACATTTATCCAAAATTCGCTATCGGTATATATTTCGGCGTGCTCGCCGGCGGCATCTTTTAGGGCCGCAATAATGGCAAAGCCTTCCATACGGATGTTCGTTGTATCGTCCTCGCCGCCCAAAACATGTGGCTGCATTTCTTTTATGACCGCAAAGCCACCCGTGCCTGGGTTCGGTTCGCAACTTCCATCAGTGTAATACGTAATCATTTTTTCTTTCTTGCTTATTTATGAATTATAACAGTCTTTTCTATGCTGTTTTAAAAACCTAGTCTCTGCTCGAACTGTTCAATGGGAGCATACCAGCCGGCGTCCAATATTAAGGTTTGAATTTCTTTGTCTATACCTAGTAGTACTGCTAAGCCAACAAGAATAAACAGTACGCCAACAGTTCGCTTAAACCATCCGTGTGGATCGGTAAGCCTGCCTACTTTTTTTACCAATATACTCCCTGTAAGTGCCAGTATAAATAACACCGTAGCAAGGCCAAGTACATAGGCAGCCAAATAGAATATGCCTTTTACAAATGAAGACAGCAACACCAGTGCCACTATAAGTGCATAGGTCGGGCTACAGCTACTAAATACAGGGCCAAGTGCTGCACCCATACTAATATCCCGTAGGTAGCCTTTTTTCCGCATACCTGCTGCAAATGTACCGTTGGCGGCAGTTTGTAGCCTACTGGCAATAACGATGCGTTCCCACAACGATGGCACAAGAAAAGATACACCAAGGGCAATAACGATACCCCCTGAGATTAACGACCATACCTGTTGCGGGACGCCCAATAACACGGTCGTAGCTTTTAGCAAAAGTGTAAAAATAATAATGCTGGCAGCAAGGCTACTAGTTATCACTATCGGGTGGTACCATTTTGGTTTTGTATCATCCGACTCAACAGAAGCACCACCTATAACTACCGGTAATAGCGGCAATACGCACGGCGCCAAAACCGTAAGTACGCCCGCAAAATATGCAATAAGAAGTTGTGCCATTACAGCAAGTTTGCTTTTACATTAGCAAACGTTGGTTCGTTATAGGCAACGTATTTTTCAATAAGTTTCCCTGAATCGTCAATCCGTACAACGGTTGTTTGTAACGTAACACCATACTTTTTTCGCAAAGCCTGATTAGTATCGTAATCTACTTTATAAATCGAGACACCCGGTACGGTGGATATATTTTTTGCTATATCCGCATCAAGCGCGCGGCACTGCGGGCACCATGGCGCATGAAAAAAGAGAAGCTTAGTATTTTTGTCATTTGCCACATCTGTGTCTTTGTAGGCACTATATTTTGCAGATTGAGTAGTTTCGTTTGCAGATGTGATGATAGGTGGCCGTTCAGTTTGTTGCGTGTTTGCGGGCACCGTCTTATCAGAAGTAGAATTTTTAGCAATTAAGTACCATGATGCAATCGCTACGGCTACTAATACGACAGCGGTTACCAACCCAATAAGAAATCGTTTTGTCATGAACCTATTTTAACAGCGTCCTCATGTCTTAGACTAAAGTATTTAGGAACATCTTAGTGAAGTGTCCAAAAACAATAGTAACCGGGGAAAACTGGAGCCAGTATGCAAGTAAGCGATGTATCAGTGCAATAATGTGATATCTAACCCAAGAGCTCGGGCACATACCCACAAAGCAATAAGCTCGTTAAAGACCCAGCAGAGTTCAAAAAAGTTGCCATTGAGTTCCCGCATTAGTTTGCCCAGTTAATGCATATAACAAAGCTATCTCGGTAGCGGTAGCGATATCAAATACTTATGCTTACATTCTGCCACAAAAGCATATCTTCATCGAAATATGCCGAACCAGCATTTTCAAAACCAAGCGTTTTGAGCATAGCAAGCGACGGCGCGTTATGCGTTAAGGCGCGTGCATGAACCGTTTTATAGCCAATACCTTTTAGTTGTGCAAGTGCAAGCTGCATAGCGGCTGTTCCTACGCCCTTGCCACGTGCAGAAGCATCACCAATCATTATGCTAATATTCGGCGCCTCAAGCCCTTCAAATGGGTCGGTATGCATTTCTACAATGCCGACTACCTTGCCATCAAGCTCTATCATTTGCGCAATTTCGCTTGGATTACTAATAATGTCTTGCGAACGCTTTGTCTCGTCGGCCACGGTCGTCGTAAAATCGTCCGGCACGAGCATGCCCATAAGCTGGAGCATCTGCGCTCCACCCGGAGCATTTATCCAGGCAGTTGCAAGTTGGGCATCGCGCGCAACATCAATATTTACTAGACTGACCATGTAAGTACTTATTCGCCCGTTCTACAAACACGTCTTCGTGTTTAACATTCGGCTGTAGTTTATCAATTGCATCGTTATAGGTGCACCATTCTCGAAAATCATGTTCTTTATCCATTGGTTCGGCTTCGCTGATATATTCGGCGGCGTAATATAAAAATGTTTTATCAGAATTTTGGCCATCGTATAAAAACGCAGCCTGCTTGCCACCAATAAAAGTTTTGAGCTGTACGTTTACGCCGGCTTCTTCTTTTATTTCGCGCACTGCGCAATCCTCGATTGTTTCACCTAAATGCAATGTACCTTTTGGTAAATGATAACTGACGCCGTCAGCACCATTGCGGCCGAGCAACAAAAATTGATACTCATTGCCGTTCTTGCGATACACTACCCCACCAGCTGAAATGCCATAAGCCGTACCAGCTGTGCGTGGTGAATATTCATCTTTATACAAATCGAGTTCTATCATGCAACTCATTATACGGCTAAAGACGTATTATGCTGTCACAGATAATAAACAGTTCTGCGCGCCTTCGGTTTGCCACAAGCCAAAATACAAACGTGGGTTGTGTTGGTCAGGGTTGTTTGCAAACAATCGTTCTACGTTTACACCACAATAATAATCTGCCTGTGAATTAGGAATATACTGCGGGAACCCGGCGACGTCACCAATACGTAAACCGCCATAACGTGCAATAGCCAGGCCTTCGGCAAGGCCTGCACTCATACAATCAACGCCAGTAATTTTGCGCATATCGCGTAGCTCGTCACGATCGCGCAGTTCTTTACCAATAAGCATGAGCCCGTAGTTATCTAGCTGGCTACTTTTATACGCGAGCTTACCAATTGGCGTATTGCCGAATCTTATACCAGTAATATTTGGTGTAATTTTGCCACGCAAAGCACGCAGTAGTTCTGGGTCTACGTGTACTTCGCCACCATACAGCTTTGCAAGTTCGTTTGTTGGACGATCGAGGCGTGACGGGGTTGTATCGCCCGCATTAAAAGCAGGCATAAATCGCGAATAGACGTCTTTATACGGCAGCGTTACTAAGCGTAAATCGTAGCCAGGTTCTGGGTAGGTTTGACGTAGGCGGTCATGGCTTTCTTTTAGGCGCGCTAGTTGTTCGAACCGTGTTTCTATACGCGGAATTCGTTCGGTATAGGCACCAAACTTTTGCTGCCATGCTTCGCGCTGTTCCGGCGTTTTGGCAAGTGCAAGTGCAGCAGTTAGCTCTGCCATGGTGTACGGTGATTCGGCTAAGTAGGCCAGCATTTCTTCTTGCCCAAGGAGCCGTGCACCCCAATCAATTATTTCTGCAATTGGTTCTGCATCGGTGCTCCACTTTTCGCCCAGTTCTGCAGCTTTATCGGTAAACCGAATATCATAATAATCTGGCACAAGTTCAGGAATAAAAGAATGAGCGGTTCTTTTCGGTTGCAAATCAGATGTGAGCGTTTCTACAGATGACATTTTTGATTTTTACCTTATACATTTAATTGTACGCCCAGGTGTCAAGTACTTGCGAGCTACAATATTTTGCGCAGAATAGTAGTTAACTCGGCACGAGCTGAGCCAGTAAAGTCATGATCTGAATCGATATCTATTTTTTGGGCATTAGATACCTGGCTAAGATCCGTGTCGCCAAGCACGTGATCTTTAGCCGCTCGCACAATAATGACCGGAATTTTTTGCGACAATGTTTCGTATAGTGCAATTGGGTCGCGATTTTGAAGACTTTGAATATATTCTCGCGGGACATGTGTCGTAGTGCCATCAGTACGGCGAAGCTTAGAGACACCGTCAAGATTAATTTCGGAACCTGGGCGATTTTGTAGCTTTTCGACAACCCGTTGCATACTCATTAGCACTGGAGGTGCTAGCAGTATTGCTTCCGATACCTTAGTTACATCAACAAGACCAGCAATAATACAGCCCTGCGAATGACAGAGCATCACAATTTCACCTTCAGCCTCATCGATAACAGACTGCAGCTTTTGGGCTTGAGTATCGATATCGGCAACAACTACATCGCCATTTGACAGTATTTCGTTATAGTCAAACATCTTAAACGTGTAGCCCGGAAACTTGTTTGCGATTTCCGTGAACATTCCCCTTGAATCAGCCTTCACGCCAAAACCATGCGAGCAAATAATTGTCTTCATTGTTTTAATAATACCCTAGCTCCTTCTATCTAGTTTTTGATGTGGAAGTTTTTAAAGATTAAACCATCTAACAATAAGTGGCTAAAGTAGCCTGCCACTGCCGCACCATAGTACATGGCAGAGATTGGCAAAATAGCGTGGTTATACAAATACGGGATTAGTAATATTGGCAGCGGTACAACAAGCATTGCCCATTTAGCATGTGTCCATCCACGGTGGTGACCAATAATCGGTAGCATGGCAATCAAGCCTAAATATGCAGCGGCCTGAATATTACCCGTTGCCAGCAGTAAAATATCCAGCGGAAACACAATGCCAAAAAATATATCTTGTGCCTTGCTGTTTGTATCGACATCCGGGAACAAGCCGAACAATGTACCAATCACAAACACGGCTGCAATTGCCTGCCAGCTATGTAGTAAATTAGCAGTCTCGGCAAAACGCTGGACGGGCGTAAACGAAAGTACGCCGGCATATATAGCTGACGCAGCTAACCCGCCTACAATGTGCCCTTTATAGTTCGCCACTATCAACGCTCTGCAGACTTGCGGCAATATCGTTAAATACTTTGTTTAGCGCTTGGTCGTCCGTTGCAGGTGTTGTGTTCATGCATGCCATCATTGTTGATGCAATTTGCGGTTCTAAAACTATGCGCCCGTCATCAAGAGTCTTTACAATTTTTTTATCTGTTGCAGTGCCTTTTGGTAATAATGGAATTATGCCTGACATGTTATTGCACGCCTTGCCGCTAACCGCTATATCACCCGCGTTTGCTGGCGCCTCGGTTCCGTTACGCTCGGCAGCTTGCACTGCCGAAAGTACGCTAATGTTATAGAGTTCTTGTGCATCTTGATTAAGTCGATAGATAACGGCCAAATCTTTGATTGCGTTAACTGACCCGCCTTTGTTGACAACCGTTACACTGCCCGCATCTTGCTTGGTTAATATGTACCCTGCCGCAACAATGATGCCTAAAATAATAAACGCACCCGCCGTAACTGACCATTTGTTTTTAATCATATAGTTAGTATAACTTGTCTCTTGAGTCTAGTGCTATTATGAGACAGGATGAGCAAGATACATAAGATTACATTTATTATTCTCGTAGCGCTAATAGCACTGTACGTAAGTTTTTCCGTAGGATATTTACTGTCAGAAAATAGAGCTAAAGTTAATCAGGCGGCTTTGGACTCAAAAAAACCCGACGTGAACACGCTTTTTAAAATGGTGAATGAGGAACGAATAAAGCAAGGTAAGAGCGCGCTCGCTATCGACAGTCGACTACAAGCATCCGCAAATAGTAAATGTAGTGACATGCTTTACCAAAATTATTATTCTCACACCGACCCCTCAGGAGACACATGGGGGTTCATAAAAAAGGTTATGCCAAATTATAAATTTGCAGGCGAAAATCTTGCAGTTTCAAACCAGGGTACTCAAGCTGTTTTTGCTGGATGGCTCAACAGCAAAGAGCACAGAGATATTCTACTCAAGGATGACTTCACAATTACAGGGTTTGCAGTCTGTACGAAGCCCAACTATGCGGGTTTTGGCACACACCATAATGCATTTTTGGTTGTCGAACACTTTTCTGGCCTATAGTTTTCTCCAGCGTCAATTAGCCTACTATACCTACCCAATCTTAAAGATGCGCCGAAAAATGAACTTATTTTATTAAATAACCTAATACGCCACCGGCTACCGCAATAGCAACAATTAACAATAAGAATTTTTTCTTATCACTAATAGCTGGCGATATTAAGCCAATCATAAACGCAATCGGTAGAGTAAGCCCCAAGCCCAACCAAAGAAAGTCAATGCCAGAAAGCTTTGTAGCAGCTTGGGCGCTTGCTAACACTAATGCTACAATCGCAGCAAATACGCCCAAAATCTCAACGTTTCTCATTCTTTCCTTGTAAACATCATCTTTAAGTCTTTCGATTTCAACCTGAGTATTTATCTGTCTTATGTCGCTAATAATACTCGTGCGGAGATTAGCCATATCAGCAGAAGTAGATATTTGAGATTGAAGCCAATCTCTTAATGCTTCGGGTTGCACAGATATTACTGAAAAATCTTCGAGGCTAGTTTCTTGATTTGACAACTCGATTGCCACGTTAATCTCTCCAAGCGCTTGGTCAAGATTTGAAATATCATTAAATTGAGTATAGAGAATATATGCTTTAAGTCTGTGCGGTTGAGACCAGTTATTGTTATATCTTATGGAACGATTAAGTTCAGCTAGCGCTTCGTTAAAATCCCCAGAGTCATAGAGAAAAGTTGCCTTAGTGTAACTAAAAAATGCTGGTGCCTCTGAATTTAGAATTATTTTATCCAAGCTCTCCACAGCTGATTCAAATTTGCGTTGTCCTGCAAAATTTATCGCTTTCTGCCATTCCAGGTCTTCATTGTAACTATCCAGCTTTTTGCTCATTTCTATAGCTCTCCCCAATTTTCGCCGATATGTACATCAACGGATAATTTAATGCCAAGGTCGGGCGCAATCCCTTCCATGACGTCTTTTAGTACGCCTGCAACTTGGTTAGCTTTGTCGGCTGGGCATTCGACTAAAATACTATCGTGAATCTGTAGCAGCTGCTTACAATCGCTTGGTAGCGCATTATCCACTGCCACCATGGCAAGTTTCATAATGTCAGCCTCGGTGCCTTGTATTGGCATGTTTACCGCTTGCCTATATGCCGCCTCGCGCACAATAAAGTTACTACTATGCACGTCTGGTGTTGGGCGGCGGCGACCATATAAGGTTTCTACATAGCCTTCGGTTTTGGCTTGGTCACGTAGACCCTTAATGTAATCAACCAGTGGCTGGCGTGATGCAAAATATCTATCAATAAAATTACGCGCATCACCAAATGTCATGCCGGTTGCGGCAGCTAGGCCATGCGGGCTCATGCCATATAGCACGCCAAAGTTAATAGTTTTAGCGGCGCTACGCTGTTCTTTGGTTACATCCTCTAGCGCAATGCCATACACTTCGGCTGCGGTGCGTACATGAATATCTTCGCCATTGTTAAACACTTCTATCATGTCGGTGTCGTGTGCCATCACGGCTGCTAGGCGGAGTTCGAACTGGCTGTAATCTGCGCTCACAAATGTATTGCCCGGCGCGGCCACAAATGCAGTACGAATTGTTTTGCCTAGTTCGCTACGAACTGGAATATTTTGTAGGTTCGGATCAACACTACTTAGGCGCCCTGTTTGAGCAACTGTTAAATTAAATGTTGTGTGCACGCGACCGTCTGGCGTCGCTTGGTTTGGCAATGCATCTACATAGGTACTTTTAAGCTTGGTATATTCACGGAATTTGGTAATCTCGTTAATAATTGGGTGCAAACCGCGTAATTTATCAAGCTCGTTGGCAGCCGTGCTGTAGCCGGTTTTACCTTTTTTAACACCTTGGGTTGGCAGTTCCATGTCCTCGAACAAAACCTTAGCAAGTTGTTGCGGGCTGGCTATGTTAAACTCTTGCTCGGCGTAGCCATAAATTGTTTGTTCAATATCGCTAATTTTATCTTCGAGGCTCGTGCTCATACGTTGCAGGTACGGAACATCCAGGCTGATGCCCTCTTTTTCCATGCTGGCAAGCACAGGTATTACGGGCCACTCAATGGTTTTTGCAAGCTCGGCAACCTTTGGCATTTTTGCTAAATCAGCGCGCTGGTGTTTTGTGAGCTCAACAAGTGCGGCAATATATGCGGGTGCAAATTCGCCAATGTCTTCTGTTGGGACATCAAATAAATCGGTGGCTTGCAGGCCAATAATGTCGGCGAGTTCGCTTAGGCCAAGCGCCCTATCAAGCGAATTAACCAAAAACGCACCAACCTGCACATCGTGCGCTACTGCAACGTCACTAACACCCAAGCTCAATAATGATTTAAGTGACGATTTAACATCATAACCAACAACTGGCTTTGTGAAATACTTGGCATACTTAGCAAAATCTTTTGCCTCAATTATCGTGACCCAATCTGCTGTACCAACTACCAGACACAACGGATCAACACCATGAGAACCTTTACTGCGGGCATATAGGTAAAGTTCGGGTGCGCTCGCAAAATCAGCGCTATCGGGACCAACCAGTTTTGGTACATTTTGAGCCATGGTAGCTGGTGCTGGGTGCGCTGGTCCCTCGCCGGGCTTGATATCGGTATGTACGGGCAAGTCGCCCATTTGCCTAATAATTGCCCGAAATTCGAGCTTCTCTAAATTAGCACGCAAGCGTGCAGCATCAAATTTGTGCACGTTCATGGCGTCTAAGTCTAAATCGATTGGGGCATCGATATATAATGTCGCCAATTTCTTACTCATCATTGCACTGTCTTTACCGGCGATTAACTTTTTCTGTACAGCACCACTAATAAGGTCGATATTATCGTAGATTTCATCGAGCGATTTATACGTGTTTAATAGATTACGGGCTGCAACTGCGCCAATGCCGGGAACACCCGGAATATTATCGCTGGTGTCGCCAACTAACGATTTGTAATCTAAGAACTGCTCTACTTGGATACCGTATTTTGCCTCAAAGGCTTCCTCTTTAAACAAATCGATATTAAAGCCCTTTTGCGGCAAATATACATGGGTAGTTTTGTTTAGGAGTTGCAGTGAATCATAATCGCCAGTCACTAAAATTACTTCTATGCCTTCGGCCTGAGCTTTTTTGGCAAGGCCCGCCATAATATCGTCTGCCTCGTAATCGTCTAGCTCGTACATAGGCCAACCAAACGCTTCTAGTAGCTCATGCAAGATTGGAATTTGTGCATAAAAATCGGGTGGCGCTGGTTTGCGCCCCGCCTTGTATTCGGGATAAATTTCGAGCCGTTTGCGGATGTTGGTTTTGGGTTTATCCCACGCAACAGCAACGTAATCAGGGTTTAACTTTTTAATAACATCAAGGCTGAGCACGGTAAATCCGTAAACTCCGCCAGTTGGTACGCCATCTTTTGTCGCGAGCGTTGGCATCGCGTAATAACCACGGTAAAAAACGCTCTTACCGTCAATAAGTACTAATCTTTTATTCGGTTCACTCGCAGCTATAGTGGTATCCTCTTAAACCGTATAAATTCAGTATACGACATCAGGGGTCAAATAACCTACAGCGGTTTAACGCGTTGCTTTTTTGAGGCGGCGACGTTCGCGCTCGGACAAGCCACCCCATATGCCGAACCGTTCATCTTTATCGAGCGCATATTCAAGACAATCGACCCTAACATCGCACGTGGTGCAAACGCGCTTTGCTTCGCGCGTACTTCCACCCTTTTCAGGAAAGAACGCTTCTGGGTCGGTTTGTGCACAGAGTGCTTGCTCGTGCCATGCAAGTACTTCTGGCTCAAGCAAATCAAGTATCGTAGTCCTTGTTTCAGAATCGTCTTCTTGGGCAGCAGCAGCGGCTCGTTCCCGCTGTTGCCTATATTGCTCGTTGAGCCGTGCAACTTCCTCGGCAGTTGGCTTATCTGCATTACCAGTTGCGGTTGTAGGAGTATACGGTTGCTGCTTGGTACTATCGGGCAATCGATTGTCTACTTCGACCGCCCCTTCTTGAAAGACCGTCTTGCTCCGTTTTGAGCATGGTGCGGCTGTGGTACTTCGGGGGCACCGGCTAACTTACTGCCAATAAGATAGTTCGAAACAGCCAAGAATGATTCCATTGCGCTGGTGCCAACGTATCGCAACTGTAAATTATGCTGACGTTGGTAGGTCGCAATTGTTTTAGTGGCTAGGTTATCAAGCCCAATGATATTTGCCATTGCGTTCCAGTTATCTTGTGAAAACGGAAATCCTCTAATCCGCTGCCATCGTGGAGCGTAGGCGAGCATTAACGCTTTAAGCTGCTCGCGCGCCTGGGTTGCGTCTGGGTCAATATCAGACTCGCGTAAGATTGCGCCCATGCTAGCTGCTACTTCTGCACCCCAGAGTTCAAGCACTTGTGTAAGTACAGTGCCTTTAAGTTCTTCTATCGTTTGCTGTTCGGCAGTTGGCTCGGCTACGGGCTGCACATCTGCAGCTCTATCAAAAATTTCACCGTCGGTCAGTTCATCAAGTGGTACTTCTATTTCTACTAAATCTGCTAGTGTTGGTTCTTCTGCTACTTCATCGTCTAGCTCAACCTCAGCAACTTCGGCTACATCGATTGGTTTTGGCTCTGCTCCTGCTTTGGTGTCTTTTGTATATCCACCCACTGGCTCGAGCCAAGTAGTCGCACTGTCGCCGCTAAACAGCATGTCAGCAGCTGCCTCTAGCACCTCAGGCGAGTATTCTCGATGAATAATTATCATTAGTTTATTGCGGCCTAGTCGAACACCCGTTGGTGTAATGTTTGCAAGCTTAGCAATATGAGAATCTTTGAAACCATCAAGATAGAGCTTAAGTCTTTCAACCTGCTGCAGTGCTATCTCATGCTTATTATTCTTAGGCAAATAGAGTTTCTCTGTAATTTCGACAAGTTGGCTTATCTGGCCGACTGTTAATGAGTCTGCTCGGTCATCACCAAAAAGTTTTTTTGCAAAATCAACTGCGTTTTGCGAAGCGGGGGCATCTTCTTCGTGGCTGGGCGCAACATCCCGTTGCGTATCAAAATCCACTGCAACTGTATCTGATTGATCTGTGGTTTCTTCAACAATCTCACGAGGTTCTGGTGGCATCAGAACTGACTCTTCAGCGTCCGTATCGGGTTCTTGAGTTTCGATTACTTCGACTGACTCTGGTACCGTAGCAACGGGAATTTCGGGAGTTGGTTCAACAGCATGCAGTCTTCGCCGGCTCAGTTGTTCCTCTACAAGTAATCGCAAATCAACCGGCTCGCCTTCGGCTTGTTCGAGCGCTATAACAAGTGATGACAATGCTAGCATCGCGTGCATACGATTACGTGGTGACATGGTATCGATTCTTGTCGCTAGCAACGCTGCTTGCGCAGCCTCACCGCCCAATAGCGTAATAAGGTCTTGCGAAAACTGCTCGGCTGCACTTCGCTTTTCGGCGCCCTTAATACCGGAATTAGTAACACCAACATTAGGCTCAGTCATGTTTGTCTCCCCGATTTATTGTTACGCATTATGCTCCCGTGATAAATATCACGCAAGCATAAGTACAATTATTGTGCTGGCGCAGAGACAAGTTTGTTGTAAGTGCCCATTTTACTCGTGAGCATTTGCGTTACTGGCTTACCGTTATTTAGTGCTGCGGTCAGCGCTTCGGTAGCAGCATCGATATTATCTACAACCATCCCCTTTTGCGTGGTTGCAACGGCCTTATCAACATCTGCAGTAGCCACGCCAGAACTTGCCTGGAACCTGTTTGCCTGCTTAATAACGTATTCACGAATCATAGCTTTTGAAAACGACAAGTTAACATTATCTACACCTGGCGTTTCACTCATTTGTAGCCAAGACAGCTTTTCGTCTGCAGTTGGCTTAATAATTGTCTTGCCATATTGCAGCGCGACAGCCGTATTAACGAGTGCGTTTGCGCGCGCCAAGTCATCCTCTAAATCGGTGCTATATACACTTGGTTTGAGCGTGACACGGTTTACGTTAATGACTGGATTAGTCATGTTGGTCATTGCTACCTTTATACGGTCATTCACAAATTGCGGGTTGGTACGAAAGCCCTGGATTTCGGGTTGAATTTTAAGCTTCTTTTTTTCGATAACAAGCTTGGCATTTTCAGATTGAGTTTTCATAGAATTAATCGAGCTTGTTATGTAGCCATTAACCTGACGTTCGTTTACGGTAACAGCAGCGTCATAACGATGCTTATTAAGGTATGCAAACGGGTTAAATTTTCTGTGTGTTGCTTGATTTGCAAGTGAGGCTGTATCAACCTTAATCGAAAATTGACTAATGGGTACTTTGCGCACTAGGCCGCCATCGATAAAGGTAATCTGCATATCGCTTACGCGGTAATCGAGTGCTTTTTTAATCTGTGCCTCGTTAAGGCCACCAATAGATAGATCGCCAACATAGGTAAAAGGTAGTGCCCTGCCACTGTATTTGTGGTTAACATAAAACCCTCCAGCTGCTAGCAAGGTTGCAAAACCAACAAGTACATACACACTTACCGCAAATGCATGCGCCAAGCTTTGGTGCATAACGCGTTTTTTGTATGCTTTAGCGCCAACACTAAAATCAATGCTTTTTGGTTCTGCTGGTGCGTGCGTTGGTGCTGATACCACCGGTGCAGGCGCAGCAGGTTGTGCTGTCCCTACCGACATAGCGCTTATGGCGTGGTTGGACGCCGATGCAAAAGACGGCGTGAGCTGTCTTTGTGCGGGAGCGCGATGTCGTGGACGTCGAAAATCGTAGTCCACTATTTTGTTTCCCTTTTGTTTTAATCTAATTAAAATATCGCGCAAGCAAAAAAAGCTTATCGCAGGATATTTTTATTTAGATGTTTTTGCTTTTGTACAAGCAACTCCAGTTGCTACTTATGCTTTAACTATACAAATGAATTAGTACCCTTGTCAACAAAATTACTAAAAAGGCCCTTTTAGGGCATTTACCTCATTAACCTTTTAGCAATATGTTAGCTATTAACTTCTTTAAAATCGCTGACTTTGCCGTCTTCCACATGAAACCACGCAACAAAGTCATGCGCGTTGCGACGTTCGTCTGCCTCGCTAACGCTGATATCACTTGCAGCAGCATAAATTGCGTTGATGGTGCCATCGTGCGCTACTAATAGTATTGAAGTGTCCGGATGCTCAAGTGCTGTCTTACCAAGAAAAGCCAAAACACGCTCTTGCATATGCCCCAATGATTCTCCATTCGGTGGCACGTATTCGGCCATGTTGAGCGGATAGCCACCAGCAATAACGTCTTCTATCTTCATATTGGCTAAATCACCATAGTTTACTTCTCGTAGCTCTGGCGTACGTTCTATCTCGGGCGTAAAACCAATCTCATGTGCAATGATGTATGCAGTTGTAAAGGCACGGCCTAAATCGCTCGAGATTATCTTATCAAGATGAATATTGCGCAGCTTTTCAGCAGAAGATTGAGCGTTTTCTATACCAGCAGCGGTCAGCGGCGTATCAATCCAACCAGACATGCGCTG
Organism: uncultured Candidatus Saccharibacteria bacterium; assembly: GCA_964566135.1. GTDB lineage: Bacteria > Patescibacteriota > Saccharimonadia > Saccharimonadales > CAIOMD01 > CAZMHM01. Next base: position 59,990 of record CAZMHM010000005.1, read on the forward strand.
GTGCTTATTGTTTTCCGTCTGACCGTGTCTGCTGATATAAAAAGTTGTCATAAAATGCTACTGTAGCAAACTATCCGTTTTTGCAACTTCACTTAAAATTTGTGTGAATTCTGGCTGTGCAGTAGATGGTTCTTGGCCACGAACTCGCGCAAGTGTTGCAGGACAATATGCAGCTACTTTAAACGCTCCCTTGCTACCAATTGCTCGCGAGCTAAAGTATGTTGAACTGGTCACAAGCGCAGCGTCTGAAACATCAAGCGTGCTCTTTAGGTACTCTGCTTGTTCAACAGGACTTGGCTGCGAATATTTTTGTGCACCTTCTGCATCGGTATAAAAAGTACGAGGAATAGCGTAGACAAAAATTTCTCTGTTGCGTACTGAGCCGAGCCTAATAAGCCCGTCTACGCTAGTAGAATCATCTGATGCTTCAAAGCCTGGTAGGCTTCTGGCAACCTGCACAGCAACTGCAATTTCGGTATCGCCAACTTCTTCTTCGGTTACGTTAAGTAGTTCGGCCGTATTTGCACGCTCGCGTACTTTTTCGTCTTCTGATGTCTGCTTAATCGCACGATGTTCGGTACTCGCAATTACGATTGGGCCGGTGTATTCACCTTCTAGCGCAACAACTAGCTCTGCGAGCATCTTGTGGCTTTGGCCACCTTCGATAATCGCAAGGCCATCTGCGCTTAATCCAGCCTTTTCTAGTGTTAGATCTTCGGCAAGTCCAATGCCTAGTTTGTCGGCTGCGATAGCGCGAATTGATGATTCTTTGTCTTCACTGTACTCAAATCCTACTGGAAGTTCTGAGTCAGCACGACGCTCGCCAGGCTGATCCAGTGGAACGCCTACAATTTCTTTAATCTTGCTAACACCTTCGTGCATACGACGAAGTTGTTCATTACTGTTTGGTTCTTGTGGTTCATGGGTTGTCATAAAATGTGATTCCTTTCGTGAATTGTTAAAGATTTTTGTTTTATTACGATTAGTTATACATTAGCATTTTTACAGTGTTTTGTCAATGTTCTGTGTCGTGGTATGTTACATCCTCATAGGTTTCTGCAATTGCCTGCTTGGCCGATACAGCACCAGTGCACACAAACACTCCTGGCCCGATTTCACGTGGTTCGTCGCAGCCTTCGGCTACTAATATATCGCGAAGCTCATATCCTGCTTTTTCTATCAGCAGTCCGCCTTCTAGCAATAATTTGGCAGCCTCATGGCTCATATCCGCAACCCCAAAATATTGCGCGGCAGTCAGCTTTTCGCCCGTGACTTCATCTTCGAATTCTGCGCCCGATGGACTAAGTACAGAACCAGCTTGTAACCGTGAAGCCATGCCCGCAAAAGCGATTGCTTTACACTGCGCAATTGATGGGCATGAATCAATGCATGCCTGCTTGGCTTCGCCGGGCTTGAATAATTCCATGACTATTCGCCTACCAACGTCTTAAGGAGTAGGTTTTCCGTTTTTAGATTTTGGTTTTCTGCCTCAAGCGCATCGATTATCCGATACATCTCTTCGGCATTCATGATTGCTGCATCTGCGAGTGTTGCACCTTTCATATAAAACCTCCTTTATTTAGGTTGAGTCATATTATAGCTCTAAATTCATATATTGTCAATATAAATTTCACTAATTGAATTAATATACTATCTGTTATATTATTTTTGTGAATTTATATTTCACAATTTAATGCATATATGCTATAGTACTAGTATGATTAATTTATCAGCTGCGGGCCTCAACGAAACAGAGGCCAACGTATATCAAACGTTGCTTAGCAAAAAACTCTGGAAGCCAAGCGATTTAGCCAAAAGTGTCGGCGAAACCCGCACAAATATCTATAAAATTTTGGATAAATTGGCCCAGCAGGGTTTGGCGGAAAAGTTTGATCAAGACAAGAAGATTCATTATCGTGCGGCAAATCCTACTCGCCTGCTACAACTTTCGCAAGAAATTAGGCTCGAAAAAGAGCAGGCAGAAAAAGAGCTCGAACTTAATGCTCAAAACCTATTGAATGACTACATTAAGACTCACGAGCAACCGGGTATACGGTTTTATATCGGCAAAGAAGAAATCGAGAATGTATACCTCGATCAAGTTGCCGAAGCTCAACCGATATATTTTATGCTTGCCCCTAACGCAATCGATTACTATGGCTACGATAGAATGACAGAGCTTCGCATGCTAGCTGTAAATGCTGGAATCCCCCGTTTCGCTTTGACACCGGACAATAAAAACGCAACTAAGAACTATGCAGAGACTGATGCCCAGTTCTTGTTGAGCCGAACATGGCTTGGCTTACAGGACTATACTGCTCCACTGGAGTGGGGTGTTTATGGCGATAAGGTTTATTTTGTGACATTTGGCGAGGACGCCATGGGGATGACCATAGATAGTCCTGCAATGGCAGCAGGATTTATGCAAATATTTAAGCTTATTGAAGATGGCCAAAAAAATAAACCCGACTATGCCAAACTACCGTTAGTTGCTACCTTGCGAAAAGCTAAGACGCAGTAGATTGCTGCAAATCTTCGTATAAATTGCGTGCGACCTCGCCTAAGGTACGCTGAATAAGCGTGTGATTTCTTTCAGCAGATGCACCACAGTAATCAAACCGTACGTCGGGTCTTTCTGTAGCAAGAACATTAGCTAAATTCCGAGCCGTACGATGAACATAAGGATTATTCGATACCAATAAAACCCTGGCATCTTGTATCGGTGGTGCAAGTCGCAACCATTCTTGAAGCGTTGATTCTGTCGTATGTCGAGGTGGGCCGAGGGGACGCTCTACAGCTGGAGCATTAATCATAATTACTTTTTTATCGCCATCGCCATGGAACACTTTATGGCTAAAAATATCGGCCCTGCCAAGCTCAATATGCGCCTGGCTAAGTCGCATGGCAGCACTACCGACGCTAGCGCTTAATGCAACGCGCATAGCCGCGTCTTCATCGAGCGCATCATTCATCTCACTTTTTAGCAGTTGTCCAAGCCATGGATCTAGCTGCGTACTACCTGCCAGTGCTGCAAGATCTGCTCCTAAGTCAAAAATTTCCCTTCCCTTGAGTTTTCGTACTCCTCCAAGGCTAACTAGGCTGCCGCCATCAGCAATACTAATATCGCCAGTAGTAAGTTGTTCGTTGAAATAGCCGATTCGCAAGCGATTCGAGTGTTGTTCGCCACCGAGCAATAAGACTTGGTCATACTCACCACCCTCGGGTTCGATTTCATCAAGCATTCTCATTGCTTCGAAAATCTTCATTGCAGTTGCCTGTTGAGATTCAGATAGTTCAAGTGACTTTTCTGGAGCATGATGGTCGCCCCGAGCCCAGGGCTGCGTCATGTCGACCACTTCTGCTAGGCTTGCTTTAGACACATCAGATACACCAATAGTTTCAAACAATTCCGAAAGAGAATCACCGTATTGAACATAAAATGGTTCGATGATTAGAGGCTTTTTTTCGATTCGTTTTTGTTTGTTACCCGAATCAATTCGAGCATCGTTTTTCATAAATATAAATTAGCACAAAGTTGCTATTTTGTCAATCTTGCAGTGCGGGTATCGAGCCAGTTAAAGGTAACCAAAAATAGGTTAATAAACGCGAAATTAAAGAAGAAATCCTCTACTGGGATCGTCAAAATTCGTGTACCGATTATGCTAGCTTCGCCATAGGTTATAACTGGCAAAGCAGTCAAAAACCAGTTGGCGAGTACAAAAATTCCAAAAAGTGCTAGCTGAAAAACCCAGAACCGGCGCGTGAACACTAAACGTGAACTTGCCACCACGATTGCAGCAAGCAATGTGGCACACATAGCGGCGGTTGTATAGCCGTTATCTCTGTAAACTACCAATAACGCGATAGCACTACCGACTGCCCCGCTCAGTATCAGTAGCGGCCAAATGGTGGCAACGGCGCGGTCGGCAACAAACTTTTTGACGACCCCCCATACGTACATCATGGCAAACGGTACGGTTAGGAAGAATAAAATCTCCTCGAACGGCAAATGAATAAAACGCGAGCTCAAAACGTAAGCTTCGTTAAATCCCCAGTGGCCCGCGTGAACAGCCCACGAATCCCACAAAATGAACGGTAAACTTACCAACAAATACGCACCAATGAGCGAACGCCAGTGGCGATGCGGCTTTACGTCGGTCACAAAGCTCAAAATGAGTACCGGCACAAAGACCAGTAGGTTGAAGAACAAATAGGTTAACTCACGCATGTATAGACCTCACGATTGCCCTTGCCACCACTCGGTACTTACTTGGTTTAATCTTCTTATCAAACACCACAAACGGGTCTTGTGCAAGCTTAAGCGCCGTCCAGTTATACATATCAACCGCTGTTCGCAGCGCAATACGTTGGCTATACGGAATAGCCTTGAAGCCTTTATTAGCCTCGGCTTGCCACTGATTGTAATACTTTAGTTGTGCTTCTATAAATTCACGATACGAAGCCGGATGGCGCATGGCATTTGTTTGGTTAAGTTTCGGCAAACCGTGCTTGGCAAGTTCTGACTTTGGAAAATAGCAACGCTTTAACTTTATATCTTCGTCGATATCGCGAATGAAGTTAATGTATTGCATGGCCCTGCCTTGTAATTTGGCATATTTGTAAGCCTCATTTTTAACACCAAGTAGCTTGGCCATCATAAGTCCAATCACCTCAGCTGAACCATAAATGTACTCGAGAGTATCATCGAGCGTTTCGTAGGTTCGCCCCTGTAAATCCATCTTCATAGAGGCCAAAAATGCATCTATCCACGCAAAATCAAAGTCATATTTAATGGCAACATCGTACATATTTTGGCAAACCCTCGGTACAATATCGCCTTCTTTTTGACGAATCGTTTTTCCGCTTGCAAGTTTCTTCCAGGTGCGTACTAAACGCTCAAAATTTTTCTTGTCTTGTGGTTTGTCATCAATAAAATTATCAGCAACGCGCACAAAACTATACAACTTAAATACATCGGCACGCGTAGCCTCAGGAAAGAATTTACTGCTCCAGTAATAGGTTGTGCTGCCTGATTTAAAAATCTGCTGCTCTGTCATTATTTTGGTAGTTTCTCGCCTACTAAGCGGGATACCACCTTACCCGATAACACGACTATTGGCACGCCAGTGCCAGGATTAGTATATTGGCCAACAAAGAATAAGTTTTTGACCTTTCGACTTTGCATGCGCGGTCGGAACGGCGCCGTTTGGCTAAGTGTATGCGCAAGACCAAACGAGTTACCTTTGTAAGCGTTAAATGTATCCTCGAAGTATTCCATATCTTTGATTTCTTTGACCTCGATATCATCGGCAAATTTGGTACCCATGCGAGCTTCCATGCGCGCAATAACCGAGCTTATCAGCTCATCGCGGTGCGCATCATCAACCTTTAAGCCGTTGCTAATCGGAACAAGTATGACAATGTTTTCTTTGCCTTCTGGCGCAATGGTTGGGTCTGATTTACTTGGTGTACCAACGTAAAACAAGGGGCGCGTAACCCAAGTATGCGTTTTAAATACTTGCTTAAAGTGCCCGTGCCAATCAGCATCAAAAAACATCGTGTGATGCAGTAAGCCTGGCACCTTCTTTTTGACACCAAGGTAAATAAGCAAGCTAGATGGCGAAACAGTTTTCTTGCTCCAATAACGTTCTGAATACGAACGATATTTAGTATTAAGTAACTTAGTTTCTGCATGATGATAGTCGGCATTCATAACTACCGCATCAGCTGCGATACGCTCTTTGCCAACAAAGACTGCTTTTGCTCCCGAATCGGTTGTTTCAATCTTTGTTACTTCCGCACCGTAGCGAAACTTCACACCAAGTTCTTTGCAGAGCTTCTCGAACCCATCTACGACTGCGCCAAAGCCTCCAACCGGGTACCAAATGCCAAGGTTTAAATCGACATGCGCAAGCAGGCTGTACACCGCAGGAATATTTTGCGGACTACCACCCATAAAGACCACCATAAACTCAAGTATTTTCTGTAAATCTTCGTTGGTAACCGTCTTTTTAATACGACTATGGTATGGCCGGATAAGCTCAGGCTTCGTTAAAAAGCTAAGGGCCTTTGGATTAACCATATCTTTAGCGCTAGTATAGTCACGCTCTAGTAAGTGTTCGCGGATTTTATCGTATTCTTTATTGGTCTTTTTTAAGAGTTTGCGAACTTTATCGGCTGAGCCAGGTTCTAAATCATCAAATAATTGCAGACCACCATCTTTTTGCGAACGTACATCGTGCTTTTCGGTAGTTGTATATACACGGTATGACGGATTGAGCCTTTTAAGCTCATAATAGTCGGATGTTTTTTTACCAAAGTCTGCGAAAAAATCATCGAATACGTCTGGCATCATGTACCAGCTTGGCCCAAGATCAAACGTATAGCCCTTCTTTTTGAGCACCATTGCCCTACCACCTGGGTGATCATTCTTTTCGAGCACCGTTACGTCGTATCCATCACGCGCTAAATAAGCTGCCGCACTGAGACCGCCAAAACCAGCACCAACTACTATGATTTTCTTCTTGGACATTACAAACTTTCTTATGATTTACGTACTACTAGATATTGTACGAGGTCTAGCAAAAACTGTTTAGTATTTTTAGGCCAGTTTGTATTTTTTACGATAACTTCCGTCGCCGCATCGGCAGACTTAACAGCTTGCTTGCGGGCATATTCAAGCGCACCGCACTCCGTTAGTATGCGCTTACAATGCTCATATTCAGCCATTGTTAGCTCTTGGTTGCCAAGGCATTGTTCTAAAAAGTATGCATCGGGCTTACCGGCTTTTTCGAGCGCGTATGCTATCAGCATTGTGCGCTTACCTTCTTTAATATCGTCCAGCGGGCTTTTGCCAGTTTCGGTTTCGTCACTAAACGTACCGATAATGTCATCGGTTAACTGGAACGTGCGACCCGCATGAATGCCGTATTCGGCAAGCGTTGCGAGTTCACCGGCGTTTGCTCCGGCCAAAATTGCACCAAGCTGCAACGGGTTCACAAACGTGTAGTAGGCGGTTTTCCATTCAAGGACATTCCATACATCTCGCTCGGTAACATTTGCAACAACCTCGTTAAAAATATCGAGCGTCTGGCCATGCGCGGTAGCAATAAAACATTTATTAACGTTTTCGATGGCTTTGATTTTAATAGCTGGATCAACATCAAGTTGCGCAAATATATTCATTGCGTAGTGCAGCGCAATCAAAAAACTGTTTATTGCGATTGCCTCGCCAAAATGTTGCGAATCCCCACTTAAGTAGTTTGATTCGTGATAATCACGCAGAATAATATGCGCTGTTTTGCCGCCACGACGCGTTAGTGAACGATCTTGGATGTCATCGGCAAGCAAGATATAGGTATTTAAAATCTCGAGCGCACAGGCGGCTTGCATAATGAGCCTGGTGTCGGTACCACCAAACATTTCGTAGGCAACCATTGCAAGCGAGCCCCTGATTCGCTTTCCACCACGCTCCAAAACAGAGGTAAACGCAGTGACCGCCTCGACAGGATACGCGCCAAACTGCTCGGCGGTAGTAGATTCTAGATCTTTTACATAAAACTCTAACGCGACATCTATAGCAGTTTTATACGCCAAAAGCTGCGTTTGAAAATCACTAATATCTTGGTTATTACTTAACTTAGTTAAGTTTTTTGACATATATCTACCTTACGTAAATGCTGTTAAGAAAACAAGCTATTGTCGGCCTGCTTAAAGAATTCTTCGGGGGTTGTCATATTATGAATCACTAAATCTGCAATTTTCTCTATTTCGGCTAAGTTAAAATCAGCGTCGCTGGCACCAGTAGAAAGTTCTTCGGCTTCACGCTGGCGAAATTCCTCAAGTGAGATCTTTACCTCATCGTCGCGCTGGCGTGCTTGCATACGTGCGTAGCGAATTTCAATTGGTGCATCTACGAATATAACCGTACCGCCCTGCTCTTTAATAGCCTTGGCTTCACCGAGGCTACGGATTCCAGTTATCGAGGCGCCGGCATACGTACGAATACTATTGTGATACCTATCGAGTGCGCGCTCTACTAAAATGCCACCACCATATTTATGACGAAGTTCATCGGCAACAACATGCAAAACTGGTCGTTCAATGGAGCCTTTTTGCTCTTGGGCAACTTCGCGAACAATATCAGCCGTGCTGACTGTCATAAAGCCATACTTTTCCTCGAGATGCTTGGCAAGAGTATCTTTGCCGCTGCTAAATGATCCAGAAATGCCCACTATCATATGAAATCCTTATCGAATATAATCTAACAATTTTTTACTGTCTTTGTGCTTGCGAAGTTTCGCAAGTGCTTTAGCCTCGATTTGACGAATACGCTCACGCGTAACGCTAAATTCTTGGCCAACTTCCTCTAATGTATGGCTCTTGCCGTCTTCTAGGCCGAAACGCAAACGAATTATCTTTTGCTCGCGTTCGCTCAAGCTACCGAGTAAATCTTTTACTTGCTCTTTTAAAAGCTGGTTTGTAGCTGATTCCTCAGGGGTAATTGTATCTTCGTCTTCGACAAAGTCACCAAGCACAGAATCTTCTTCGTCATCGCGAACACTTTGGTCAAGACTATGAATATCTTGCTTGATCTTCATAATGTGTTCAACTTTTTCAACCTCGATATCCATCTCTTTGGCGATTTCTTCGTTGGTTGGTTCGCGGTTGAGTTCTTGGGTTAAGCGGCGCTGTGTACGGAGCAACTTGTTGATCGTTTCAACCATGTGAACCGGGATGCGAATAGTACGAGCTTGGTCGGCAATGGCGCGAGTAATCGCTTGGCGAATCCACCACGTTGCATAGGTACTAAACTTAAAGCCCTTGTCTGGGTCAAACTTTTCAACTGCGCGCAGCAAACCGGTGTTACCTTCTTGGATAAGATCCAAAAGATCCAGGCCACGGCCAACGTAGCGCTTAGCGATTGATACGACCAAACGCATGTTTGCTTCGGCCATTTTATCTTTTGCTCGTTTATCGCCAGATACAACTTCATGCGCAAGCTTTAGTTCTTCTTCGGCAGTTAATAGGGGGATTTTACCGATTTCACGAAGATATAAGCGAACAGAGTCATCAGCAACATCATCTAAATAGGCATTCTGATCAACAAAAACTTCTTCCTCTTCGTCCTCTGCCACCCACTCGTCGCTAAACACCTCGGCAGTTGGCTCATCGAGCACTACCAAATCAATGCCAGCCTCAATCATCTCTGCATATAATGCATCAAGTACATCGAGGTTCTCTGGAGTATCAGCGATTTCTTTAAAAATCGCCTTTTGATCAAGCTTACCGTCTTTCTTACCTTGTTCGAGCAGCTTTACTTTTGCTGCACTAATATCTATAACTTGTTCGTCGTCTGCCACTAAATTCCTACTCTTTCTTTAACAGATTATTGAATTGGTCTAGCAATTCGTCGACGCGCGCTTCATCTCCGGACGCTTCGGCGGTTCGAATTGCTTCTGTTAGTTCTAGTTTTTGTTCTTTTTGATATTTCCGTGTTAATTTGTGAATTAAATCTCGGAGCTCCCTCAGCCGCTCATTGGCGCCGAAACTGTTATAGAGCTCTTCTGCTTTGAATAATAGTATTTTGACATAGTCTTCGACATCTTTCAAATCTTCGGGGATTTCATCGTTTAAAGATACGTGCGGATTTGCCTCTACAAACTCATACACTCGCTGACGTTCGGGGGTATTAAAGATGAGTCGCTGGTTTTCTGTCTCGAGTAAACGGCGAGAAATAGGATATGACACCAACAGGCTCAGTAGCTGATCTTCATACATATATGGATCATTGCCGACGTGTTCGACATTGTGAACCTTAGAGCGCTTGATGGGTGACGTCCCCTCGCCCTTTAACGTTTTGAGCTTACTACGGATTGCCGCTTCACTCACACCAGTGGTTTCGGCAAGTTTTAGTAGATAGTGATCTTGCTCGACACTATCTTCTAGTCGTGAAATTGTCTGTAGCAGTACATCCGAAAAAGCACGTTTGCCGTGTGCCGTCGTAATATCGTAAACCGTGCTGTATCGTTCGATAAGCCAGTCGAGTGCGTATTGCTGATTGTGCATGGCTTTTTCCCATAATGCCGGGTCGGTTTGAATAAGTTCGTCTGGGTCTTTGCCCTCTGTCACTGTAATAATCGAAAGTTGCACACCAACGCCCTGCGCTACGGAAATTGCGCGTTCGGCTGCGGCAATACCTGCCCTGTCTTGATCGAAGCTCAATCGAATATCGCTCGTAAAACGCTGGAGAGTTTTTAAATGATACGGCGTTAATGCTGTTCCCGCCGACGCCACAACATTGGCATAGCCGGCTTGATGGCTCGCAATCACATCAAGATTTCCCTCTACTACAACCACAAATCCTGCCCGCCGAATTGCATCTTTGGCTAGGTGCAAGCCAAAAACATGACGGCTTTTGTCGTACAACAACGTCTGCGGTGTATTAATATACTTCGGAGCATCCGGTTCATCGGCTAATATGCGCGCCGTAAAACCAATCGGTGAACCTTGCGCGTCGGTAAGCGGAATCATAATGCGCCCCCGGAACATATCCGCTGGCCCACGATATCGTTGGGCAGATAGACCTGCCAGCTTGATTGCGGCCTCATCGAATCCGCGCTTTTTCAGAAAATCCATCAGTGCAGTGCCATTATGCGGCGCGTAGCCTAGGCGAAAATCATTAAGCGTCTGCTTGTTAAACTTACGCTTTTTTATAACGTAATCGAGTGCATCTTGGTTCTTTAGTAATGTCTGTTGATAATACTTAGTTGCGAGTTCTAGTGCTTCGAGTGCTTTATCTTTTTGCTGGCGCGCCTTGCCATCACCCTTTTGGTACAAACTTAAATCAACCCCAGCCTTGCGAGCCAGAATCTCAAGTGCGCCCCTAAAATCGACACCTTCCATCTCCATGACAAAGCTAAACATGTTGCCACCCTTGCCACTGCTAAAGTCGTGCCAAATTTGCTTTTCTGGGCTGACCATAAAGCTTGGGCTGCGTTCGGCATTAAACGGCGAGAGACCCTTGAAGTTGCGCCCAGCTCGCTTAAGCTCAACGTATTCGCCAACAACATCTTCTATTGCCAGCCTACCTTTAATGTCTTCAACCGCATCCATACTATCGTAATTGTACACGTATATAGGGTAAACAAGCACAAGCGCTGGATAACAACGGTAAAATTAGCTATGCTGTAAGGACATAAGCACTATGGCACCAAATCAACAAAATCCATACGAATTCATACTAGCTGACGCGCCAAAAAAGCGAGGCTTCAATTTTAGTGGTGGCAATTCAACAAAAACCCGTGCTATCCAAATGCTGATAGTTGTTGCAGTCGTGCTTATTATTGGCATTATTCTTTTTAGCGTACTTTCAAGTAGTGGTAAGGGTAGTGTTGAAAATGAATACAAGCTCGCCGCCGCACAATTAGATATTATCGATATCACAAAAGATGGCGCGACAAATATCAGAGGCGCCCAACTGGCCCGACAATCTGCAACTACAAATATCGTCGTCGTTAGCCAAAACAACGATGTGAATAAACACCTTGCGGGTACTGGCAACAAAAAGCCGACCAAGCAAATTACTGCATTTCGTGTAAAAACGTATAGTAAAACCCTTGAAGATGCGAAAAAGAACGGTAATTACGACGAAGTATATACCGCCCTGCTCGCTAATAGGCTCGATGATTACCGAGCAAAACTACAACTTGCTTACGGGACAGCAGCTGGCACAAAGTACAAAGCGCAGCTATCTGATTTTTATCAGCAGCTCAATATTATTTCGCCCGCAGCGACAAACTAGCCCGCGGTAACAAGATTATAGCTATGCACTATGAACCCTTGGATTTCTTCCCAGGGTAATTGTCCGGTTAGAATAACAGTATTCCAGTGCTTTTTGTTTAAATGATAGCCGGGTAATACGGTCTCGTATTTTTCACGTAACAACACCGCGAGCTGCGGGTCACATTTTACGCTCAGACGTATCGGGTCAGAACCTTCCGCAATAAGCGCAAACATTTTGTCGTTTGCTTTATATACAGCCACGTCTTTACCAAACGGATACTCGAGCACTGCGTTTGGCATGCTTAAAATGTATTCTTCTACTGTCTTATGATCCATTACTGCGTATTATCCGTTATTTTCAAATAAAATTTAAGTTCTGCGATTGATTCTTCGATATCATCAAGCGCACGGTGTGTCTCTTTTTTGCCAAATATACGATGATATTTGTTTTGCATAATAATTTTATAGCTACTGACATCAAGCATACGATAGTGCAAAAGTTCGTCTACTTCTGGCCACCATTGGGTAATAAAACGACGGTCTTGGTGAATGCTATTCCCCGCTAAGACTGCCGGCTCATCAAAATGTTTTTTTATAAACTTTGCAAAATCTGCTGCAACTTTCTGCTCACTGGGCGCGGTCATAACCCTCTTAACAAGCCCGCTGGCATTATGGGTCTCTTTGCACCAATCATTCATGCTATTCAGCACCGATACATCTTGGTTCACGGCAGATTCAAAGCGGCCAAGTTCATTAAAGTCAAAATCAGTCACAATTGCAGCAATTTCCAAAATTCTATCAGTAGTAGGCATTAGGCCGGTCATTTCTAAATCGACCCATAGGAGCTTCGTACTTATGTCGTGCTTGATATCAGTCATCAATACCAGATTATACCAGGCTATCTATGCGGCCGTTGCCCAATTCGTAATTCTAAGGGCTTCGGACTGGCTGCAACTCAGCACTATTCGCTTATATTTTGGTAGCTTCGTTTCTATATACAGTACGTTATGGGCAATTGGATTCATCCATCCATGGGGATTTGTTAGATACAAAAAATCCCATCCTTCTTCTGTCCAAAAACTACCCGCAACCAGCTTACCCGGTACGCCAGCACCAGGTAGTCGCAACTCCCACTTTCGCCAATCATTAAAGCTATGCATAAAAACAGCTTGCAGGATATCTTTTTTCGTAACGACTAGCCTCGATTTCAACGCCCAAATTGGTTCACGGCCGGTTAGCTCAATCACGAGCTCGGAATTGCTTGTAATAAAGCGCATACTTAGCGACCTTTTAGTTTATCGGGCTTAAAGTCGAGTGAGACAGAGTTTATGCAAAAGCGAATTCCCGTCGGTTGATCTGGCGCATCATTAAACACGTGCCCAAGGTGGCCACCGCAGGATTTACACAATACCTCTACTCGCTGCATACCGTGGCGCCTATCTTCTACAAGCGACACAGCGTCGTTATCAATCACATTATTGAAGCTTGGCCAGCCACAGTGAGCTTCGAACTTATGCTCGCTTGCAAACAAAGCCGCCCCACAAGCCGCACACACATAAGTGCCGTCGGCTTCGTTATATAAAAATACCCCCGTAAAAGGTGTTTCTGTCGCCTTTTCACGCAGTACAGCATACTGATCGGCAGTCAGTAGTTTTTTCCATTCTTCGTCGGTACGTGTCATACCAATATTGTACCGCTCGGATGGTAATTTATTTATGAAATTGAGGTCAAAAAGTCTTGTGCACGGTAGCCAATAATACGTCGCCTATCAGCACTAATCTTGCCGAGCTGCTTAACCATCATGCTCGTGCGGGGATTTTTTGAAAGCAGTTCCCTGTTTTTATCTACAAAGCCCCAGTACAAACCGTCCCATACGTCACACCAAATGTCTTTTTCGTAGTGACTCATGTTCAAAATATAGTTACTACCAGAAATATACGGTTTAGTTACCATGCTGCCAAGATCGCTAAACTGGCTCATGCCATACACATTAGGAACCATTACCCAATCGTACGCGTCGATAAATAACGAAGCAAACCACTTATAGACTTCTTCTGGCTTAATCTCGCACAAAAGCATCAGATTGCCGACTATCATAAGGCGTTCAATATGATGCGCATAGGCGTGCGTGGTAACTTTAGCGATTACGTCATCAAGCGGCGGAATACCAGTAGTGCCGTCCCACCACTGGCTACTTAGCATGCGATTTTGATTGAGTCCATTACTGTTGCGCATTGGTACGTGCTGAGTTACATACAGCCCACGGACATATTCACGCCAACCGATAACCTGCCGAATAAACCCTTCGAGACTCGGTAAATTAACGGGCGTTTTTTCATGATACGCAAGCGCAGCATCAACAACTTGTTTTGGTGTAAGCAAACCAATATTGAGGGTTGTAGATATACCACTGTGATACAAAAACGTGCCGGGGCCATCAATGGCGTCTTCGTATGCGCCAAAGTTTTCAAAACGTTCAGAAAAAAACTCATCGAGCCATTTTTTGGCTTCTTCGTGCGAAGTTGGCCAAAAGAAATTTTCTAAACTACCAGGATTATCGACAAAGTGCTTCTCTACCCACTCGATTGCTTCTTTTACGTACGTATTATCGCCGAATCCATTGAAACCCGGTACCGCTAAATCTTTAGGGAGTGGCTTACGGTTCTCAACATCATAGCTCCATTTGCCTCCAACCGGCTTGTAATTTTTGTCTATCAAAATATTGAAGCGTTCGCGCTGCCACTGATAAAAATCGGCAAATTTATGCGAAGTTTTATCGGCAAAATAATCGCGGACCTCGGTGTGTTTTAGCATAAAGCTCGGGGTTGGTAATATGCGCAGCTCAAAGGGAGTCTCGACACCATCATCAAGGGCTTTTTTAAGCCGGGTGTCGATAGCATGATCAGTTGGGTCAAATACGAATACTTGCTCGGCACCAGCCTTTTGAGCACGCACTAACACGTCGGCCGTAACCTCTGCATCAGCCAGTTCGATATACTCAACATTTACGTCATTTTGCCACAATGTTTCTTCTACGTATCGGCGCATGCTCGCACGATGCAGCACAAGTTTTTGCTTATGTAGCGCAAGCGGATACTGCGCATCGGTACCGAAAAAAAGTGGTTCTTCTACCAAATATACTAAATCTACCTCTGGCAAATGCTCTGGGGCAAATAATTGATTTGGATACAAAATTAATGCAGATTGTATGTGTTTCATAAATAGCGCTTATCCTTTTACACCATTGTACATAGTTATTCTGATTAATTCGAGCGGTTAGGCGGCCTGTTGTTCGATATGTTCAATGATTGATTTGCCCATATGCAAAGCAATGATTGCCATGCGTGCTTTAATCACATCTTCCATTTGCTGCACATCTCGTCGCTTTGGGTTGGCATCGGTATCACGTGATAGCTCGGGTCCGCGCGGGCGAGCGTGTAATACAATTGCGTCATCATGCAATAAATCTACTCGTCGTTGGTCAATGGTAAATGATTCGTAATCTTTAGTAAGAACCTCATCACGCGCCTGTTCTGCTTCGTCAGTACCGTTATATTCTTTTGGTTTACGGCCAGGATATACTACATCAACAACCTCGAGTGCCTCGTCGAGTGTAGGAATACGGTGCAATCGAGAACCGAGTAGCTCGGCAAGATCTTCCGGCACTGGCGCTGCCTTTGATTCGACAACATATACTTCCATTCCCACAGCCCCAGCGCCAATCATAAACGAGCGAAACGCGCGATAGCGCTCTAGGTCACCAATGAGCAGCGTTTTAACATCGCGTAACGTGCCAAACTGTTTGTGAATCGTAAAAAAATCACCCATGGTCTGCGAAGGATGTTCATTTTTGCCATCACCCGCATTAATAACAGGAATAAATCGACTCAGGTTACCCCGTTCGAACTCTTGTTGCATTGCCAATGCAGAGAACGCAGGACCCATTTCTTCTTCTGTTCTTGTGGCATAAATATCTGTCTGGGTCGCAAATGCTACCTCCGAATCAAGCCGCGACTCTTCTTTTGCCTCTGACGAGTTTGCCACGCCTCCCTGGTACACGCCATGCCCACCAAGCTTATTCATGCCATGCGCAAAACCCCCACCGGTACGCGTCGAAGACTGACGCATCAGCGCAAATAGTTGCTTTCCGGTCATAATATCCGTGCCGTTAACAAACACCGATTCCGCCGCATAGGTTTCCTGCATATACATGGCTATATCAGCATCCGTTAATTGATGCATAGATAAAAAGTGCTTACCTACTGGGTTGCCGTTAATTGGCAACAGCACACCCGAATAATCAAGCGGCTCGTTATCTAATAGTATTTCTGCCATAAAACCTCCCTCTGGTTTTAAAAAAACGAGCCACTTACGTGACTCGCTATAATTGGTTGCTAAATTGTTTTGCCCTTTACGTTACCAGCGATGGGCTCGCCCCTAAATAAGGTTTTCATTGTTCCCCTTACGTTTTACCCAAACGCCTAAAGTATACACCGATTTACGATAAATTACATGCGCTCGAGGCGTTCGATACCAAGTAGCTCGAGGCCTTTGTCTAAAATTGCGGCATAATCAGCAACTAGTTTTAAGCGTAATTGCGAACGGTCGTTATCAAGCACCCTGTTGTGCTCGTAAAACGTGTTAAATTCCGCTGCTAACTCGTATAAGTAGGTACACAAAATATGTGGAGCATACTCGAGAGTTGCCTTGGCAACCTCATCTTGGAAACCAACCATTTTTTGTACAAAAACTCGTTCGAGTGGTTCTAGGTTATCAACAGAAACGCCGTCATGCGCTGGAGATTTTGCAAGAATGCTCCGTGCTCGCACTAGAGCGTACTGTAAGTACGGGCCACTGTTGCCCTGTAGACTAACTGAACCCTGCGGATCAAAGGCCACATCACCACCAAGGCGCTGTTTTAAGAATGCATACTTTACCGCGCTTAGCATTAATGCTTCTTTCGCCTCAACCATTTCGACTGCTTCAAGCTGAGCAGCGACAATATCGAGTACGTCAGTGGCTGAAGTAACATTACCGAGCCGTGAACTCATTTTGCTACCGTCAGCAAATTTGATAAGTCCATTCGTAATATGTGTCATGGCGTCTTTTAGCTGTGGCAGCAATTCCTCTGCAGCGGCATAGACGACTTTCATGTACTCAGCCTGATCACGTCCAGTAATTAAAATTCGATGGTCGAACGAATAGTCATTAAGTTCTATAGAAATAACACCCAAATCTTTTGCTTCATAAGTCGGAAGGCCGATTTTAGTCACAAAAACTCGAGTATGGAGGCCAACTTTTTCACCCCTGTAAATAACGGCACCTTCCGAATTTTCAAATACTCCCTTCGCTAGACCATCATCAACTAGCTGTAATCCCAGTTTAACGGTAGTACTCTCAGGAATATAGCGAAATGGGTTAACCTCTAATCGCTCGTAGAATCTATCGAAATAATCATAGCTCCACTGCCTACATGTCCAATAAATTTGCGCAAACGCGGATTCTGTATCAACTGAATCGTGTAATGCATATATTTGTTGGTTGTAAGCCTCTATTTGGATTTTTGCATCGGCATCTTCTTCGTACGCTTTTGCCCCACGGACGTATGACTTACTAAGGAATCCAGATTGCTCATCAACGCCAATTTCTGTAAGTTTATCAGGATTCTCTCCGTCAAGCTCCGCAATAATACCGTACATTGCCTTTGCTACATGCAGGCCAACATCACCACCAAAATTAGTTCGATGCACCGTACTACCTGCTTGTTCAAGCATGCGCGCTATTACATCACCGGCAATTGTTTGATACAAATGGCCGGCATGCAGTTCCTTAAAAGCATTCGGGCATGAGTATTCGACTACATAATTAGTGCCCGCTGATACTTGCGGTACTGCCGCTAAAACATTTGAGTACAATGTGGCATCAGTCAAAGTTATGTTAATAAAACCAGGGCCAGCAACTTCCGCCTTAGCGAGCCAGTCGGGTTTTTCGGCTTCGAGGCTAGCAACAACTTGGGCTGCAACTTCACGCGGGTTCTTGCCAAGTTTTTTTGCGAGTTTCATGGCAACATTGGTTGTATAATCACCAAACTGTGGCTCTGGCCTTGCTACCTCAATGGCATCCACATCATCAAAAAGCTGTTTGGCTATTGCACCAATTGTTATTTTTACTAAATCCATATCTGTTATTGTATCATTTTTGTTTTGGAGCTGTTGCGATAAGCCCAGCTGCTCGCCAGATAACAAAATACATTACCGACAAAAACGCAAAAAACAGAAGTGTCGTTGTGAACGTTAGAATGTGTTCACTCGGATTAATAATGCTATCCGACACATCGAATAAAAGCCCGAAGGGGTTCGTAATAATATCCCAGCTATTCCACCGTAGGTAACGGCCGAGATATATGGCAAAGCCAGATAGAAGCAACGCGCCAGCAATAATCCAATGGGCGCGACTACCAAATCTCTGAACACTCCGAACATGCACCATAAATA
Organism: uncultured Candidatus Saccharibacteria bacterium; assembly: GCA_964566135.1. GTDB lineage: Bacteria > Patescibacteriota > Saccharimonadia > Saccharimonadales > CAIOMD01 > CAZMHM01. The sequence continues at coordinate 78,268 of CAZMHM010000005.1, forward strand.
ACGACGTATAACCCAGCGCCATACCTGCGAGTGCATATGTACCGATAAGCACTACATCATACATAATGCTAATTTCGCCCGTGCGGCGTAGGTGTACAAAATCACTGATTAAGTAAAACGCGTTTGGCAAAAACAAGAGCCATAGCGCAAAAAGCCCAAAGTTTTCCCAAGACCACACCAAACCTTTCGGGGTTCGCCTATAGAGCATCCAAGCAAACAGTACTGGTAGCCATGCTAAAAATAGGTTCCAAAGCAAAAAGCTATACCTAGTTGAACCGCTCGCCATAAAGCGATACACGCTAAGCCCAATTGCAAATACACTCAGCACAATTAATGTCTGAGCAAAACCATATACAGCCCCACGATTGTGCCAAAACTCCTTCATGTGCCTTATTATAACCGGTATCTAGTAGTCGTACTTATGCAAATACGCAGGACTGTCAATAATGTGTTCGATTTTGAACTGATACTCCTTGAGCACCGCCTCGCGAGACGGCTCATCTAGCCCAAGTGAGTTATATACAACAAACGGTTCGATAACGTCCATACCGCAAAATGCAAAAGTACCATGATGAATTGGATGCAATATTTGCTGCATAGATGCCTGATGGCGGCCTCCGGGTTGATAATATTCCTGTGGCCCACCGGCTACAGCACACAGCATCGCGCTTTTTCCCTTCAACAAGCCGTTTTCATAAATTTTTCCGCCGTCCCAGGCAACGCCCATCGCCAGAACTCTATCAAACCAACCCTTCAGTACAGCCGGCACACTAAACCACCAAATTGGTGTGTGAAAAATAATGATATCTGCCGATTGTAACTTTTGTAGCTCTTGCTTAATATCAGGCGCAAACGCCAAATCTTGCCCCGCAGCGTGGCGCTGTTCGAGCATATAGTTAAAGTGCCCACCGGTAGTCGTCTCGAAATCGTACTTCTCGGCCTTTGGCGCAAAACCACTACCGTATAAATCACTTTCTAGTAGTTCATGCCCCTGCGACAGAATGACGCTCGAGGCAACATTTTTGAGCGCAGACGTGAGCGAAGATGGTTCGTGATGAGCATAGACAGATAAAATATTCATAAGCGTTGTTATAATTCTATACCACAAGTACCTGTGTGGCTAAATATTTGTTTTTATGATATAATATAATTTATGACAGAGCCTCGACACGAGCAATTAAAACCAAATTTCTTTACTCTTGATGCGCTAAGCGCCGCAACACCCCTACCTCATCTTGCCGTAGGCGATATGATTACGTTTAATAATGGCAATGTCGAGAGCCTTGTAGAGCTTGCTGACAATCTTGCGATTGACCTACTCCGCGATCGCGATACACCAATCATTGCAGCAGTGCGAGCACAGCTAGCTACCGAAGGCATCGATTACGATGCGCTCAGCGAAGAAGACAAAGACATGTACCTTCCAAGAAATGTTGGCTACTTTATCCGCAACGCTACCGATGCATCGACGCTTCCAAAGAAAGTTATGCGCAATTTTAAAACAGGGCTCGAACTTTTAAGTGCCGAGCTGATCCATAAGGGCCCCATAATCATAGCCACTACCACACCACGCGAATTTGAAGGATGGCTCGTGCGTGTTACGCCTTCGCTCCGTCTTCCGGGAATGCTCGAAACACTCGATGCGACCTTCCCGTTTGTAGTTGCCCATGATGGCAAAAACTTACGCTTTGGACCGTACGACCGCGAAACCCAAAAAATTGGCAATGTTAATACACCTGCCATGAATCATGCCATGGCAAGCGCACGGAGCATTGCGGGAATCGCCCTCAGCACTGCCGGCGGCACGCGAACAACCAATCGCAAAAACACCCAATCCGGTAACGGCACTACGTAACCAAATAAAATGCCGGATATACAGTCCGGTATTTTATTTGGCGGAGGGAGAGGGATTCGACCTTGCTATAAGCAACCGCTGTTGCGGCTAAAGGGCGGCCAATGCCCCCTGGGCATTGTCGTTCGAATCTTCAAAAACTTTCCAAACTTAAAACCCCGCACAAGGCGGGGATATAAGTATGGCGGAGGGAGAGGGATTCGAACCCTCGAGGGCTTGCGCCCAACACGCTTTCCAAGCGTGCGCCATAGGCCACTAGGCGACCCCTCCGTAAACCGTTGTATATTATATCCTACATTTATCTTGTACGATTGCGGATTATAGGGGTAAAATTTAATGACAACTATGCCAGTGATTAAACTCGACCATGTTAGCAAAGTGTACGGCTTTGGTGATGCAACTACCTTAGCGTTAGATGATGTTTCTATTAGTGTAGAAAAGGGCGAGTTTGTGGCAATCATGGGCCCGAGCGGCTCTGGTAAAAGTACCCTGATGAATATTATTGGCTTATTAGACCGCCCAAGCCAGGGTGTCTATACCCTTGATACGCGTAACGTTTCACGGTTGCGTAACCGAGCGCGGGCAAAAGTTCGCCGCGATAAAATTGGCTATATTTTTCAAAGTTTTAACCTGTTACACCGCATGACCGTCATCGAAAACGTTGCACTCCCGCTTGCCTATAAAGGCATGACAACCGTACGTCGCTTACATAAAGCCTCGGACATTCTAGAACGAGTTGGTTTAAAAAGTCGTGAGTACTACCTGCCCCGCCAACTAAGCGGCGGCCAAATTCAACGCGTTGCGATTGCGCGTGCGCTCGTAAACCGCCCAAGTATTCTTATCGCTGACGAACCGACCGGCAACCTCGATACTGCCAGCAGCCAAGTAATCATGGATTTATTGCGCGACATCCACCTTGGCGGCAACACCATTATTATGGTTACGCACAATCCCGACTTAACAGCTCATGCAAGCCGCATTATTTATATGCGCGATGGCCGCATCCACCAAGACAAAGATCTTAAAGAGAATGAAACTGCCGATATTACCAAACTACACAATGCGCCGAGCGTCACAGAAGAAGCCAAAGCGAAAAAGAAGAAGGCCAAAAAATCATGATTCTGACGAATGTAAAAATGGCGCTTTCGAGCATTCGTACTGCCAAAGTTCGCAGCTTCTTAACCATGCTTGGTGTCATTATCGGCGTCATGAGCGTCGTTATGACGGTCTCGATTGGCGAAGGTATCAAAAACCAAGTACTAAGTCAGATTGGCAAACTTGGCAATAACATTATTACTGTCCGACCCGGCAAATCAGATGCTAAAGGTGCGGGTAAAATAAGTGGCGTAAGTTTTAGTGCGCCTATATCAACAAGTACCCTATCTGATGCTGATGTAGTTGCAATAAAAGCACTACCAGGCGTCATAAACGCGAGCCCTAATGCCGTAATCACCGGTGCAGTAACTTCGGCCGAGAACTCTGACTATTCTGCCGGAGTCGTCATCGCAACAACAAACGATACACAGGCAGTGCTCAATCAAACTGTTGAGTTTGGTGAGTTTTTCGAGCCTTCTGACGCCACGAAAAATGTTGCGGTAATCGGCAATAGTGTAGCGGCAGATTTATACGACCAGCGCGACCCTATCGGCAGAGTAATTACGATTAAAGGTGAAGAATTTATCATCCGCGGTATTCTAACTGCCGCGCCAGAGAATCCGTTAAACCTAGGCCCAAACCTTAATAATGCCATTTATGTGCCCTACGAAGCGGGTAAAAAACTCGTCGGTGGTACAGCTCAAATCAGCGAGATAAATATCAAAGTTAAAGATGGCCAAACACTCGAAAAGATTAGCAACACAATTAAGGATACACTCTATAAAAATCACAATAACCAAGAAGATTTCACTCTTGTTGAGCAAACAGAATACTTAGCGCTAGCCAATCAAATATTCACTATTCTTACCTCGTTTGTCGCTGCAATTGCCGGCATATCACTATTAGTAGGCGGTATTGGCATTATGAACATCATGCTGGTAAGTGTCAGTGAACGCACCCGTGAAATAGGCGTCCGTAAAGCAATTGGTGCAACAAACCAGCAAATCTTGAGTCAATTCTTGGTCGAGGCAACAGTTATTAGTATTTTTGGCGGTATTATTGGCGTGCTGCTTTCGCTACTCGCATCATTTATTATCCGCATCTCGACTACCATCCACCCATCAATATCACTAGAGACAATTCTCATTGCAACCGGTGTCTCAACGCTGGTTGGAGTATGTTTTGGTATGGCGCCGGCGATTCAAGCTGCGCGCAAAGACCCAATCGAAGCATTGCGCCACGAATAACTGTTATACGAGTTCTTTTTTGAACTTTTCGATAAGGTCAACTGGTGTTGGGTTAAGCCCGTTCAGTATTGCTGTATACAGGCTAACAAAATCACCAAGCGCAACAAGCCATAACATTTGATCTAGCAGTGTTTCGCCAACCGCATTGATAACGAGTGGGGCCGGACGCCTGCCACTTAATAAACGGGCACTGACTTCAAAGCGCTTTAAGATTTGTGAGTGCTCAAACGACGAACGCAAATCAATGACACAGTACGGCTTATCAAGCGGATGGCTCGTCCATCCCAAAAATTCATTATGATTAAACTCGGGATACTGGTTCACCCAAGCGACATTCTTGGCGTTCTCGTTAAAACTAATCTTCCACTTATATGCTGCCGAATAAGTGAGTGGCCCGCCATACATCACAACAGATTTACCAATTACTTCTTGTGCAAGTTGTTTGGCATAGTTATCTTTTGTAGCGACATCAGGGCGCCAAGCTGCTGTTGCGGCTTTTAGCGTATCAACAGCACTTTCGAGTTCTTTACTAACCTGCGCCGTATCGAGCAAACTAAGGCGCTCCATAAATGTCAAAATTGCTTTAAAGCCATAGAGTGCCGCATACCTGGGTTGGCTAACCTGTGGCAAGAGCGCTAACGGGTAGCCTTTTTCTTTTGCAAGTTCTACCAACTTACCACCAGCAGCAATAACAACGATAAACGCGCCAGCCTGTTCAGCATGCCCTAAAGCCTCTAGTGTTTCTTCTGTATTTCCCGAATAACTTGAAGCAAAAAATAGCGTTTTATGAGAAGTAAACGCCGGTATAGAATAATCGCGCGATATGATAAACGGCACACTAAAGCCCGGCCAGGTAAGCGCCAGCTGCGCCGCTAAGGCCGAACCGCCCATGCCACCAAAGACAATATTTTCGGGCACAAAATCGAGTTTCGGTATATCAAATTCGTATTCGAGTTGCTGCCATTGTTTTTCGGCAATACCAAGCGCATCTTGGGCATCTTTTTCGTGAATTAATGCTAAATCATCAAGCATTGTATAGGCCTTTCTGTCTTACATGTCTTACTTCTACCCTACCACGATTTAGGCTCTAAAACATCGATGAAAGTCTTTTTTGTTCGTTATGCTTATGCTATTGTACATACAAAGCATGTGTAAATTTAGGGGGTGGAATGTTTGGACATACAGATAATCAGCAAGGCAACGATGGCGGCCAGGGTCAACCGGCCCAGAATCCAATTGTTGGTGATGATCAAATAATGCATGATGGTAGCCTAGAAGAGCCGTCGACATACGCTGAACAATCCGGCGGATTAGATCAAATCCCTGCAGCACCAGAGCCTGTACAAGAACCTGTTGCAAACCCGTTTGCCTTACCGAGTACTCCCGCACCAGAGCCAGCAACGCAGAGTGATTTTAGCGCTCCAAGCGCACCTGCACCCGTAGCAGAACCTGTTGCTAGTAGCGATGATTTGCTAGACCTTAAGCAAAAGGCATTGCAGCAACTTTCACCACTCGTGAATCATCTCGATCAAAACCCCGAAGAAAAGTTCAAGACAACCATGATGATGATTCAGGCCTCAGACGATCAAGCATTATTGCCCGCTGCTTACGAGGCGGCCCAAGCAATCCCCGACGAGAAAGCTAAAGCGCAAGCATTACTTGATGTCGTAAACGAAATTAACTACTTTACGCAGTCTCACTAATTACTGCAGCACATAAAAAATCCCCCGATTGGGGGATTTTTTGTTAGTAACTTTTTTTACGAAGCCACACGTTATGTGCAAACGTCGCAAGAAGCATTGTAACTATAAAAACTCCCAAAACTTCTGTAGGCCCAGTCGCCGGAATAGATTCGGCTGTAGTGCTTGGGCCAGTTGTTGGCGTAGATGTGGCAGTTTGCGTAGCAGTCGAACTTGTAGACGCGGCAGTGCTAGTAGTAGTGATTGGCTTAGTTTGCGATGCAGATGACGTAGAACCTGAGCTATTAGAAGTAGTATTGCTAGAAGTACTTGCAGCACTTGGCGTCGTTACCGTAATTGGGTTTTCGACAACCTGTACTTTTGGTGCATTACTGCCGTCTAAATTCTGGAACAACCAACGGCCGCCTAGAAATAGGCTAAAGGCCACGGCCCCAACAACGAACACAATAAGCAATGTAAAGATAAGCGCCATCGGGCGACTAACTGTATCTGTTGTTTGCAGGTAATCGTCGGTTACGTTTTTTTGCTTATTGTCTTTATCGTTATATCGGGCCATCACTACTACCTCAGTTAGTTGTACTGATTGTAGGATAGAGTTGTTGCAAAATCAAATTTATATTTTATAGCTATGCTTATGGTTATCACGGATGTAAAACGAATTAACCCCCACACCGATTGCTCGGCATGGGGGGCGCCGGAGATTTTCCGACGACTTCTGTTCTGATGAACCGCTAGATCCTGACGGAGACCCTGTCGATCGAGTCAGACTGCTGATGCAAGGCGCGCATCTCTTTGCGGTCACTTCGCGGAACCCGCTGCTCCGGCATCACGACCAGCGCGCCGTTCGATGCGCCATTGCAGCCCGAGGCATCCCGGATGAGCTTGCAGCCACACTTGAGCTGCAAGAACATGTAGCCAACAGGCTCGGCCCTGCACTCGTGCCTGCGAAGAACGCTGACCTCGGCGTGCATACCAGCTACTCGCTGGTCAGCCGTAGTTGCCTGTTCGAGCGCTAGCCGCTTCTCGTTCTCGGCGCCTCGCAGCAGACCACTCACCCGAGCGATCTCCGCATCCTTCGCCGCACACAAGCTGCAGGCTTGCGCCACGGCAGGTTTGATGAGCGGTTCTTGCACTACTGCAGGCGCTTCTTGCTCAGGCACAGGTGCCTGTGCTGCTTCGAGCGTCCGGACTCTCCGACGTAGTTCGATGACGAGATCCCAGACCTCAGAGTCAGCTGGGACAAGATCGGCTTCTGCCTCGGGGGAGGCGCTCCACTCGGCAAGGCCGATGGAGTGGAAGTGCACCGAGCTCGACATGACGACCTCGAGCACTCCGTCTTGACCACCGATGCGAACCGCATCACGGATCTGATCTTGGGCGTGCCAGGCATCCAGCTGTGCAGCCAGATAGCCAATGACGTTGCCACTTGCTCCCGACGACAGTCGGTGCCCTCGCTTACGCAAGAACGCGATGATGTCATCAAGGCCAATGCTTTTTGCCACGTGCCCTCCAGGGTTGCATCACATGAACAGTTTGCATATTATTACACCAATTATAAAATAATGCAATATTAAAAACAGGGGTCAAGACGACCCCTGTTTACTATAAGCCTACTGGCGCTACATCATGCCCATAGGGCCAATGTCTGGTGCTCCACCAGCAGGTTTTTCGGGTATTTCTACCACGAGCGCACCCATAGTCATAGCCGTACCCGCAATAGAAGCTGCGTTTTGTAATGCTTCTTTTGTAACTCGCGCAGGATCAACGATACCGGCTGTCTTTAGATCAACGAGCTTCTTTGGATTGTTAACATCAATTCCTTGGCCAGCCTTGCCCGCCTTGACCTGCGGTAACCATTCGTCTGCATTAAGGCCGGCGTTCGAAAGTAAAATTCTAAATGGCTGTTCGAGAGCATTCTTAAGTAATTGTGCACCCGCAGCTACGGCATCGTTGCCATCAACTTTAATTTCAGAAGCAAGATTAATAAGCGTAACTCCACCGCCAGGTACAATACCTTCATCAAGCGCAGCTTTAACTGCCGCTACGGCATCATCAACACGATACTTCTTTTCTTCTATCTCGGTTTCGGTAGCGCCACCAACCTTAATAACGGCAACCTTACCGCTAAGTGCAGCGCGCCTCTTTTCAAAGTTCTCTTTATCAAACTCGCTCGTAGCGTTAGCTGATTGTGCGTTAATCTGCTTAATCCGAGCTTCAACCTCTACTGGGTTACCAGCACCTTCAATGATGGTCGTTTCGTCTTTCGTAACGATAATTTTGCGCGCCATGCCAATAAAGCTTAGGTCGACGTTTTCAAACGTGTGGCCTTGTTCTTCGGAAATAACCTGACCACCAGTTAAAATAGCAATGTCTTGCAAGATCTCTTTGCGACGGTCACCAAATGCAGGTGCTTTTACTGCAACGGTGTTAAACACACCTTTTAATTTGTTCAATACGAGTGTAGTAAGCGCCTCACCATCAACATCTTCGGCAACAAGCACTAAATCTTTCTTGCCGGCCTGTGCAAGTTTTTCAAGCAGTGGCAAAAATTCCTGAATACTGCTGATTTTTTTATCGGTGACAACGATTGCTGGCTTGTCGTAAACAGCTTCCATACGGGTTGGGTCGGTCACAAAGTATGGGCTTACAAAGCCACGGTCAATCGTGAAGCCTTCGACAACTTCTTGTTCTAAGCCAAGGCCCTGGCCTTGCTCAACCGTAACAACACCATCCTTGCCAACTTTCTCAATTACGTCGGCAATGAGTTCACCAATTTCAGGGTCGCCGGCGCTAATTGTAGCGACCTCGGCAACCCGCTTTTTATTGCCCTCGATATCTTCGGCAAGACCACTTAGTTTACCGACTGCTTCATGAGCAGCAGCCTCAAGACCTTTACGTAGCTGCATTGGATTATGACCAGCAGCAATTAATTTATTCGCCTCGTTTAAGATGTGATATGTCAAAACAGTAACGGTTGTCGTGCCGTCTCCGGCAACATCGTTCATCTTGTTAGCTGCTTGCTTAATAAGCTCGGCGCCAACCTTATAGCCTAGTGTTTCGTCATCAACTTCGGCAATATCTACACCCTTGGCTACAGTTACACCATCATGCGTTACGCTTGGAGAGCCAAAGCTTTTACTAATAATTACATTGCGTCCTTTTGGGCCCATCGTAGTTTTTACTGCGTTATATAGAATCTCGGCGCCAGCGAGTACTCGGCGGCGAGCGTCATCATCATAGAATACTTTTTTTGCCATATACCTAAACTCCCAAACTATTTAACAGTTGCTAAAATATCTTCTTCTTTGACCAAGATGTATTCTTGGCCTTCAATTTTTACATCGGTCGTGCTGTAACTTTTGTACAAAATTTTGTCACCTACTTTAACGGCTTCAACTTTCTTGCCAACGGCAATAACTTTTGCAGTCTTAGGTTTTTCAGTTGCTGCTTCGGGCAAATAGATACCGCTTGCAGTTTTAGCCTCTGCGGCTTCTTGCTGTGCCACGACGTAGTCAGCAAGTGGCTGGATATGTACACTCATCGGTTATCTCCTCGTTATTTAGTTGTATTAGCACTGTGTTAGTTAGAGTGCTAATTTGCCCTTATATAGTATGGTTTGAATCCTGGCGTGTCAAGCACCAAGCGAGGCTTCGATGCCGCGTAAAATGCCTTTTGGCTCAGCGATAACTTGAGCAACAATCTCATCCGAGCGCGCCTGACTATCCGAAACAGAATAGATGCGCATTTGTGGTGCGTTGCCCGATGGGCGCAAGTGCGCAATTTCGTTATTTGCAAACGTAATTCGAACACCATCTAATGTATTTATATCCGTGGCTTTTGCATACCCTTGCTTGGATGTAAAATACTGCCCGATAAGCTCTAATGCCTGCTCGCCGGCCATTTGCTCGATAATCTGCCTCGAGACTTCAACCGGAAAATTATCAATCATCCCAGCTTGCGTGAAGCGCGGTGGCAGTGCATCGAAAATCGCGGAAAGAGCAGACTGGTTTTTTGCTGCCAAGAACAGCGAAACAAAGATTGGCAAGAATGCATCCCTAGTTGGTAGACGCTTTAAGATTCCTTGAGCAAAAGGAACATCCGTGCCAAGCATAAAGCCACCGTTTACCTCCCAGCCAACAATAGTTTTCTTGCGGTCTTCGGCTGATTGCATAGCGGCAATCACGTGTGGCGAACCAATTTTCGTATGAACCAGCTCGATTCCCTTTTGGGCAGCAAAATCATTAATATTATCATTTGAGCTAATTGGGATTGCGATAAAATCTGCCCCAAGAGCATCGGCAACAACCGCCCCGAGCTCATCACCGCGGTGGAAGACGCCACGCTCGTCAATCACAAACGGCCTGTCGCTATCGCCATCGGTCGAAACAATCGCAAACACGCCAGGATATTCTGTGGCAAGAGAATTAAAATAAGCCTGATCATCTGGCGTGACATTTTCGGTATCAATCGGCACAAAAACATCAGACCTTCCCACCGTCACAACATCCGCGCCCATTTCTTGTAGCAAACTGGCAAGCATATCTCTGCCCACTGCAGAATGTTGATATACCACTACTTGCTTGCCTGCCAACGGCTTATCGGCAAACACACTCAAAAAGTTTGCCCTATAATTATCCGCTGCTTTTGGCTGACTATTTGGCAACAATTGACCCGCGGTAAACATACCTTGGGCATCAAACTGCGACGTATCATCTGATTCTTTATAGATGTTCTCCCGTACCTTTGCTACAGCCTCTTTAATACCTGTCTCGTCTTGCTTGAGGACCTCGCCGTCAGGGCGGTAAAACTTAATGCCGTTGCGATCAGCAGGAATATGGCTACCGGTCACCATAATGCACGGCACGTCGTTTTGGAGTGCTTCGAGCGCAAGCGCTGGCGTTGGTATATATCCAAAGAATATCGGTTCTTGACCATAGTCTGTGACCGCTTTTAGGACAGCACTCATAATTCTATTCGTACTATCCCGTAAATCACCCGCTACATATACGTTGTCACGTAATAATCCCTGTGATTGTAAATATTCAAGAAACCCGAGCGTATTTATGTAGCACTCAAGATCAGTCATATCTGTTACAAGGCCCCTAAGGCCAGAAGTACCAAACCCAAGTTCAGTAGGAGTATATGTTAACGATTCGCGTAAAGTAGCCAAAGAACCCTCCAAGAATAATTATCTGCTGGGCTCTATTGTACGACATTTTTGAACAATACAGGCTCGGTAATCTGAGCAACCAGCTCGAGATTACGAATATCCTGCCTGAACCGTTCCACAAGTGAGGCGCCGGTAGATAGTGTCGAAAAATCCTTGGCATCAATGGTTTTTAGGAACTTCTCGAACTCGGAATCGGCAACAGTTTCTGATTCCGATGCAAAATTCGCCATCCTAACTCCATCGCTAGAGACTTCATAACAAAGTTCTTTTACGCCGCTCTCATCTTCAATTGTCCAATAAACGTAAACTGTCTGTTCTAGGTGTAAATCGCCAAGCGTTGTCTCATCGGTCAGCAAGTCTTCTTCGCTCACGGGTATTGCAAGCATCATCTGTTTTGTCTGGCTCGCCTGGTGTTCTGGCGTTACATTTTCGCGTTGCACCATCTTTATGAGAAAGGCCGGTTGGAACTGATAGCCTTTTTGGGCGAACTTTTCATCCCAGTCAGCGCTTTGAATAAAGTAATGAAACAAATACTCACTTTTGCCTTCATCGAGCGCAGCAAACATGAGTGCGTATTGTTCGCGGTTAAAAGTAAGAGAAATATCGAGCAAAGCGTGAACTTTTTTTATAAACGCTTCACGTTTTTTACGAGCCTCATGGCTTTGCTCTTCGTCCTCTATTGCGTTAAAGACATCAAGTGCCTCACGCATATTCCCGGTCATGTATATATTAGAACAATTATTTTTATTCTTGTCAAATTTGGCAAAAGGGTGTATAACAGATTCATCTAGTAACAGCCGTTACCAGATACCCGATAGAGGGAGAGTGATTCTCTTGGCATCAAGTCACGTGTCACACGCTGACGGCGCGATCAAGATCGACTGGGGTGGTCCGGGCTTCAAGCTCAACCACGTCGACAAGCTGATCGAGCACATCAGCGACTGCATGGACTTCCGAGCCCAGCCGTCGCTCGACCACACGTCGCGCGTGCTCACGATCTACCCGCAGATCCCCACCAGGGTCTGCACCCCGTGGCAGGTCGCCGAATACTACGACGGTTTCGTCGGCGTCATCGGACGCATCATCGACGAGATGAAGAAGGCCTTCAAGCACGAGCCCGACATCTCCTACCCGTACATCACGTGGCAGAAGAAGGGGCCGGCCGGCTTCCTGGTCGTCATCTCGGAGAGGACCGGTCTCGACGACAGCGACAGGGCTGCCATCATGGCGACCCTGCGTTCTCAGCGCAAGATCAAGGGCGTCATGCCCTGCGCCAACGACTCGTTCCTGGTGACCACCAAGAGCCAGGTGTACGACCCGCGAGTCGCGGACTGCATCCACCGTGTCGTCGCCCACAAGGCGCAGAACAAGGTGAAGACGTCCGTCTGAACTACCCGGGTGTTCCCCCACCCAACCCGAGCGAAGTCTTCCCCCTTTGCTCAAGTAGACTTCGATAGGGCGTTGCGACCTTGAATCGCGATTGACCTGTCGAGATAGGCACCCGGGCCGTCAGCCTCCCCCGACTGACGGCCCGGGGTCGCCCCCAACCCTAGCCCAACCGGCACGTGAACGTAACCGTTCGCCCGAGCCCGAGTTGGGCTTTCTTCTTACTAAAAGTAATTATGTATCGAGATTTTCGAGCAGTTCGCGCGCAACTTGTCGTTCATCCCATGGCTCTTTTTTGTCGCCCATGGCACGATAATCTTGATGTCCAATGCCAGCTAATAGCACAACGTCACCCTGGCCTGCATCAACCAATGCTTGTTTTATAGCTAATCGTCTATCTGCAATTTCAATATGTCTGTCTTCGGCACCACCCGCGATAATCCCTTGTTTCACAGCTGCTCTAATGGCATCACCGTCTTCGGTATATGTCTCATCATCGGTTAGATAAATTACATCAGCGTATGTTGCGGCAACCCTGCCCATTGGTTCGCGTTTAGACGAATCTCTGTCGCCAGTTGCCCCAAACACAAGTCGAACCTTGCCTTTTGCAATTCCCTTAACTGCTCGAAGTACATTTTCCAGTGCATCCGCTGTATGCGCATAATCAACTAACACTGCAAAGTCTTGGCCCGCATCAACCGATTCAAGCCTGCCCGGCACTACTGGCACATTAGCTATTCCCTGTTCAACCTCGTGCGCGCTCAGGCCTACAATTTGCCCAACCGTAGCCGCCATAGCGGTGTTGTATGCATTAAAATCACCCACTAGGTGGGTGTGAATTTGCAAGCTGCCTTTAGCACTTACTAATGAGTAGTCAGTACCTGTCGGGCTTAGGGTTAGTCCTTTGATTTGATGCGAGGCTTTACCTTGGCTTACGGTAACAAGTTTATTTTTTACCTTACGACCAAAATATTCGAACCACTCGTCATCGGCATTCAGAATTACGGTTTTGGGGTTAAATTCGGTTATTAACCGCGCCTTAGCGGCCGCGTAGTTATCCATTGTGCCGTGATAATCAAGGTGATCTTGCGTCAAATTAGTAATAACTGCAATTTCAACTGGTACGCCATAAATACGATATTGGTCTAAAGCGTGGCTCGTTACCTCTAGTACAATCCATTCGGCACCAGCCTTTTTTGCTTTTTTAATAAAACTTTGTACCGACCAAGCGCTGGCTACGGTCATATGCGTTCTATTCGGTTTATTCGCACCGGCAATTTCAGTAAATGCTGTTGTATATACAGCAGTCTTTAAACCACCTGCTTTTAGTACTTCATTAATAAATGCACAGGTAGTTGTCTTACCGTTCGTGCCAGTAACCGCAACGACATGGAGTTTTTTTGCAGGTTTACCATTAAGCGAATATGCAGTCTTTGCCTTTTGTAGCCGATAGGTTTCTTCAGCTTTTTTTAGCTGTTCACCAGATACAAATTTGCGGACAAGTTTTTTCACACTGCTCATATATACCTCACATAATACCGCATCATTGGGGCTCTATGATACAGTAAAGCCGATATGAAAATACTGGGCATAGAAAGTAGTTGCGATGAAACTGGTGTTGCAATTGTTGAAAATGGCACAACACTTTTAGCGCAGTCACTGGCGAGTAGTATGGATATTCATGCTGCCTATGGTGGTGTTATTCCAGAGATTGCAGCCCGTAGCCACATAGAGGCTATCACTCCTACTATCCAGGATGTTTTTACGCAAAGCGGCCTAACGTGGGCGGATATTGACGGAATAGCCGTAACCTATGGCGCAGGATTGTCTGGAAGCCTCCTCATAGGCGTTCTGACGGCTCGCACCCTCGCCATCGTCAAAGACAAGCCTTTGTACGGCATAAACCACGTAGAGGGCCACGTATACGCGAATTTCTTAGTTGATCCACAGCCCGAATTCCCGCTCCTTTCGCTTATTGTAAGCGGTGGCCACAGCCAATTAGTGTATTTCCGCAATCATTTTGATTACACCCTTCTCGGCCAAACCCGCGATGATGCAATCGGCGAAGCATTTGATAAGGTAGCAAAAATTATCGGGCTACCCTACCCTGGAGGCCCAAATGTAGCTAAGGCAGCCGAGCGTGGTGATGCTTTTGCCTATCCCCTACCTAAATCAAAAGTCGAGGGCGAATATAACTTTAGTTTTTCGGGTATTAAAACTGCTGTTTTGCGCACTGCTCAATCTGTTGTTGGTGGTGATTTTCGCACACCTAGTACCGATTTACCAGACCTACTAACCGAGCAACAAAAGCTTGATATTGCTGCTAGTTTTCAACGTGTTGCCATAGAGACGGTCGTAGAAAAAACTATGAAAGCATATGAGGAATTTCAGCCAAAAACAGTCGTCATTGCGGGCGGCGTGGCCGCCAATCAAGAGCTTCGCAAGCAGCTAGTCGAAGCACTACCAATCGAAATCAATTACGCACCCCCTGCCCTTTGCACCGATAACGGCGCCATGATTGCAACTCTTGGCTGTTTTAAAGCCATGCATCAAACTGTTCAGTCCAACCCTTACGAGCTAGCTATCAACCCTAATCTCAAGATGTAAGCGGCAATCACTAGACTTCTACGGAAATCACATCGCCTTTTTTTACTTCTACGTCCATCCCGATAATCGTTGAAGGGGCTATGTACAGACTATTGCTGCGATATCTACGAACTAATGCTCCATCACAAGTACCTAAAATTGGCATAAAATCACCCTCGTGATAATCGCGTACTTCTCGTTTTAGCTTTGCCTTTTCGCGTAACGAATATGTTTGCCAGAACGCAAGGTGCGCCCCGGTAGCTACCCCTTCCCTAAATACTAAAACAGGTTCGCCATGTATTTCAGTCTCAACAACGGGATTCTTGCGTGGTTCCGGCCATTCGCCTTCAGCCAATACAAACTGATGACCAGTAAAAACACGCTGCGGAGTTGTCGCATAAAAACAACCAGCTAACATAATGAGTTCGGGCTCTTGAAATTCGTTAACCATTCCCACCATTTCGCACAGTGCGCCCAGCGCAGTTCTACCTATCGGCCTAAGCTGTAGCCTTTCTTCTTCATGCGTTGCCTCAAACTCTTCAAGTTCAAGACCATCATATAACCTCAACGTTAGCGACTCTACCGCTAGTACATCGAAGGAAATATACTTTGATTCTAGGAATAAATCCCTGCGCAATTGTTGTTCTAGCGTATCGCAGTCAGGCTCAACCGGAATCTCGGAGATTACTCCGCCTAACATGTTTCGCAACCAGTAGTCTTCGGGGTTATGATTTGCCACTATGCTTCTACCGTAGAGTTTTTGATTTACCTCTGATAATAAGCTACAATACTACCTATAAACGCAAAGTGCAAACACAAGCATTTTTGTGGAGGATACGGCCAAGTTTTCACGTGAAAACTACAATTTTACTGAGGTAGCATTTTATGAAATTAGCAAAAACATACGAACCAAGCCAATACGAATCTGAGATTTACGATCTTTGGGAGAAAAAGGGCGCTTTTAAGCCAAACAATTCTAAAGATACGTTTAGTATTATTTTGCCGCCGCCAAATGCAAATGCCGATCTCCACATTGGCCACACCCTCATGTTTGCCATCCAAGATGTGATGATTCGCTACCAACGCATGCAAGGGAAGTCTGTTGTATGGGTTCCTGGTGCAGACCACGCCGGCTTTGAAACGCAAGTAGTGTTCGAAAAGCAACTTACGAAACAGGGTAAAAGCCGCTTTGATTTCACCCGCGAAGAACTATTTACGCAAATCTGGGATTTCGTGGCCCAAAACAGAGAAACGTTTGAATCGCAATTCCGTGCCCTAGGCGCAAGCGTAGACTGGGAGCGATTTACGTTTACGCTCGACGATAAGGTTGTTAACACTGCCTACGCAACCTTTAAGAAAATGTGGGACGACGGCTTAATTTACAGAGGTGAGCGTTTGGTAAACTACTGTACGGTACACCGCACAGGTTTTGCCGACATCGAGGTCGCCTACGAAGACCGCGAAAGCCCGCTGTACTACCTAAAGTACGGTCCGTTTGAACTTGCAACCACACGCCCCGAAACTAAGTTTGGTGATACTGCCGTAGCCGTCCACCCAGATGACGACCGCTATAAGCAATATGTTGGCCAAGTATTAACTGTTGATGGCCTTAACGGACCATTCGAAATTCGTGTTGTCGCCGATGAAATGGTAGACCGTAACTTCGGTACTGGCGTCGTTAAGATTACCCCTGCTCATGACTTTAACGACTATGAGGTTTCTAAGCGACATAACCTAGAGGCAGTCCGCGTTATTAATCACGACGGCACACTTAACCACAGGGCGGGTAAGTACGAAGGCATGCCGGTGCTTGAGGCACGCGAAGCAGTTGCCAAAGACCTCGAGGCAAAAGGCTTGCTAGTCAAGGTAGATAAGCACTACAAAAACAGGGTAGGGACGTGTTACAAATGCGGCACTGTTATCGAACCAATGCTTATGGAGCAATGGTTTATCGATATGGAAAAGCTTGCCAAGCCTGCAATTGCAGCGCTTAAAGCAAATAAGATTACCTTTTACCCCGACAACAAGCGCGAACAGGTTATTGCGTACCTAGAAAGCGTTCGTGACTGGAACATTAGTCGCCAGATTGCATGGGGAATTCCCATACCCGCGTTCCAGAATGTCGACGACCCAGATGATTGGATATTCAACACTAATGTTACCGAAGAAATAATTACCGTCGGCGATAAAAACTACCGCCGCGACCCAGATGTATTTGATACATGGTTTAGTAGTGGGCACTGGCCGTTTGTAACCCTCGGGTACCCTGATAGCGAAGATTTTACAAAGTTCTACCCGAACTCTGTCATGGAGACCGGACAAGACATTCTGTATCCGTGGGTCTCACGCATGATTTGTATTGGCCTATACGTAACAGGGGAAATTCCCTTCGAAAACGTATATCTACACGGTATGGTTCGCTCAGAAGACGGCCGTAAAATGAGCAAGAGCCTTGGCAATGTTATTAACCCCAAAGAGGTATTGGCAGATTTCGGTTCCGATGCGCTTCGTATGGGTATGTTACAGGGTAGGACGGCGGGCTATAGTGCCGCCTATGCGCCAGGTAAAATTACAGCTGGTCGCAACTTCTGCAATAAACTATGGAACATTGCTCGCTACTGTGAAACAGTACTTGGCGACGACTTTTCACGTGAAAACCCTAAGCCCGAATCGCTCGCCGACCATTGGATTCTGGCACAAGCCACTAGCGCCCAAAAAGAAGTAAGCCAGTTGCTCGATGATTACCGATTCAGCGAAGCATACGAGCGCGTGTACCACTTTATCTGGGACGATTTTGCCGACTGGTACATCGAATCGAGCAAGGTACACCAAAATAAAGCTCTTTTGGCCGAAATACTGACTATCGCCTTAAAGCTAGCCCATCCATTCGCACCGTTTGTGACGGAAACAATTTGGCAGACACTTACCTGGACAAATGACACGTTGCTTATCAGCGAACAGTGGCCAACTGTTCCAAGGTGCGACGAAAAGCGCGCAAAAGGCTTTGCTGAAATTCAGAATATTATTAGCGAGATTCGCTATATTACAACTGCCCTCGATGTTCGCGGGGCCAGCCTATACTTCAACAAAAATGCCTTTTTACTCGAGAATGCCGACTTACTAAAAAAACTGGGCCGACTGCAAAATGTGGCAGAAGTTGAGGATGGCAGGGGAATGCACCTTACGAGTACCAAGCTTACTTGTTGGCTGGATATCGACCTTGCAACCGCGCAGCGCTACGTTACGAAGTTAAAAGTAATGAAACTCGAGAAAGAGGCGAGCATTGAACGCCTTGAGGCTCGTCTTGGTAACAAATCGTATACCGACAAAGCGCCGGCCTCTGTCGTACAACAAACTAAAGATCAGCTTAACGAAGAGCAAGTGTTGCTCGATAAACTCAACCAAGAGCTAGACACATTTGCCTCAGCAACTGATACGCTTTAAAACTCAAGCGCCTGGCGCACACGCGCCTGGCTTTCTTCAGGGCGATAATCATCAAACCACAGTACATGCCAGCCAAGCTTTTCTGCTGCCATGATATTCATACGGCCATCATCAACAAATAAGATTTGTTGCGGTTCGACGCCCGCCATGCGTGCGCCTACTTCGTATATTTCTACTTCTGGCTTAATCGCCTTGACCTGCGACGAATCAACAATTGCATCATACGGAATATCAGGTAACAGGCCGCGCTTAATCATCTCGGGCAAAAACCCTGGCATGATGTTTGACATTAGGCCCACGCGATAATGCTCACTCGCCCAACGAACGCATTCGTGCATTTCTGGAATTGGGTCAACATTAGCAAGATAATAGTCAGCCCACGAGACAGATTCGAGTCCAATATGCTTTGCCAAGATATCATTAAACTCTTCGACGGACATATCACCCTTGTTAACGGCGTCGTTATGACGCCAAAAAAGTGCCTCGATAGTATCGCCCGAAACTCCAGCATCCTGGGCAAGGGCAGTAAACGCACGCTGAAAGAACCGAACCAGCACACCATTGACGTCGAAGTATACAAAAGTAACCCCATTTTTAGCCGTTTTATAGGCCTTCTGAGGCACGTTAGGGGCATAAGACGGCATCACGCCTGCTAGCTGCTCTACGGTCGTTCCTGTAGCCGCTGCAATGGCCGCAACAGTAAAGACACTTGGGGTCTTAATGGCGCCACGTTCAATCTTTGCTAATGTCGAATACGACAAACTAGCTCGCGCGCACAACTCTTGCTGTGTTAAGCCGGCTTTTTTGCGTGCCTGAGCGATTGCATGCCCAAGCTCCAGTTCCTTAGCGGTGTCCACCCCATTCATTACAGGTATTCTAGCATGATACGGCTAGTTTTGGATATAAAAATCCGCCACTTTCGGCTAGTCTACTCAAATCGAATTGACTCAATTCGCGCTTTCTAGATACGGCAAGCACATGCCGGTATTGTTCAGGTATGAGACACGCACACAATACTGGCGAACACCTAGAACGTATCGGGGCCAATCACATACAGCTGGCGCCTCAGGCTTTTATTGACATCGATGTCGAATCGGATGGCATTGCCGGGTATGGTTCGCTGCTGAGTATTGGGGCTGTTAGTCCGTGGGGTGATGAGTTTTACGCAGAACTACGCCCCGTGGGCGACCGGTATATTCCAGCGAACCGTGCATTTTGTGAACAGCATGGCTTGGTACGCGAACGGCTGCTAGACGAAGGCCAGCGGCCAGAAGTGGCAATGGCGGCATTTACTGACTGGACGCGGGTTGTGGTTAGCAGGGAATCAAAGCAATGTCCCGTTTTCACGGCCTATAATGCGAGCTATGATTTTCCGCTGGTTGATACCTACTACAAGCAGTTTGAAATCGCAAACCCGTATGGGCATGCCGCCTTTTGTATAAAAAGCCTGGCGATGGCGCTACGAGCGAATGCAGTATGGGATTGGAAGCAGACAGGCAAGGGCAAGCTACCGGCAAACGTCGTGCCAGAAGGCGACTTTACACACCATGCGCTAGAGGATGCACGTTATCAGCAAAAGATTCACTTTAGGCTCGCAGGGTTATTGCATCTCGATGGTATATTCACCGAATGAGTCGCCGTTCGTATACATATCGAGCAATTGCCGTATACCGGGCGAGAGATTAGGTATATCCGAGGCAGGATTCGTAAACGTAGCATCTGGGCCAGTCGGCGTATCCGCAGCGACCTGTACTAGCACCAAAAGGCCAATAAAATCGGAAATAATGCAGTCTTCTTGCTTGATAACAATGTGCGCCGTTGCAAACTGCTCAAAGCACAAACCATCGGCTGCGCCACCTGTTTTTTCAACAAACTCACGTCGCGCCGTATCAACAACCGTTTCGTCAAGGTGCATCTTCCCCATAAACAGCGATTGCATACCAATAAACGGCTGTCGCTGTTTTGTTCTAACTAAAACATTGCCGCTTGGGTCTTCGATAAACGTAACAGCAAGCACTGTGGGCTGTTGCCGTGGCTTTTTAAGAGTAGTACTGTGTGAGCCTGCATACTTTAGGCCTTTTTTCGATAGGGTATACAGCCCGTCTATTTTTTTAATATAGCCGTCTTTTTGTAGTTCTTTTAAGTGGTACTGATACAGATTGCTCTCAACACGCGGTGGTCGCATATCGCGATTCCGCAAGAATTTAGAAAACACTAGTTTATCAAGAATATATTGCTGAATATAATGCATTGACTATATTTACTCTTTAAATTTTCGTATTGTCAATAATTTTTGACTCAAAATATGCTTTCTATAATTGTTGCTCCGTCGGCGATACTATGTGCTCGTAACAGGAGAACAACATGACAAACCCAGAACGAACCGTACTCGTAGACATGGACGGCACAGTAGCTAATCTTGATGCAACTATCGGCCAGGCGCTACGCCAGGAGTTTCCAGAAATACCACTGCCCGAACGCAGCAACTTTTACTACGAGGAAGATCTTGCGCCCGAACACCGGTATGCAATTCAAGAAATCATCTCGCGCCCAGGCTTCTTTGCTGAGCACCCGGTAATCGACGGGGCGCTAGAGGGCTGGCAAGCCATGCAAGAGCAGGGCTACGAGCCACGAATCTGTAGCGCACCCCTCAGAAAAAACAGATGGAGTATCGCCGAAAAGATAGCCTGGCTCGAGCAACACTTTGTACCAACGCTTGGCCCCGAGGTAATCGACAGAGCAATCATAGACAAACGAAAATACCGCCACGCCGGGCTCGCGCTCATTGATGATAGGCCGGTCATTGACGGCACCGATAAAGCACCATGGGAACACATAGTCTTCGATCAAACGTACAACCACGACAGCAGGGCGCAATATCGAATCCTGAGCTGGCAAGACAAAGGCCTGTTTGTTGCCTTGGGCAGTCTTGCTAACAGGCAAGTTTAGGCATGATGATAGCCACCGCCACGGTTAATTTCGTACGCGCGGTACAGCTGTTCGGCTAAAAGCAATCTGACAATCTGATGCGGAAACACTAATTTTGACAGAGCCCATACAAAGTCAGCTCGCTCATGCACAAGGGAGTTAACGCCATATGCGCCGCCAATAATGATAGTTATCTGCTCGGTACTGGCATTTTGTGCAGTCTCAAGCCGTTCTGCTAGCTGGGGCGAGCTAATCTGAGCTCCCGTCTCGTCAAGCAACCAAACCGTTTCATGTGGTTTTAGTCGCGCAAGTATCCGGGTGCTTTCATCATCACGAGCTTTATCGCCCTCGTAGCCGCTTGGGGCAATGTAGTCCCAGGTCAGTTTGGCACTCCGACTAACGCGCTCGGAGTAATCTTCAATCGCAGCCTTAAGGTGTGCGTCATGCTTTTTGCCGACAGTAACAATTGCAATCCGCATTTATTTACCAAAATTTACAGCAAATCCCACAAGAAATAGCGCAACAATAAAGATAAGTACACCGCTAACGGCGGCCGTAATGAGGCTTGAACGTGTATTGTTACCGGTTGTTCGCATTAACTTGGAATAAATCCAGGCGCTTGCACCAACTGCGAGCAAGAGGGCAATAAATGCGTTAGACATGAGCAATCTCCTTTGCGAGCTTGGCTGCAAATTCGGCAAGCTCAGCGTGATTAGGTTCTGCGGTTTGATCGGCAACGGTTAGATATTCTGGCAGAGTATCAAATGGTAATACATGTACGTGCGCATGTGGCAAATCAAGCCCAACAACATGGACGCCAATTCGCCCTCGCTGAAATACATTCTTTTGCGCCCGGGCAACCTTTCTGACGGCCGACCATAGTGCCAAGTAATCTTGCTCGGCTAAATCTTCAAAATGGTCAACCTGTTGTTTTGACACAACTAACACATGACCAGGCTGCATCGGATGAATATCCATAAAAGCAAAGGTCCTGTCATCCTCGTAAACTTTGTGGCAGGGGATTTCGCCGTTAATAATGCGGGTAAAAATTGATGGTTCCATAATCTACTAACGATAGCAGGTATAACAAGTACAATAAAAGCATGAGTTTTATCAGGCGCACCTTTCGGCACATATCTGCATGGCTATTAAGCTTTAGTCTTTTTATGCTCGCCAGCTTTGTTGCGCTAACGTTAACCGTTTTTAGCCCGACGTACATCAAGACGAGCCTCGAAAAGAGTGATACCTATAAAAACATCGTGCCAGCAATGCTAAATCTGGCACAACTAAGCGCCAGCAGTACATACGACGTAAGCATTGATGCAAAAACCATTAAAGAGCTTGAGGCTCCGATTTCTGCCGCAATTTCTCCCACTTTTTTGCAAACGACAACCGAATCGGTTATCGACGGCATATTTTTGTGGCTAGCAGGTAGTTCTGCCGTACCAACATTTAAAATCAATGTCGAAACCGTAAAATCATCACTTACGACCAACGTAACAGCGTATTTGCAAAAGAAGATTGCTGATTTACCCGTATGCGCCAACGGCACAAATTATGGCACCTTTGATCCACTTAAGGCCACCTGTAGGCCACCGGTTGCAATAAATCAAAATGACATCTCGCAAGCTGCTAGCGATGTCATCGATTCGATACCACTCTTTCAGAACTCTGAACTGTCAACAGAGAGTCTTGGCATTGCTAAGAACTTTGCGCCAGACAAGCCAATACACTATGCGCCAACAGTGTATGGAGTGCTTACAAAGCTTTCATATGTGTTTGGTGCGCTTGTGCTAACTAGTGGGCTATGTTTGGTGCTTCTTTCAAAAGAAAAATATAAGGCATGGAAATCAATCGGGCATACATTTGTGTTCGCGGGTTTCTTTTTAGTTGTCATTGGCGCAGTCTCATTATTGTTTGCTAGTAAATTTCAGGCTGGGTTTTTGGGCAACGCCTCTACCCAGCAGCTTGACTTTGCAAATACAATCTTCACGCCAATCTCAAACATTGTAACTACCAGCTTAGCAAGCTATTCGCTGTATTTCGGCATTGGCTATGCAATCGTCGGGGCGGGGTGTTATACGGTTGCCCACAAGCTAAAACTCAACCATGCCGCACAGCAACCAGAAGAATTAGCAGAAATTACTAAATAACATCAAGCCAAATCAAAAAGCCCAGATAAGCTGGACTTCTTAATTTGGCGGAGAGGGAGGGATTCGAACCCTCGGTACGTTGCCGCACACTTGTTTTCGAGACAAGCCAGTTAAACCACTCCTGCACCTCTCCAGCATCTGTATTTTAGCAGAACAAATAAAAACCCGTTCGCAAGGAACGGACTCTTTATTTGGTGTACCCGACAGGATTCGACCTTGATGCGCGAAAGATACATACTTTCGCTATATCAACCGCTTACGCGGCTAAAGGGCGGCCAACCGCCACTGGCGGTCGTCGTTCGAATTCACATCCCATTAACCAAAAACAAAACCCCAATAAATGGGGTTCTATTTTTGGTGTACCCGACAGGATTCGAACCTACGACCTTCAGTACCGCAAACTGACGCTCTATCCAGCTGAGCTACGGGTACGTACACGCTTACTAAGCCACAGTACTATAACAGATACGGGAGAGTTTTTCCAGCCCTAAAAGCGAATGCGCGAGCTGATTTTATCAACCATATCGCGCTCTTTATGCTCAAAAGGCAAAAAATCTCCGAGAGTCTCTACGATTTTGTCGCCATCGGTCGGTGCAAAGTAAATGGTAATTGGAACCATAAATCGCTTTTGCGGTAACAGTTGAATGTTTGGCACAGGGCCGTCCTCGATAATTGCAAAACTTCTAAATGTTTCAAACGAAAAGTGCTTATCGCCGACCGTTATGCCGTCTGGCCCTATGGCATAATCGAGTGTTCGAGGTTTAAGCGCTCCAAAAACAGCCAAAGCAATTGCCAATACGACTACAACGATAATCGAAAACACTTCTTTTGTGACGAAAAAAATTACCCCCGATAAAACGACGGCCATAGCTGCGAGCTGGATGTACCACATACTAGATTTTTCGTGCGAAACAAATTCTGATGCCGTCCACTGAACGCGTGGCCCATCTGCATCATTGTTTGTTGCTTCTGGCGTTGCCGCTGCCTCAAGTTGACCCGATTGGTATTGCCACTGGGGTGCTGTTACTCCTGGCGCCTGGCTCTTTTGTTCTTCGTCCATCTAGTTGAATTCTAGCACTAAAATGCTTACGCTGAAAATTATCAAAAAAAGTCGAGTACACAACTCGACTTTTTTATGGCGGAGAGAGTGGGATTCGAACCCACGGTACCCGTGAGGGTACGACAGTTTTCAAGACTGTTTCCTTCAACCACTCGGACATCTCTCCAACAGGTAAAAATTATACCATACTATGTTTTGTGGTTGCCCATACCGTTTATGATAATCTTGTAGATATGAGAACGACTCAAAGAAAAGGCGATATCGGAGTCGCACAGGCAATCGCAACTTTTACCAAACTCGGCTATGATGTCGCAATCCCATTAACCGAATCAGCCGCCTATGACCTACTGGTAGATAATGGCGAAATACACAGAGTACAAGTTCGCTTTACTAGCAACGAAAATGGTGAGGTCGACTTACGTAGAATTCATTCAAATTCTAAAGGCTATGTCGTCAAGAAGCTCACCACCAAATCCTACGACTGGCTATACGTTTTACGAGCCACTGGAGAAGAGTACCTAATTCGGGAATGTAGCCCGGGCAGAAGGTCTATTCGGGTAAAAGACAGTCAAAGAATAATTATTACTGGCTAGATTCTCAAGAAAATACTGTGACGCTCTCTGTAATTCTGTTATAATTTCTTGGCATTCAGCTTACGGAGGGGTACCCAAG
>CAZMHM010000006.1:0-77039 GCA_964566135.1 uncultured Candidatus Saccharibacteria bacterium
GGACACCGGGTTTTCATCCCGGCAACAGGGGTTCGATTCCCCTTGGGATCACCAATAAAAACGCCTCAGCTTACGCTGGGGCTTTTTTATTGGTGATGATTTGTTGTGGTATCATAAAACGCTGTCGCTTATTGCGCTTTGTACCAGATACCGTACAATAGAATTAAATACTTAAAGGTGGGTTACCCATGGAAATGACAAACACGGCACCTAATGTGCCAATTACAGATTTTAAACGAACAAAAATAATCGCAACCGTTGGGCCAGCAACAGATAGCTACGAGGCAATCTTGAAGCTGATAGAAGCAGGCGCAAACGGTATTCGCTTAAACTTTAGCCACGGTACTAATGAGGACAGATTGCGCCATATCGAATGGATTCGCAGAGCAAGTAAGGCTTATGCAAAACCAATCGCAATCATTCAGGACTTACAAGGTCCCAAAATTCGCCTAGGCGACTTTGACGGCGTTGTCACAGTGCAAGCTGGGCAATCGTTGCGATTGCGCTATGGTGCCGATTACGAGCGCGAAGGCGTCCTACCTGTACAGTATGACTTAAGCAAAAAGGTAAAGCGTGGCGAACGACTGTATTTGTATGACGGTAAGGTGCGTACGACAATTTCGAGTGTTAAAGACGGTATTGTACATGTTCGCGCTGAAAACGACGGTATTTTAATCTCACGCAAGGGTATCAACTTACCAGATACCGACTTTGAGGGTGATATTCTAACGCCAAAAGATAAAAAAGACATCGTGTTTGGTAGTGAAAACGATGTTGATTACGTAGCCTTGAGTTTTGTGCAATCTGCGCATGATATTGAACAGCTAAAGAATATTTTAGATGGCTTAGGTAGCGACGCTAAAGTTATTGCAAAGATTGAAACTAAGGCTGCTACTGACAATCTCGAAGAAATTATTGCCGCTGCAGATGCGACCATGGTTGCGCGAGGCGATTTGGCTGTCGAAACAGAGCCAGAATATGTACCTGTCTTGCAGCGAGAAATTATCGGTCTCGGTCTTAAATATGATCGCCCAACGATTGTGGCAACGCAGATGCTCCTAAGTATGACGGAAAGCCCCGAGCCAACGCGGGCAGAAGTGAATGATGTTGCTACGGCAGTCTTTATTGGCGCTGACGCAGTGATGCTAAGCGACGAAACCGCGATGGGCAAGTATCCAATCGAAACAGTGCAAATTATGAAACGAGTTATTCGGTATTCGCAAGAGCATGCGCCACTGCGCACTGTGTATGCCGAAGAATCTGTTGATGCGCACAATAAACAGGGTGCCATTTCTAGTGCAATCATTAACTTGGCTGACGCGCTTGATGTTGCCGCTATTGTTGCCGAAACAAAAAGCGGAGCAACTGCATTTAAAATCGCGTCTCGCCGTTCAAAGCACCCGATAATTGCCGTTACCAGTAGTGCCCGAGTAGCTCAGCAGCTCGCAGTGGTATTTTCTGTTAAAAGCTTTGTACGAAAAGATGAGCATTTGCAGGCGCAAAAATTCGCTGACTGGCTAAAGACTAAAAATGTCTTGAAAAAGGGTGATGTGATTGTTACGGTTTCTGGCCAGCATCCTGGCGTCGTTGGAACAACGGATACTATTAAAGTTCGCGCAATCGAATAGGGGGCATATGTTTACGAAAAAAACCGTTCGCGATATTGATCTCAAAGATAAAACGGTCATTATTCGGGTTGATTTTAACGTACCACTCGATGAGCATGGAGTAATCACTGACGATTATCGTATACGCCAAGCATTGCCAGTTATTGAACACGTACGCGGTATGGGCGCAAAAGTTGTACTTATTTCGCATCTTGGCCGCCCAAGTGGCCCTGGCGATGCCGCCAATAGCTTAATGCCATGCGCAACCCGCCTGAGCGATTTGTTACATTTACCTGTTAAATTTGCAATGGATTGCGTAGGTAGCCAGGCAAAGTCAGTTGTTGATTCGTTGCAACCTGGCGACGTAGCACTGCTAGAAAATTTGCGTTTTCACCCAGAAGAAGAGGCCAACGATGAAACATTTGCTAAAGAGCTTGCAAGCCTTGGTGATGTGTTCGTGCAAGAGGGCTTTGGTGTTGTGCACCGTGCCCATGCCAGTACGGATGCTATTACGCGGTTTTTGCCAAGCGTAGCCGGATTCTTGCTAGAAAAAGAAGTCGATACTATTACAACTGCCATGGAGTCACCAAATAGACCATTAGCGGTAGTAATTGGTGGTGCAAAAATTTCTGACAAAATTGAATTACTAGAGATTTTTATTGATAGGGCTGACTACATTGCTGTTGTCGGTGCTATGGCTAATACCTTTTTATTGGCGCAAGGCGTACAGGTTGGTAGTAGCTTAGTCGAAAAAGAGGCTCTTGATACCGCTAAGCGAGTACTTGATAAGGCTGAGGCGCGTATGAAACGTGAAAGATTTACATTTTATCTGCCTCATGATGTTGTGGTAGCTAAAAAAATCGATAACACACTACCGACAAGAGTTGTTGATATTAATTCGCATACGTGGGCAGATATTGCTGCATATCCTAAGCAGCCATCAGAAGAAAGCTATACCGTACAGGCTGATGAATGGATATTAGATATTGGTCCATTAACTGCAGCCAGTATTGCAGGAGCACTAAAACTCGCCCATACAGCCGTTTGGAACGGTACGGCAGGCGTAACTGAGACAAAAGGCATCAATGGTGCCGCAGACCCCTACGGCCACGGCACAAAGATAATTGCCGAAAGCTTGGTAGGCGAGCATGCCGGAGATAAGAACAAGCCATTTACCGTTGTTGGTGGTGGTGATACGGTTGGGTTTGTAGAATCCGTGCCTGGTTTACGTGAACGATTAGACCATGTTTCAACCGGTGGCGGAGCAAGCCTAGAGCTTATGGCTGGCAAAAAACTACCAGGTGTCGAAGCATTACTAGATAAAGATGTACAAAACAGTGGCGTTGAAACCGCCGACAGTGGTAGTATTTAGGTAAACATAAGCATAACGAAAAGACATTAATGCGAAAATTACTGATTGCGGGAAACTGGAAGATGAACCTCAACGTATCCGGGGCGAGCCTTTTGGTACATCGCCTGCAAGAGCATATAAAGATTCATCGTGATATCGAAGTAGTATTGGCTCCACCTATGCTAGACTTGCAGCCAATTAGTTTGCAGATTGACAGGCGCAAGTTTAAGTTAGCTGCCCAAAATGCCTATCACAAAGATGAAGGTGCGTTTACCGGGGAAGTGTCGTTCACGATGCTACACGATATTGTGCACTATGCGCTTATTGGCCATTCAGAACGTCGTCATATTTTTAACGAATCACTCGAGGAAGTACGAGCTAAAGTCGCAGCATCTTTCCGCAATAATATCGTGCCAATTTTGTGTGTTGGCGAAACGAAAACAGAACGGCTTGATGGCCAGATGAATCAGGTCTTACATGACCAAGTAGTCACTGCACTTGCTAATGTTACAGATACAGAAGTAGAGCAATTAGTCGTAGCCTATGAGCCAGTGTGGGCAATCGGTAGTGGTGATGTTGCCACACCTGACCAAGCAGATGCGGCCGCAACGGTTATTCGTCACAATATTGCGGAATTATATGGAAAGCACGTTGCCGAAAAAGTACGAGTTTTGTACGGTGGAAGTGTTACCGCTGACGTTGCAGGCGGTTTTTTGCGAGCCAAAGGCATTGATGGCCTGCTTGTTGGTGGCGCTAGCCTCAATTATCGCCAATTTAGCGATATTGTAGATGCAGCCTATCGCGTACAACATGGCGTGACACACGAAAGGGATAGAAAATAAATGGACGCCAAAGACGTAAAGAAGAAATTTTTTGATGTAACCCCTCCGTCATCGAGCAAGGGCGCACCAGCCCTTAAGACGAAAAGTCGCCAAGTAATGGTCAAGACCGAAGACGAACCAAAATTAGAAGATCCATTACTAGCTCCATCCGATGGTAGCTCTGAATCTGCACATGGCGAACTTGTACTAAAGGTACCCGAACAGGTTATTGAACCACCAGTAGAAGTTGCTACTGAGCCCAAAGAGGAACCTACAGCAATCGAATTACCTCCTTCGCCAATCTCCGAGGAGCCAAAAGAGCCAGTTGAAGAAAAGCCTGCGCTTGCGGTGCCACCGCCAGAGCATGATATGCCTGCCGTAAACCCGTTGCCCGAAACAACTCCCGAAGAGCCAGCAGAAGAAGCTGAAGCCGAAAAAGAACAAGCCGAAGCAGATAAAGACGTTGCGGCACCAGAACCATTTGCCGCTACCGATGCACTGCCTGACAGTAGTACGCTTGCGGCAAACGAAGCAAAAGACGGCATGCAAGATCCAAAATTATATGATACTAAGGCGTACCATGTGCCAATAAAAGAAACGCATCATGGTCACGGCAGCGCAAAGGCAGCTTTTGCATTTGGTATAGTTTGTGCGGTCGGAGCAGTTGCTGGCGCTGTCTATTTTATGGCCAAGCTTGGGTCCTAGTCAGTAATCTACAACGTTTTTACACAGCCTAAACTGTTAAACTATATAGGTGCATAGAGATTTACTTGAAGGTTTAAACCCAGAACAACAAAAAGCAGTACAAACAACCGAAGGCCCACTTCTGATTCTTGCTGGCGCCGGTAGCGGTAAAACTAAAACGCTCACACATCGTGTCGCTTACATTATTGATAAGCACTTAGCCAATTCTGCGCAAATATTGGCAGTAACGTTTACTAACAAAGCTGCTCGAGAAATGCGCGAACGCGTTGCTGATTTATTGCAAGATAATGCTGATCATCGTGGTTTTATGCCCTATATGGGAACGTTCCACAGTATTTGTGTACGATTATTGCGCCAGGACGGCGAATACATTGGGATGGCAAAGAATTTTGTTATTTTTGACGAATCCGATAGACAAGCGCTTATTAAGCAACTTTCGAAGCAACTGATGGTAGACGAAAAGCAACATCCAGCACGTGGGCTTGCAAGTATTATTAGTGGTGCAAAGAACGAGCTTGTATCGCCAGCAGAATTTGATGGCACGGCAACGACGCCAATGCAAAAGATTGCAGCAAGGATTTTCCCACTATACGAAAAAGAGCTACGCAACCAAGGCGCACTAGATTTTGATGATTTAATCGGACGTGCAGTTAGTTTACTGCAGAATCACCCTGAAATTTGCAATAAATGGCGCGCGCAATTCAGATATATTTTAATTGATGAATATCAAGACACGAATGCTGCACAGTATAAGCTAATTAAATTGCTCACAAGTGAATCGCAAAATATTTGTGTAGTTGGCGACGACTGGCAAAGTATTTATAGTTGGCGTGGTGCTGATTTTAGGAATATCTTAAATTTTGAACGTGATTATCCTAAAAGTACCATTATTAAATTAGAACAAAATTACCGCAGCACAAAGCATATCTTAGACGCAGCACATGCTGTTATTAGCAAAAATAAGCAACGGTCTGATAAAAAATTATGGACAGCTGCCGGGCCTGGGCAACCTGTGCAAATGGTGCCCGTATTAAACGAGCGAGCAGAGGGCGAAGCGATTATTCGCCGTATCCAAACATACGTTGATATGCGCATTCGTAACTACAATGATTTTGCAATTTTGTATCGAACGAATGCCCAGAGCCGAAGCCTCGAAGAACAGTTTGTTCGCTATGGTATCCCGTATAAAATTGTTGGTGGTGTACGGTTTTACGACAGGGCAGAGATTAAAGATATTTTGGCTTACTTGCGCCTGATTTATCAGCCAGAAGATTTAGTAAGTTTTACACGTATCGTTAACACGCCAACGCGCGGTGTCGGAGCCAAATCGATACAGAATTTTCTCGATTGGCGTCTGCAAGAAGGCTTCGGCTTGGACGAGGCCCTTGCAAACGTAGCAACCGCACCCTTGACCGCTAAGGCACGGCTGGCGATTGGCGATTTTGCCGATGTCATTACATCATTCAGGGCAGCCAGCGAAGAAATGCCCGTAGCCAATTTACTTGAGAAATTAATTAGTCGCATTGGGTATTTAAAGCATCTCGACGATGGCTCTGTGCAGGCAGAGGCGCGGCAAGAAAACGTCAAAGAATTATTAAGCGTGGCTAAGGCATATAGTGAAGTTGGGTTGAGTAGCTTCTTAGAAGAAATTGCGCTTGTGAGCGATCTTGATGGCATGCGTGATGATCAAAATTCGGTCACCTTAATGACGATGCATGCCGCAAAAGGTCTTGAGTTCCCAGTCGTGTTTATCCCAGGGCTCGAAGAAAGTATATTCCCACATAGTAGGGCGTTATTTGATCAGTTTGAGATGGAAGAAGAGCGTCGGCTTTGCTACGTCGCTATGACTCGAGCACGCGAAGAGTTATATATGCTATATGCAGATAGCCGCATTTTGTATGGGGGCATTCAGCATAATCCGCCCTCAAGGTTTTTGAGTGAAATAGACGGCCAGTTCCAGGCACATGCATCGCCACTACCAGGCGCAGCCTTTAATGCTAATCCTGGCGCAACCATTGATAACGAGCCACGATACGTTGCAGACTTAGTCGAGGGCGATACGGTCCGACATCAACTATTTGGTATCGGTACTGTTATGGAAGTCGATGGCGATAATGTCGCAGTTTACTTTAAAGGCAAGGGTGCAAAGAAACTCAATGTGTCATTTGCCCCACTAGAAAAAATGTAAGGTATGCCTGCATGAAGCCACCAGCATTTCTAGGAAGAGTAGTATATTTTTTTGGATATCCCATTTTTCGACTGCTGATTAGAGATACGACTAGAGCGTATGTAGCAGTGGTGTTTGATGAAAAAATACTGCTCACAAAAAATTGGTTGGGCTTTCAAAAAAAATGGCGCTTGCCTGGCGGTGGCGTGCATGCCGGCGAGGATGCAACTACAGCAGCTGTGCGCGAACTTGGCGAAGAGCTCGGCATTGCTGTTATCGAGGCGAAGCTACAGCCCCTTAGCCAGGGGCAGCTAAAGGCACGTTTTGGGTATGACTATCATTTATTTGTATACAATGCAGACGGTAGCGAGCAAATTACAATCGACGAACGTGAAATTTTAGCTGCAGAATATATACCAAAAAACCAACTTTCATCGCATGTTCTCGGGGAAGAAACAGCGCAAGCCATCACCCTTTTGGGTTGGTTTGCGTAGGCAAATTTGCTATACTAAATAAGACCATTTTTTGGTTTAGGGAACTTAACAGATAAGCTGCTGCGGACTATTACCAAGCTTATCGATATCTGTTTTCTAACGCATTGGTTTTTCATGAGTATTTCAAAAGATACAATTCATAATTTATTGCACGCCCATGGGTTTGCTTTTGGCGTTTTTGTAACGTTATTTGCATTCTTTTTCTTTGCGGGTGGTTTAGTCGTGGCTAATGGTCAAACACTAGGGCCAAATGATAGCCACCTTGTTAATTTGTATGTTGATGGCCAAGAGACACCCTTACCAACACGCGCAGCTACCGTCGGTGATTTTCTTACTAAAGCACAGGTAAAACTTAACGAAGGCGACTTAGTTGAGCCAGCGGCAGACACAACGATTGAGCAAGATAATTTTAGAGTGCAAGTATATCGTGCTCGCCCGGTAACAATTGTCGATGGCAATACCGTAAAGCGAGTGTTGACGCCACACAACAGCTCAAGGCTTATTGTCGAGAAGGCCGGTTTTACGGTATACCCCGAAGACACGCTAACGCTAACCACTGCTGATAATTTTGTACAAGATACGATTTTAGGCGAGAAGCTAACGATTGATAGAGCAACACCAGTTTCGATTAGTCTGTATGGTGCAGCAGCTGCTACGTATCGCACGCATGCAAACACGGTTGGCGAGTTGCTAAGCGAAAAGGGCATTACACCAGAAAAGGGTGCCACAGTTACGCCCGGTGTCGATACAGCGCTAACCCCAAACATGGCGGTATTTGTATCTAAGTTTGGTAAGTCTGTTATTACGGTTGATGAATCAATTGCATTTGATATCGAATCTTCATCTGACCCGAACAAAACAATTGGTACTACAACAATCATTACCCCAGGCGTAGCGGGCAAGAAGCAAGTTATTTACGAACTAGCGCTGCGTGATGGTAAAGAAGTCGGCCGTACGAAGATTCAGGAAGTCGTCGTTTCGCAACCCGTAAAACAAGTGCAAACTAAGGGCACAAAGACGCCACCCGTTGTAGCTGGTGACAAAACGTCATGGATGCAAGCTGCCGGAATCGCAGAAAGTGATTATTTTTACGTTGATTATATTGTCGGCCACGAGGGTGGCTGGAACGGCACAACGAAATGGAATCGTGCTGGTAGCGGTGCCTATGGTATCTGCCAGGCCTTGCCTGCGACCAAGATGGCCAGTGCTGGTGCCGATTACATGACTAATCCAGTCACGCAACTTAAGTGGTGTACAGGGTATGCAGTTGGCCGTTATGGTAGCTGGGCAGGTGCGTACCAAGCATGGATTCGACAAAACTGGTGGTAGTACCAGGTGCTACCAATGAGTGATCCTACACCCAAAAAACAACTCGGACAGCATTGGTTACATGACACTGAAAGTTTAGTAGCTATGCTCACTTTGGCGGATGTCACAAGTGATGATTATGTTGTCGAGGTTGGCCCTGGGCTTGGCACGCTCACGCAACATCTACTGGATTCTGGCGCAACAGTGCACGCTATCGAGTTTGATGTACTATTGGCCGCCACGCTCGAGCATCGCCTAAAGTTTGATAAGACGAAACTTATCATTTCACAAGCCGACATTATGCAGTTTAATTTTTCAGAGCTACCAACTGGGTACAAAGTAGTCGCTAATATCCCGTATTATTTAACGTCTGGGCTTTTACGATTATTGTCCGAAGCAAAAAATCCTCCGGCAGTTGCCACGCTCCTTGTGCAAAAAGAAGTTGCCGAGCGTGTCTGCGCGCAACCGGGTGAGACATCACTATTAAGTATCACAACGCAGATGTTTTTTGAAACGAGCCTAGGGCCCGTTGTCAGTGCAGAGTTATTTACACCACCGCCAAAAGTAGATTCCCAAATACTAATCTTAAAACGTCGCCCGCAACCTTTGTTTGGTAGCCTCGACGAAAAAAAACTATTTAGGGTGGTGAAGGCGGGTTTTAGTGAGCGTCGCAAGAAGTTACGCAGTAGTCTCAGTGGCGGGTTGAGTATTGCAAAAGATACAGCAGATGAGTTACTCGCTGCCGCCGGTATTAACGGCGACTTACGGGCGCAAAATCTATCACTCGATGAATGGCTACAACTGGCAAAAGCTTGGCAGAAGCTCGCTGGCTAGCCATACTTAAGTATATTAACTAATAGACAGAAATTACCCATGGATAGAATAAGAAACCATTTTAAAGGCAACGCTCTTGTAGCGGTGTTCTTAACGATATTTATTGATCTGCTTGGTGTTGGTATTCTGATTCCAGTATTTCCGCAATTAGTTACACCATCATCACCAGATAGCATTTTGCCCGCCGGGTGGACGGTTGCTCAGGGCTTTATACTGCTCGGTTGGTTAAGCGCAGCATATCCGTTAGCGCAATTTTTTGCAGCACCAATTATGGGTCAGTTGGCCGACCGATACGGCCGTAAACCCGTGCTCGCAATTTCAATTTTCGGTACAGCACTTGGCTATGCACTATTTGCAATCGGCCTTATCACAAAAAATATCCCATTATTATTTGCTTCACGTATTCTAGACGGTATTACAGGCGGTAATATTTCTGTTGCACAAGCAGCAATTGCCGATATTAGTACACCTAAAAATCGTGCGCGTAACTTTGGATTAGTTGGTATGGCGTTTGGCCTCGGCTTTATCTTAGGGCCATATATTGGTGGAAAATTAGCTGACCCAAGCGTTGTTAGCTGGTTTAGTGCTGCGACGCCATTTTGGTTTGCAGCAATACTTTCGCTAGTAAATGTCTTTGTAGTCTTGTTGCTACTACCAGAAACGCTCAAAGTTAAGATTAAAGAACGTCTAGACTTAACGCGTCCGTTCCACAATATCGCTACAGCGTTTTCGCGCCCCGGCTTGCGGAGTGTTATGCCAACAAGCTTTTTGTTTACGGCTGGCTTTACATTCTTTACGACGTTTTTTGGGCTCGTGTTACTTAATAAGTTCGGCTTTACGTCGGGTAATATCGGTGATTACTTTGCTTATGTTGGGATTTGGATTGCGATTGTACAAGGTGGACTTATCGGCCCAATCTCAAAGAAATTTAAAGATTATCAAGTTATCAGGTTTAGCGTGTTCTTTACGGCACTTAGCTTGCTTGGGTACGCACTAATT
The DNA here is from genome assembly GCA_964566135.1 of uncultured Candidatus Saccharibacteria bacterium. GTDB lineage: Bacteria > Patescibacteriota > Saccharimonadia > Saccharimonadales > CAIOMD01 > CAZMHM01. The sequence goes on from CAZMHM010000006.1 coordinate 10,287, forward strand.
CCGGCAGGCGAATACCGTTGGTTATTTTTAGTACCGCCGTTCATGGCCTTTGGTAATGGTTTAACAATGGCGTTTAGTAGTTCTTTGATTAGTCGTGTCACACCACGCGAGCTTCAGGGCGAAGCGTTGGGTATTAATTCGAGCGTAATGGCACTTGCGCAAAGCATTCCAGCAATCGCGAGTGGCTATGTAGCTTCAATTAACGATAATTTGCCAGTGATGGTTGGTAGTTTTGTGATTGCACTGGGCGGCATTGCCTTCTGGATTTTGTTTAAACCAGGCCGAGACGATAAATTTGCTGCACCGAGTGGCGCAGAAACAGGAGCCTAAATGTCTGATAGGGTTCTTATAACGGGAGCAAATGGCGGCATAGGCTCTGCTCTCGCCAAAGAGTTTGCCATGCACAGGCATAACTTAATTTTGACTGCTCGGCGCAAAGAATCATTAGACAACATTGTTGCAGCATGTCGCACGCTTGGTGTGTCTGTTGATGTGATTATTGTTGATTTAGCCGAATCAAATGGCCCGCAAAAAGTACTTGATGCCGTTACTAAACTCGGGCATCCCGTAAAGTATTTGGTAAACAATGCTGGCTTCGCAACGTACGGCGATTTTGCCGCGGTGCCTGCAAAAGAATCAGACAACTTAATTGCTGTTAACATTTCTGCAGTCACCAAGCTCACCAATTTGTTTTTGCCTCAAATCAGTAAGCAAAAAGGCGGTATATTAAATGTTGCTTCAACAGCAGCATTTCTGCCTGGTCCACTTATGGCAACGTACTATGCATCTAAGGCATATGTGCTTAATTTCTCGTTAGGAATCCGCGAAGAACTCGCCGGTACTGTGCATGTATCAGTCTTATGCCCTGGCCCAACAAAAACAGGCTTTCAGCATCGTGCCGACATGGAACGCTCTAAGCTAATGCAGGGTAATCTAATGGATGCTCGTACGGTTGCAAAGGCGGCCTATAAAGGCTTTATGCACAATAAGGCGATTATTACTCCTGGCACAAGCAACAAACTTACAACCGTCTTACCAAGACTCATTCCTAAGCCAATCACTGCTAAATTTGTTAAACGGGCACAGTCAGAAAACTAGCCAAAACAAAGAACTTATGCTATAATAGCGATTGAGGCGTATTAAGTGCGTCTTATACTTCGCCAAAAAGCGATGATATGGGGCTGATTTTAGCTCGACAGTGGAATTAACAATCTGTAGTGCAAGCCGGTTACTCACCGTTATAGGGTAAACCGAATAGATGCAAAAACATCTGCTCGCGAAGCTGTAGCAAACTTGTTTGCTCGCAGTTTTGCACCTGCTTACGTTTAATTACCTAAGCGACCTTAGATTTCGATATCAGATAGAATTCTAAGGTCTTATATCATCTGATTGCCAAACCTAGTGCCACTTGAGCTATGTTTGTAAGACTTTCAAGTTGCCGGTAGTAAGGTTTTGTTTATTTAGCCCTTATTACTTTAAGAACTCTAAATAAAATATGCTTGTAGTACTATAGTGTCGTAAACTACTGGACCGGGGAGCATTACCCCGCAGCTCCACCAAAAACGCATCAGAGAAATCTGGTGCTTTTTTATTTGGTGCGACGGGTATAATAATAGATGAACAATAGGGGGTTTATGTGCTCGAATTGAAAGATGTTAGTAAGGTATACGGCAAAAAAGAGAATGCGTTTAGTGCACTCAAAAAAATTAGCTTAGATTTTAAGCCAGGCACTAGCAACGCTATTGTTGGCAAAAGTGGCTCAGGTAAAAGCACCTTGCTCCATATTTTGATTGGGCTCGATCATGCCACAACAGGCACAGTGTTGTTTGATGGCAAAAACATCCTTAAAGATGTAGACACCGATACATGGCGCGGGCAAAACGTAGGTATTATTTTTCAGCAGTTCTTTTTGCAACCAAATGATTCTGTGCTCGAAAATGTTGCGTTACCGCTAAAGATTCAGGGTGCAAAAAAGAAAGCACGACTGGCTAAAGCCCAAAAAGCGCTCGAGCAAGTTGGTCTAAAAGATAGGGCTAAAAGCAAAGCAAACGATTTATCTGGTGGGCAAAAACAACGTGTCGCAATTGCACGGGCATTAGTTGATAACCCAAGCATTCTTATTGCCGACGAACCGACAGGTAACTTGGATAGCGAAAACGGCGCAGTCATAGAAAAGTTATTGTTTGATTTAAACAAACAACTTGGCACAACGCTTATTATTGTGACTCACGACGAAGACTTGGCGCGGAAGTGCCAGCGGGTTGTGTACTTAAAGGACGGTAATATCGAAAAAGACACGGCCAAAAAAGCGAAAGGAGCAAAATAATGCGCGTTATCGACATTGCAACAACTGCTAACGCTAACTTGCGTCGCTCAAAGCTCCGTACGTTCTTGACGTTGCTAGCCATAGGTATTGGTACGTTTACCCTCGCCTTAAGTTTAGGCTTGGGCCAGGGACTCCGTAATTATATTTCGTCACAACTTGGCGAGTATAAAGATGTGAACTTATACCAGGTGACAAAAGCTGGGGCGAATGGATTTAGCGGTGGCTTCGGCAACGGCGATCCGCAAGAATACGACCCAAATAAATCAAGCGCGAATAGTTTCGCTGATTCGTTTTTAAGCCCTACCGACATTGATACGATAAAAAACACCAAGGGCGTAGCCAGCGTGCAGCTGCCGTATGCAGCAACGTTTGAATATGCAACTGCACCTAGTGGCAAAAAGTATCAAGCGGCCAATACTACCTTTGTACCGCAAACACCCATGCGCATAACAGAAGGGCAAACGCTAACCGAAAATGGCGATGCCGGCCAAATATTACTTTCACGAAAATATATTGTGCTTGTTGGCGCTAATACCACGGCTGAAGCTATAGGAAAAAAATTGAACGTAACGTACAAAACTGCAACCGGCGAGTATGTGAATGAATCGTTTACGGTTAAGGGTATCTACGAGCCGACGCTTATTGAGTCGCCAATTACGCTCAACCAGCCTGATGCGCAGCGAATCGGAACAGCACAAGCGCTACTCGGCAAGCCAACTTTTTATTATTTGTATGTTACTAAGACTTCAGATGTAACCGATGCTCAGCTCAAGGCAAATTTAAAAGCAAATAAATTTAGCGCCCAAAGCTTGGCCGATATTAATAACACGCTGAATAGTATTATCACTGGCGTACAGGTTGGACTTGCAGCCTTTAGCGGTGTAGCGATACTTGCCTCTGTAGTGGGAGTAATTAATACGCTATTTATGGCGGTGCTAGAACGAACCCGCGAGATTGGGTTGTTTAGGGCATTGGGTGCTAAGCGCAAAACTATCTTTGCCTTATTTAGTGTCGAGGCAGCACTACTTGGGTTTTGGGGTAGTGTATTTGGGCTTATTGCGGCTTTTGCCGCGCAGCTGGGCATCAATGCTGTAGCAGCAAACACATTCCTCAAGGGCATAGAAGGTATAAAGCTACTGAATATTACCCCGATGCTGGCTATCTTTATTGTAGTCATAATGGCAATTATTACGTTAGTAGCGGGCTTAATACCGGCATTTAAGGCCAGCAGGCTTGACCCTATCGAGGCCCTGCGTTACGAATAAGCTTTTGCTTTTTACATAAACGCCGTACAATAAAACAAATGTCCAAAAAAGAAATACTGGTGGTTTTGGTAATATTGTTATTCATAGCTGGCCTTACGGCGGGTGGCTATGCAGTATGGCGACATTATCATGTCTGGAAAGTCAGTGTTGTTAACAACCAAAGCGCTAAAAACGCAACACCGCCGAGTGATAATATTTCGTTGCAAGAAGCTGCACCGACCGCCAGCAATAGCGGTGGCTTATCGGTTGATACATCTGCAAATAGCGCGAACCCGGCCCAACTTGGTAGCGGACAGTCAAAGACGAGTTCTACTGGCTCAAGTAGCGCAATTTCCTCTTCGAGCGCATCAGCACCAGGCCCCGAAACATTTGGCCAGTACGATCAATATAAGACAGCCCAAAATGCACTATTTGGTGATATAAAAGTTGGTACGGGTAACGAAGTTAAGGCTGGCAGCAAAGTTGCAATTTACTATAAAGGGTGGCTTACAAATGGAACATTATTTGACCAATCACGAGCTGGCAGTGATGGTAAACTACAGCCGTTAATATTCACTGTTGGCAACCATGAGGTTGTTGTGGGCATGGAACAAGATATGGTTGGTATGAAAGTTGGTGGCGTACGTCGTATGATTATCCCGCCAGCGGCAGGGTACGGCGCAAATGCTCAAGGGCCTATTCCAGCAAATTCGGTTATGGTGTTTGATGTTGAACTTCTTGATATGCAGTAACGGCGGGGTACGTTACACTGTAATCTATGCTTGATAACGTTAAGAAACTTGCTAGCACTCCCGTATTTACACGTGGTGGTAAATCTGCGCAGCCGACACTAAATGCAAAAGACGTAGCGCAAGCACGAGCCTACATTGCGAACTATTGGAAAAATTTAGAACGATTTCACCCAAAAGATGATGACACGCTACTAGGGCTGCCTAATCCTTACCTAGTGCCCGCCAGCGAAGCAGGCCACGATTTTGACTTCAACGAAATGTATTACTGGGATAGCTATTTTATGGTCCAAGGTATGTTTGACACCAAGCATAAAAAGCTCGTCGTGGGTATTTTAGAAAACCTTTTATATTTGCAACAAAAATACGGCGCGATTCCGAATGCTTCGCGCATGTACTTAACTGGCCGCTCGCAACCACCACTGTTAACCACCTTTATTTTTGAAGTCTATGACGCGTATGCCATGAGTGATTCCTGGTTAGCTAACGCTATTGAAGTTGCCAAAGTAGAATACGAAAAAGTCTGGATGGGAGTGCGTAAGCCACACAACCGAAAAGTTCATAATGGCTTGAGCAGATACTACGACATTAATATGCTCGATGACCTTGCGGAGGCCGAAAGCGGCTGGGATATGACGCCACGATTTAATCGTCGCGCACTCGATTATCTTCCGGTTGATTTGAATAGCTTACTGTACAAATACGAAACTGATTTTGCGCGTGCCGCAGAAATAGCGGGTGATGCTAAAGGCGCTAAGCTCTGGCGTAAAACAGCCAATGCTCGTGCAAAGACAATAGATGAGTTGCTGTGGAGCAATTTACGTAATTTTTATTATGATTACAATTATAAAAAGCAAAAACGTGGTGCTGTAGCATCGCTTGCTGGGTTCTATCCGTTATGGGCGGGTATGGTTGATGCACAGCGCGCCGAAAAACTCGTAAAAGCCCTGCGTAAGTTCGAGCAAAAGGGCGGACTTGTCACCACCGATGTTCCGCAGATTTCGCAAAAGTTTCCGGGTGCAATACCCACCCAATGGGCGTATCCAAATGGCTGGGCGCCACTGCAATATCTGATTATTAAAGGACTTGAACGCTATGGGTATCATGACGATGCGAGGCGTATTGCACGTAAGTGGCTTAAGACCAACAACGATTGGTTTAGTAACAATGGGGTATTTTTAGAAAAATACAATGTAGTCAACCCTGAAAAACCGCCGGTTAAGGGCGTGTATCCTTCGCAAGTTGGTTTTGGCTGGACGAATGCTATATTTGAGCGCTTATGTAAGGATTATATTGATGGATGATATTGAGGAACCAACTGCCTTGCCGTGTGAGGGTAAGCTCGCGTTTGATACTAAAAAGCAAGCCGAAGCTTCTGCGGTTGTTGCCGACTACCAACACGGCACTAAGCTAAAAGTGTATGTCTGTCGATATTGTGGCCTATGGCACTTGGCATCGCACTATAATGAGTAGAAGACTGCTGTATTATATGTCTAGAGAATATATAAAGCTTAAGGAATATCCTCTTGGCAAAGATAAAAAACCAATCTAATAATCAGTCATATCGTAAAATGGCGATATTTGTTGGAATTTTCAGCCTTATTGGCGTAGTACTGCTACTAGCTACACATGCGGGTGTCCGTAAATTCGTTGCAGTTGAAGCAGACGCCGCAAGCCGTAGCGGTAGCGTTAACGTCATATCAGATTCAGGTGCAACGGCAGGTAAAGCACTTGCATTTGTAGCCCCTCCAAATCAAACTCCAAGCGGCTGTTCCGGGATTTCTGTAGCTGCAGGCGGCGATGTTGTTGCTGCTGTTGCTAATGCACCAGCCGGTTCTACTGTTTGTATTTCATCCGGGACGTATAAATTAACAAGCCAAATTGTACCTAAAAATAACGTTATTTTATGGGGCGCACCAGGTTCTATATTAGATGGTTCAAAGACTATTGCATCAAATAGCTGGTCGCAGCAGGGTTCATATTGGGTTGCAAGTGGCTTTGCGGGCAATGGCAATGGCGGTGGGCAGTGTGACGATAATACGTTAAACCCGTGTCTACCGACTGATCAACTTTTTATGAATGATACTCACCTTACAAGAGTCATGCGATTAGCCGACGTTAACGCTGGCAAGTTTTATGTCGATTATGGAGCAAACAAAGTCTATATAGCAGACAATCCGACAGGCAAAACTATGGATATTGCCCGTACAGAATTTGCAATTAAATCCTCAAGTACGGGAGTAACCGTAAAGGGTTTGACGGTACAAAAGTTTGCTACAAAAGCGCAGCAAGGTGCGGTTTCGGCAGAAGGAGCAGGCTGGAAAATAACGGGCAATTTGTTCCGCTGGAATCATGCAGCAGGCTTGCACTTAGCCTATGCGGACAATTCGACTGTCGATGGCAATACAATGTCACAAAATGGCCAGATTGGAATTGCGCACTATAACTCACAAAATGTCACAATTTCTAATAACAATATTACCGCAAACAATACCGATGGCTTTTGGATTGCAGACTGGGAATCTGGCGGGTATAAAACCACTAATTCTTCTGCGAACTTTGTCGGAAACTCTGTAACGAACAATTTGGGTGTTGGCGTTTGGGTTGATGTTGACGGTAAGGGAGTAACGATTGATAACAACTCAATTACAAGCAATGCTGCCGACGGTGTTCGGTATGAAATTAGCTACAACGGTGTAATCAAGAATAACAATGTAATTAACAATGGTTTTGGTATGAAGCGGGGCGCTGATTATAGCTTGTACGCAGTAGCAGGCATTAATGTTAATTCTTCTTCAGCGGTTGATATCTTTGGTAACACGGTTTCTAACAATGCAAATGGAATCGTGTTGCAGATGCGCAATCGGGGTAGTGGTAAATACGGGCTATGGGCACTGACAAATGCAACTGTTCACAATAATACAATCACTATGAAATCAGGTACGAGATACGGTGAAAATGTTAGCGGATTGGGCCAATTAGTGAGCGACAATAGCTACTTCACGAGTAAGGGTAATAGGTTTTACGATAATACGTATTATTTGGATTCCTCAACTGCCAAAAGATTTGCATGGAATAATTCATATATTACCTCCGCTAACTGGAAAGCGGCAGGCCAAGATGTTAACGGGACGTTCTATTAATACAAAAGTAGCCTATTAGTTTGATAAATGGATAGGGCGCCTATGATTCGCCCAATAGCGTTCTAAACTAATAAGTTTGGTGTAGTATCATATAGCATATAAGGTGGTCTAACGTGTATACAATAATAAAAAAAATCGGTCTAGCAGTTCTTCTAACAAATATCATTGTGATGAGTCTTATTGCTGTATCGAGTAACACTTACGCTGCGGCATGCTCTAACACAAGTAATTATGGTACGGCGACAATGACAGTATCGATACCTGCAACGGGTGATTATCGTATATGGTCACGGATGAAAGTTCCCAGTACGAGCAGTAGTACCTACCAGCTTGAAGTAGACGGTAATACATGCTGGCAAGTTGGCGGCAGTAATGTGCCTGTTAATTCATGGACATGGGTTGACTGGTCTGGGGGTAACAGTCTACAAAAAGTAAATTACACATTTACGTCAACGGGCAATCATACTCTAAAGCTTGTTGGCTCGGCTGCTGGGGTTGAAGTTGATAAAGTAATACTACTTGGCGCGGGGGAGCTATGTTCGGATAATGGAACTTCCCCTGCAGGAGATGGTAGTAATTGTTCGGCAGGCCCCGTGGCCACAAATACCGGCACTACGCCAGCTCCAACACCAGTTAACGCTCCGGTAGCCGGCACGACTACCCCAGGTATTGTGCAACAGAATCAAGCTAATGCAGCAAAAACAGAATATTTTGTTGACGGTAAATTAGTGCAATCATCCGATGGAGCGCAGGCGCTTGATACTACAAAAATTCCTGATGGTACCCACAAGCTTGATACGGTCGTGACGTTAAAAGATGGCACAAAAGTAGCCGACAGCCAAACGGTCATAATCAAGAATAACCAAAACTTTTTTGGAAAGTATAAGACAGTCCTCACACTACTAGGCGTAATAGCAGGCATCGCAGTAGGTCTATTCGTATCTTGGCTCGTATGGTTCCGCAGACATCCTATCAATATAGGTCAGTTACTTACCCGTGCGCCGTCTCAACCACAGACGACCCCTATGTATCACGAACCGACAATAATTTCGCCCAATACTATTGAACCGGACAAAGGCAATGAACATGAAGCGCCTAAATCTTAAGAATCTCAAACCGCCAAAAGAGAAGAAACCGGCAATAGAAAACTATGTAGTTTCGTATATAGACAAAAAATCAACACGCTATCACCGTGTAACTATGACGGCTTTCACTGGTTTGTTTGGTGTTATCGGTGTTGCATTTTTGCTCAGTTCGAATGCTGCGGTTCGTAAATTTGCGGCAGTCGAGCCCGAAGTTTCAAATCGCTCTGGCAATACAAGTGTGGTTACTGATGGCTCAGCCGCTGCCGGTAATGCACTTAAATTTGATGCACCATCCGCCACTCCCGCACCAACTCCAACCCCAACACCTACGCCAACAGATCCAACAACGCTACCAACTTGGGGTGCTGCCTCATGGCGGGATGAGTTCAACGCAAACTCGATCGACACGACGCGCTGGGGCATATATCACAATAATTATGGATCAGGTAATAACGAACTAGAATGCAACACGCCAAATAATGTTTCTGAATCAGGTGGATACCTGACTATCACAGGAAAAAAGCAAACTTATGCGTGCCCAGTTGGCGGGACAAAGAACTATACCTCTGCATTTTTGGGTTCACGTGATGCAAGTACACCGCGCTACTATCCGCTCTATAGCCGTTTTGAAATTCGCGCTCGCGTGCCACACGGCCAGGGTTTGTGGCCGGCATTTTGGTTGCGGCATAAGGCTGGTTCAAGCGCTGCCGAAGTCGATATCGTAGAGTTATTTCACAATCAAGCACCGGGTAAAGTAACAAGTACACTGCATTTCCCAAATACGCTTGGGTCTAATGTATCTAAGAAAAGTACTGCCTTTGAGACTGCCATGCAAGGTACTGGTAGCTGGCACACCTTTGCGGTTGAAATCACTCCGGCAGGTACGAACGCGGTTAAGTTTGTATTTTTTGTCGACAATACCCAAACGCTTACATATACAAACACCAATGCTTCAAGCTGGACGTCAGGTTATCAAACCGGAGCGTGGGATATCGCCCTCAATATGGCGATTGGCGGTAAGTATGTTGGTAATCCAGATTCACAGCTTGGCTATCTTCCAGATGTAAATAAATGTTCGTTGACATATGCAGCGCCAACAAACAATAATCCAGCAACATGCCCTACGACAAATATTTGGTTTGCAAACCTCGCGCAGCGAGATGCAGTTTACCAGATTGATTACGTGCGAGTTTGGTCACTGCCATAGTCTGTAAATCGCATTGCAATCTGTTACAATGGTGGTAACTATGAATAAGTTTTACGTCGCAACTGCTATTCCCTATGCTAACGCTGCGCCACATATCGGCACGGCTCTTGATTTTATTTGTGCAGATACGCTTGCTCGGTATCATCGTCAACGTGGAGCACAGACTTTATTTAGCACCGGTACCGACGAACATGGCACGAAAATTGCCGAGAAAGCAGCCGAACTTGGCGTTACGCCACAACAGCTTGTAGATGAAAACTCCAAAGAGTTTATTGCTATGGCCAAAAAGCTGAATATTAGTAACGACCGCTTTATTCGTACTACTGATAAAGGCCACGAACAACGAGCACAAATTATTTGGAAGAACCTTAGTGCACATATATACAAAAATAAATATGTAGGATTGTACTGCGTTGGTTGCGAAGAATTTGTAACCGAAACAACTGCTACCGAAAATAAGGGTATTTGCCCAATCCACAACCGACCATACGAAAAACTAGAAGAAGAGAACTATTTTTTTGCGCTCAGCAAATTTACGCCGCAAATCCTTGAGGCGATTAAATCGGGTAGTTTTAGAATCCTACCCGAATCGCGCAAGCATGAAATCTTAAAAGTAATAGAAGGCGGTCTAGATGATATTAGTATTTCGAGGCCAGCCGACAAACTTGCGTGGGGAATTCCAGTACCTGGCGACACAAAACAAGTCATGTACGTGTGGTTCGAGGCGCTTCTTAACTACATCACCGTATTAGGCTATCCAGAGCACGAAGATTTTAAGACTTTCTGGCCCGCTGATGTACAGGTTATTGGTAAAGACATTCTTAGGTTTCATGCGGCTATTTGGCCTGGTATTTTACTAGGACTTGGGTTGCCGCTACCAAAGTTATTGTATGTGCATGGGTTTGTAAACCTTGACGGCAAGAAAATCAGCAAGAGCCTAGGCAATGTTATTGCGCCTAACGAAATAATCGATAAATATGGTACGGATGCGTTTAGATATTACTTTTTGCGACATGTCCCAAGCTATAACGATGGTGATTTTACGTGGGAGCGCATGGAGGCGGTATATAACAGCGAACTAGCTAACGAACTTGGTAATGCTGTTAGCCGTATCGCAGCCATGATTGTGAAATATCAAGATGGCGTTATTGGTGAGATTCCACCCGCAGAGCACGACACCCACGAATACGAAGAAGCGATTGCACACTGCAAATTTGATCGAGCTCTCGAGGAAGTCTGGGAACAAGTGCGAGGTATTAACCAATATATCGATACACAAAAACCGTGGGAAATTGCCAAGACAAACGATGTTGCCCATTTACGTGAAGTACTAGCATATGCTGCGAGCTGTTTGCTCGAGATTGCAGAGTTGCTTGAACCATTTATGCCCGAAACGGCACATAAGATACAGTTTGTTTTCATTGAAGGCGTAGTGCGACCACTCGAAACCTCATTGTTTCCCAAACACGAAGATTAGGCCATATGATTCAATTTGTTGATACCCATTGCCATATTCACGCGTCTGATTACAGCCTTGATGCAACAGACGTTATTGCGAGTGGCGCAGCGCTTGGGGTAACAAAAGCAATTTGCGTTGGTACCGACGAGCACGATAGTGCCGAAGCTGTCGCATTCGTACAGGATAAGCCTAATCTGTGGGCTAGTATTGGATTGCATCCACATGATGCAAAACTTGGCCAAGACGCGTTTGACGCACTATCTGCTCTTGTTTCTCAGCCAAAAATCGTTGCTATTGGTGAGTGTGGCCTGGACTATTTTTATAACCATTCAGATAAAAAAGACCAAGAAATGGCTTTACGATTTCAGATTGAGCTTGCACTAACGCACAATTTACCAATGATTTTTCATGTTCGTGATGCGTTTGATGATTTTTGGCCAATTTTTGATAGTTATACAGGTATAACAGGGGTGGTACACAGCTTTACTGCAACCGAAAAAGAGCTACATGAGGCGCTTAAGCGCGGATTATACATTGGCCTAAACGGTATTATGACGTTTTCAAAAGATGCCACACAACTAGCGGCAGCTAAGGCAATTCCACTTGATAAATTAGTGCTTGAAACAGATGCGCCTTTCTTGACACCTGTGCCATTACGTGGTAAAGTAAACGAGATAAAAAACGTAGTTTTGACAGCCGACTTTTTAAGCAACATACGGGGCGAAAGCCTTGAAAAACTTGGGTCTGCCACTACTAGTAATGCCATAAAATTATTTAGGCTTGCCTAATATGCAACAGAATCACGAACTACACACCACTCACGAAATGATTAGGGATCGCATAAGCGAGCTTAATATTGCCGTACAAGAACTTATTGATGCAATCGATATTGTCGCAGACAAAGTTGAGCAAGCCGCCTCTGGCACAATGCGTGATTTACATACGCTCGAGCATCAGTTTGGACACCTCGAAGAGGCACGGACGGTGGTTGAGCCAGTTGCCGAAGTTACGCCACAGGCCGCAGCATATGCTGATGTCGTAGATATTGACTCTAAGAGGCGAGAAGCCTTAGCCCGTCAGCAAGCGCAAGAGTTGGGGCAATCAACTTCGTTTGCACAGTATTTAGCCGATGCCCAGCAGGCATCATAAGGTTTATATATGCTTAGAAAAATTCGCTCACAAATGCAATCGCAGAACCAAACTCAGGCTCGTGCAAATGCATATCGTAATCTGATTCGCCGCGAAGCAGCCATTGGTGGTACGTTATTTGGCACATTACCAAATGGTCATCGCCGCGAGTTCTTTTGCCTTGATAGGCATACTTGGGTTTGGCACGAAGAATGGACAGACAAACTTGGCCAGCACCATGTTCGCAATACTCGTTATGATGTTCGCCCAACAGGAGTTGTTAAAGTACAGGACGGCCGTGGTTACCAGGCACTAAGTCCTAGTGAAGCCCGCAACTTACGTGATGCCGTACGTATGTACCATCGACGGGTGATGACTGAGCTATACCAACTCGCCTAGGGTGTGCGTGCTATCGTGTAAGTATGAAATCTTTCGAAAATTATTTTGATTATGCTGCAGCGACGCCAATGTTGCCAGAGGCGGTAAAGGCCATGCAGCCATATTATGCCGACAATTTTTATAACCCTTCGGCGTTGTATCTTGGCGCTCGAGCAAACCGGCAAATATTAGAATCATCCAGACATTCCGTTGCGCAAGGACTTGGGGCACGCCCCACCGAAATCATATTTACCGCAGGTGGAACAGAGGCAAACAATATTGCTCTTCACGGTATTATGCAGGCATATCCAGGATCGCATCTTGTTACGACCGCTATTGAGCATGATGCAGTGCTTGAACCAGCGAAACAATACAATCACTCAATCGTTGGTGTTACCGAAAAGGGCATTGTGAATCTGAGCGAATTACAAAAGACAATCACCGATGCTACGGTGCTTGTTAGCGTAATGTATGTCAATAATGAGGTTGGCGCTATTCAGCCGATAAAAGAGATTGCCGAATACATAGCTGAAGTAAAAAAAGCTCGCCGCTTGTCGGGTAACGAGCTACCAATTCTCCTTCACACCGATGCGTGCCAGGCAACGAATTATCTTGATATGCACGTTGCGCGTCTGGGTGTAGACATGATGACCGTAAACGCTGGGAAAATCTACGGTCCAAAGCAGTCAGGCGCATTATTTGTTCGCACTGGAATTGTATTGCAACCACTTATATGGGGCGGCGGGCAAGAATGGAATATTCGTAGCGGTACCGAGAATCTTGCTAATATTGTTGGATTTGCGTATGCGTTTGAAAAAGTTCGCTCACAGGCACACACAGAAGCGAAACGACTAAGCAGCATCAGAGACACTGTTATTAAACAGCTCGAAACATCACTGCCGCAAGTAATAATTAATGGCCCAAAGGGTAATCGCCGGTTAGCGAATAATATTCATCTTACCGTGCCAGGATGCGACAATGAGCGCCTACTTATGGAGCTCGATGAATGTGGGTTTCAGGTTGCGACCGGCTCAGCTTGCAGCGCTAGCAACGATGAGCCTTCGCATGTGCTTAGGGCTATGGGTATTGCTGATACTGATGCACAAAGTAGCATTCGCATTACTATGGGACGTTATACGACGCAAGAATCAGCACGTGCACTCGCAGACGCAATCAAAAAGATTATTGCAAAATAGCATTCGTTCATCACGATAATCATTGCTTAGGGTTAACCAAAAGCGGTATACTAACGACAAAGGGTAACGACCCCTTATGATGAACGTACAAATACTTAAAAAAACTTTTATATTTGTTGGAGCCATTTTGCTGGCTCTTTTTGCAGTAGCGCCATTAGCGTCTGCGCAGACGGTTACGCAAGGGTATGGCTCTGATTCCGTCTTACAACGTGGCATGATTGTTGGCCTCAAAAAGGACGATCTTCGTAAAGTAGAGCCCATCAATGCAGATCAGTTCGAACGAGTCCATGGTGTCGTTGTAGGGGCTAACGACTCAGCGGTATTGCTTGGCAACGACTCAGAAAAAATCTACGTAGCTAGTGGCGGCCGTTTTACTGTTTTAGTGAGCGACCAAATGGGTGACATTGTTGCAGGCGATTTTGTAACTTTATCTTCAGTTAACGGTATCGGTATGAAGGCAGGTGACCACGACCCGGTTATTTTAGGTAAAGCATTAGAAGCTTTTAAAGGATCGGACACGAATCAGTTAGTTGGTACCGCAAAGGTAAAAGACACAAATGGTAAGGAGCGCCAAATTCGTATCGGAAGGGTAATTGTCGATGTTTCTATTGGCAAAAACCCGCTTCTAAAAAACGATAATTCACTACCGAGTGCGCTTAAGCGCGCCAGTGAAATGATTGCTGGTAAATCAGTGTCGCCTGTTAGGGTATATTTAAGCTTAGTCGTCTTGGCTATATCGGCAATGATTGCCGGAAGCCTCATATACAGCGCTGTTAGAAGCTCGTTAATTGCTATCGGACGTAACCCGTTAAGCAAAAAATCTATCATCAGAGGTCTATTTCAGGTTGTTATTATTGGATTAATGGTTTTCTTAAGTGGTATATTTGGCGTATACTTACTGCTAAAGCTTTAAAGACAAATAAGGGGGGTGGGAACTAAGCTATGAACATGGCGCAAATCGCATTAGTCGCAGGACTGTTGTTGGCTGCCATTGGCGTTGCTGTTTTTGCCTACCTAAAGTCTAAGAAACCTGATACACGTACCGGTAAAACTACCGAAGAAGCTCTTGCTAAAACTGCCGAAGCAGATGCAGAACGTATTTTCGACGATGAATTCCGCGAGGAACTCCGCAACAGGGGTCGATTACACTTTGAGAAAATCATTGGCGAAAACGCTATGTTCTTGCAGCAAGACTTACGGCTTACAACGAGCCAGCTTAACGACTATATGAAAGAAGAAATTAAGCGTGTTTTGCAAGATGAATTTGCCAAATACGAAGAATCAATCTCGAATGCAAAAGATTTAGCGCTTGATTCAATCCAGAAGACCCAAGAAGTCATCGAGCAACAGCGCTTAGTCCTTGAAAAACAAATGAACGATCAAGCCGCTACCGAAAAGGCCCGTTTGCTTGAGCACTTTGAAAACAACATGGCCGATATCGTGAATCACTACATTCTTGCCGCCATTGGTAACGAAATCGACCTGACTGTTCAATTAGATTATATTTTCCAGTACCTAGAAGAAAACAAAGAGGCTATCGTCGAGGATATTCGCAGTGGAACTTAAACTTCCGTTAATTCTAGCTAGTAAACAAGATATAACACACGTGCACCGAGAGCTCAGTGTGTTTTTAGATATGATAATGCAAAGCATTATGCGCCATGAAAACCCCATTAAATACCCAGCGATTTCTGCAACCTTACGTGCGCTAGCGGTAGAAAACCAAGTTGATTTACGCGATCAAGAAGCCTGCCAAAAGCTACTTGCTCAGCTTGATAAACTCAAGCAAGAGGCGCCAGCAGTACATATTAGTTTTCCAGTCGACCCATCCCCTGAAGTGGTTCAGAAGTTAGTGCAGTGGTTGCGTAAAGAGGTTGATCCACGCATTGTTATTCAAATAGGCCTCCAGCCTTCGATTGCGGCCGGCATTGTTATGCGTACACCAAACCATCAGTTTGACTTTAGCCTGCGTCAGCACTTGTATCGTAATCGTAGCAAGCTCATGGAGGTGCTTAACGCATGAGCAACAAGCATTTCGATTTTCTAGTTGAATCCGGCCATCCAATTGGCGAAGTTATCGCAGTCGATAAATATCTTATTAAGGTTAAGGGTCTGCACCCAACCAATCAGCACGCATTAGTGCTGTTTGATGATGGCTCTAAGGGAATCGTGCACTATGTGTACGAAGATCACGTGGAACTATTACACCTTGGTGATGTTGAGCTACGGGTTGGTATGACGGCGGTTGTACAGCATGATGAGCTTGTAGCAAAGGTAGGCAAAGACTTTGTTGGGCGTGTTATCTCTGTAACCGGCGAGCCGCTAGACGGCAAGGGTCCGATTGCGGCTGATGCAACAAAGACGGTCTTTAACTCAGCTCCACCGCTATACACTCGTCAACAGCTATCTGATCAGCTTGAAACAGGCGTAACCGTTATTGATAGCTTATTCCCAATTGTGCGCGGCCAGCGTATGGCAATACTTGGTGATAGTAAATCTGGCAAAAGTACACTTATGACGCAAATGGCGTTACACCAAAAAGAAAGTGGTGTAACGGTTGTGTATGTGCTGATTGGTAAGCGACGTGCCGATGTTGATATTTTATTGTCACGCCTGCAAGAACAAGATGCCCTAAAAAATACCATCGTGATTGTTTCGACATTGTTTGAATCACTTGTTATGACCTACCTAGCGCCTTATGTCGGCTGCACGATGGCAGAATATTTCTGGCAAGATCTCGACGAAGACGCAATTATTATCTATGACGATTTAACGAGTCACGCTATGGCGTACCGTGAAATTTCATTGCTTGCTGGCGTAAGCCCTGGCCGTGACTCATATCCTGGTGATATGTTCTATGCTCACAGTAGTTTGCTTGAACGTGCTGGCCGTTTGGCGCGCAACACTAAAACTCTGACGAGCTTTCCTATGGTGCTTGCCTCTGGAGGTGATATTACTGCCTACCTACCAACAAATATCATGTCTATCACAGATGGACAGTGGATTCTAGACATGGATATCTTTCGGGATGGTATTAGACCGGCGCTAAACATTGGGCTATCCGTGACTCGTGTCGGTGGTGTTGGCCATAATGATAGACAAAAAGAAGTTGTTGCTCGCGTGATGAAAACTCTGGCATCTTACAGACAAGCTGCGGAATATTCACGATTTGGGTCAGAACTAGCACTCGAAGCAAAACAAGATTTAGCAGCCGGTAAGCGCATTTACGAACTTATTGGCCAAAAGCCTACCGAGACGTTTAGTGTTATGGCGCAACAAATGATGTTCGAGATTACGCTTGATTTAAATGACGGTGAAATGCTTGATTTAGAGACGTTACGTGCGCTAGCAAACGAATATGGCGCGAAAGTTGTTGAGGATGACAAAAATTCCAACTATGATCAAATTAAAACTGAGCTAAAAGCCAAGAGCCTGATGGAGATTAAAAAGTGAAGCGTCCACAGGAAATTGAAAAAGACATTGTTGGTATGCAGACGCTATCTGAGCTTACCAGTGTTTTTGAGGGTATCGCCAGTATGCGTATAGCCCAGATTAAAAACCAGGTGCTTCAGAGTCAGAACTATTTTGATACGTTATGGCAAATGTACACCCAAATTCGTGCCGGTACACCATTTAGTTTTGGTCGCCGTGTATCTGGTGATGAAGTTATTGATAAAGAGCTTTTTATTGTGATTACGGCAGAGGGTGGTTTTAGTGGTGACATCGACCAAAAACTTATTAGCTGGATGCTCAAAAGTTATGATAAAGAAAAGAACGATATTATTGTGATTGGTCACCACGGTGCAATTCAGCTTGCGCAGCGGGGAGTGAGTTTTAAAAAGTACTTTAAATTACCATCTAAAGACCAAAATATTAATGTCACACCGATTATTCGTGAAGTCCAGAATTATAAATCCACCAATGTGTTTTATCAGACCTATGTATCACTAACAGTGCAAGATGTTAAACGTATTAGCCTGAGTAGCGCTGTTGAAGAGCAAGGTAAAGATGTTGAGCAGGCGAAAGAAATCATTAACGAAGCCACGTATATTTTCGAACCGAGTAGCTTTGCTGTGGTGGATCACCTTGAGCGTTCAATGATGAATATCGCGCTCAGTCAGGTAATTCTTGAGTCAAAGCTTGCGCAGTATGCCAGCCGGTTCCAGGCCATGTCTGCCTCTCATAACCGTGCAAACGAGACGGTTGGTGAATATAAATTGATGTATAACCGAGCCCGCCGTGCGATTAAAGACGAACGTCTAAAAGAAATTATTAACGGGCTTAGAAAGGCGGCACACGCATGAGCTACGGTTCAGTTTTATCTGTTAAAGACCTTGTTGTACGCGTAGAATTTGCCGATGATATGCCTGAAATTGGCGAGGTTGTTTTAGTTCACAATGACAAAAAAAGTCCGCTTATGGTGGAGTCGCTTACGAGTGACACCGTGGCAGTTTGTATTAATTTACGATCGAGCAAGCAAATCCAAAAGGCGATGCCAGTAGAGCGAACCGGCAAAGGGGTTGAGATTCCGGTTGGGCCGCTAACTATTGGCCGTATCTTTGATGCGCTGGGTGACCCGTTAGATGGCAAAGACCCCGTGCCTGCCGATACGCCGCGACGTGATATTTTGAAGCTTGGCGAAAAGAGTACTGACTTCGTTGCTCAAAAACCAGAGATTCTCGAAACGGGCATTAAGGTTATAGACTTCTTTACACCGTTTGTTAAGGGTCGCAAGATTGGCGTTATTGGTGGTGCCGGTGTGGGTAAAACTGTTCTTACGATGGAACTTATTCACAATATTGCGCGTACTGGTTCTGGCTTGTCGTTCTTTGCTGGTATTGGTGAGCGTGTTCGTGAAGGCCATGAATTATACGAAACGTTGCAAGAATACGGCCTACTCGAAAACACCTGTATGTTTTTTGGCCAGATGAATGAAAATCCTGCCCAGCGTAGCCTTATTGGTATTTCTGCGGTCGCCCTGGCCGAATATTTCCGTGACCAAGAGCATAAAGACATTCTGTTTTTTGCGGACAACATGTATCGATTTGTACAGGCTAAAAACGAGCTTGCCACCATTATGGATCAAATCCCTAACGAAGGTGGGTATCAGCCAACTATTTTCTCGGACGTAAAAGTGCTACAAGATCGCCTGAGCTCTAACCAAAACGGTTCTATCACGAGCCTACAGACCATCTACGTGCCCGCAGACGACCTTTCTGACCCTGCGGTGCAAGTTATCTCGCATGAGCTTGATTCGACGATTGTGCTTAGTCGTAAAGTCGCCGAGCAAGGTATTCGTCCTGCGGTTGACCTTACACTGACAACTTCAAGTCTCCTGTCGCCTGACGTCGTTGGTGAACGCCATTATGTCTTGAGCGTGCAAGTACAGGCAATTTTGCAAAAATACGAACAGCTAAAAGGCATCATTGCCATTATTGGTGAAAACGAGCTAAGCCCTGCTGACCGTGCAGAATACGCCAAAGCTAAAAAACTCATTCAGTACTTTACACAGCACATGTTTGTGACTGAAAAGCTTAATGGTATTAAAGGCGAATACTTCTCGCGTGACGAGACGCTTAAGGGTATCGAAGAAATCGTAGTGTAGGGCTATGGCAACAAAACTAGCTGAACCCACCGACAAAAAACCAGAGGATAAAAAGCAGGGTCCGAAAGAAGGCGATACATTTCATTTAAAAGTCTATTCACCGTTCAAGAACTATTACGAGGGAGATGTTGATAGTCTTTCAGCAGTCAACGATACCGGTCCATTTGATATTTTAGCTGGCCACCATAACTTTATTACCTTGCTTAATCCATGCGATTTAGTAATTCGCGCTAAGTCAAAAGACGACGAAATTATTAAAATTACTCGCGGTATTATGCAAGTAAAAGCCGATAACGTTGTTATCTTTTTAGACGTTTAATCGATAGCGATATAGTCAAATGCGCAACTACTACCTGGGTTGCCATTGTTTGTCGTGCCAATAGAGAATCCAGCTGTCGTGCGGTTTACGTAAAAGTTAAGGTTTGCGCAACTTGAGCCGACAGGTGTAATTACGACATGTGGTGTCTGTGCGAATGCATTGCCAAATGTAATATTTGCGATGATTCCAGCGACTAGCCCGGTACCAAAGTTAATGCTTACTGTTCCAGCGGTGTCTGTGCCACTTACTGAAACCGTTCCAGCGCTACCAACAGCTGTACCGCTTGCGGCACGCGGCGTAGGGCCACCAGCATCGATATGTCGGTTCAGTTGGATATCTTTATTCATAATAAGTTGGTCGATGCTAAGTGACGGAGCAGAAAGTGTGCCGGCAAATGTTGCACTACCGCCAACAGAAAGATTCTTTTGAACGGTTAAAGTTCCCTGCACGGCTTCGTTGCCAGAAACTGACAGGTTATTGCCAACAGTTACGTTTTCGAATGATGAAGTACCCGATACAGTAATGCCCGGTAAGCTTAAAGCGCCACCAACTCTAATAGTCCCGGCAACATCTAAGCTGTCACGCACTAAAACTCGGCCATTGAACACGGCGTTTGATGCGATAGTAAGAGTTTGTTTGGCATCACCAACGGTTGTGTCGTTGTTTTTAAGATTCTGCAAATCTTCGGTACTTAATGCTTGGCCAGCTACATTATTTTGGTCGGCTGCTTTTTTGCTCGCTTTGTATGATGCAAACGATGCAATTGCGGCAAGTAACAGCACGAGTACAAACAGCAAGAAGTAAATGTTAATACCTGCAATCAGATCTTGAATACGTTGGCCAAAACTTTTATGCGGTTTTTTGCGTGGAGCATCCTCGATAGTTGCAGTATTTTTGGTGCCATCAAGCGAATCGCTGTTATCCTCGGTGGTAGCAGTAGGGCTGTTTTGTGGCGCAACGGTAGTTTCGCTGTTTTCAAGCGAATTATTTGCAGGGTCCGTCGTATCTTGTTTATTGTCCATGTTTTAGCTGGTTATAACACTGTAAATTATTATGCTTACTATACTACAAAACCACAGATAAGCGCTACCAGTTTGCAAAAAACCATACTCAGGATATAAAATAGGGTTACAAATGGGGAAGTACAAACAAACACTAAAAAGGTTTAGTGCGCTCACAGTTATGATTGGGGCTATTTTGTCGCCAGGTGCGTTTACGAGCCTGGTGTTAGCTGCGCCGACCTATTCCTCACCTACCTACGGTGTTGATGAAGTATTTATGGGCTCTGGTGGTGTTAATGATGCAGCATCTACGAACTATCGCGGCCGGGCAAGCCTTGGCGACTTGGGTATTGGTAACAGTGCTAGCACAAACTATCAAGCCTACGGTGGTTTTACTACAACGCCTGACCCATATATTGAGATGGCAGTAACAACCACTAACGTTGACCTTGGTTATTTGTCGACTGGCTCCACTACGTTTACGACTAACACATTTACCGTGCGCACCTATTTAGCGAGTGGGTATGTCGTTGTGAATGCAGCCGATCCTCCAAAGAATACTGGGCCACTAGGTAACTTCTTAAACGCTTTATCGAGCCCAACAGCGCCTGCTATTGGTACTGAGCAATTTGGCATTAACTTAATGCTCAATGATAGCCCTGCAGTTTCTGGCTCGGCAGATGCTCAGCAGATACCAAGTGGTGCCTATAGTAATGGTGCCGCACAGGCAGGTTACAACACCAAGAACGTCTATAAATACGTCAAGGGCGACACTATCGCTGGCAGCAGTTCTAGCTCTGGCACGACACAATATACGATTTCGTACATGTATAATATTTCGTCGAACACGCCGTCAGGCCAATATGATTTTAATCATATTATTGTAGCTACTTCGACTTACTAAGACCTGTGGATAACTATTTGTCAAATCTATTGTGTTGTATCTAAAAGCGTGATACTCTGAGCTTGCTACAAGCAAAAACAAAAAACAATTAAAGGAGAAGAAGCAATGGTTAAAGCCAAAGCGCTTCTGACACGCACATCTGCGATAGTGTCAGCGGCAACATTGGCTGCCGTGTCGGTCTTACCGGTCGTTCTCAACGGATCAGCGCACGCGCTTATACAGTCGCGAAGCGTTACCATGAGTACGTCGCAAGCCGATGCAACGGGCGTAACATACGCCGTACGTTTTAAAGCGTCAGCCAATATGACCATTAAGGGCGTAATTGTCGACTTTTGTGAAGAAAGTCCAATTATTGGTAACGGAACCTGTACAAAACCAGGCTCTGGCTCTACAAACTTTACTATAGGTGCGCCTACAGTAAACAACTATCAAAACATGTCTGGTTGGACAGCGGCCAGCGGTAATACAGGCCGAACCCTAGCCCTTACGAAGGCTGGTGGCGAAAGTCTCGTAACAGCGGGTACTCCAACTTACGGTTTTGATATCACAACCGTCACAAACCCTGATCTTGGCAACCACACCTTTTACGCTCGTATTTTGCTATATGCAAACGACACAGGTGCTGACAGCCCAGGCTCAGCTGGTTCAGGTGGTTACTTAGATACTGGTACTCCTACTGCAGGTACCTACCTCGATGCAGGTGGTGCAGCATTAAGTACCGCTAACCAACTACAAATTACCTCAAAGGTGCAAGAGCGTCTAACATTCTGTTTGTACACTTCTGCAACTTGTACTACATCAGGTACTGAAAAGGACACAACCGGTGCTAACCGCACGAGTGCTGTGACCCTTGGTGATACCAACGGTGTACTAGACACTGCAGGTCCATTTGTAGATAAAAGCGCAAAGTTTGATATTTCAACAAACGCTATTTCTGGCGCAATGGTTGTAATGAAGGGTGACACACTTAAGAGTGGTTCATTTGACATCGCAAACTCACTTGTTTCAGGAATGGGCGCAACGGCTGGTACTGCATACGCAAGCGCAGCCGGAACAGAACAGTTTGGTATGTGTTTGTATGAACCAGTTGCAAACGGACTCGACATTACTGCCGGTACCGTCGGTAACAGCACATACAACAACGCCAACTGTAGTACTACCTCACAAACTGCCGGTACTGGTAGCTTTGGTGGTAACGGTAGCGCAAACTTCGGGTTTAACATTACAAACGTAACATCAGCTGCTGGTGATACGATTGCTAAGAAGCCTGCTGGTTCACTATCGACAGCACAACTTGCCTTCATCGGTAACGTAGCTCCTACAACCGAGGCTGGTATTTACAAAACGACACTCACATTTATCGCGACAGGTACTTACTAATAATTACCAATAACGTTTAGAAAGTCTTTGCTTGTACAAATTCGGCAAAACGGCGCCATCCCGGCGCCGTTTTGTTTTGTGCTGTTTAAGCCGAGTATCTCTAATAAAAACTTTTCACTATTAGTATTCACTCGGGCTACATAGTGAAGAAACATATCTATTAGCATTATAAGGTTGGTGTTGACGGAACGGCTCTACAGTTTATTGCAACAGGTACATACTAGGCATAATAGGTATACACACAATCTAGAACCGCACACCAAAAACATAGTGTGCGGTTTTCTGTGTATAATCTGTCAAATTAATTTTTTGCAGTAATTGTAAGAATGTGGATAACTTGTCAACATTACCGTTGACAGAGCCTGTGCATAAGCGGTATCCTACGTTCGTATACCAACCAAATAAAAACGTTAAAAACCAACAACAGGAGAAACAAAATGATCCAACCGAGATCACAAGTACGCGGTTTCCGCGTATTTACGGTCCTGAGCATCCTTTCGCTTTTAGTAGCGGCGGTGCTTCCGGCACTTATCAGTGCTAGGGCTGGCGCGGCATCAATCACGTCGCGCAAAATAACAATGAGTAACTCAAAGTGGGCTGCCACTGGTGTTACGTATGCAGTAAGCTTCAATGTAAGCTCGACATGGTCGGGTAACCTTGACGGTATTGTGGTTGACTTCTGTGCGGGTACTCCAATTATTGGAGATACAGCAAACTGTGCAAAGCCAAGCAACATGAGCGTTCCTGGTACCCTAGGAGCGAGTAGCTTTAAAGTTAACGGTACAACTGTTGGTGGTACGTACACCGCCAGCCAGCTAAATACTAACCGTACATTCATCTTGTCATACGCTTCAGGTGCACACGCTGCTCCAACAGCGGGTCAGTCTGTAACTCTTGACATAACCGGTGTTACGAACCCTGACCTAGGTAACAATACCTTCTACGCTCGTATTTACACCTACAACGCCGCTGCTGGTGCAACAGGCTATACGCTTGCCAACCCAAGTAACGGTGCTACCTATGTTGACGCTGGTGGTGTTGCCTTAAGCACCGCTAACGACCTTGTCATTACCGCTAAGGTGCAGGAACGTCTACAGTTCTGTATCACAACTGCCGCACAATGTACGACAGCCGGTACTGAAAAGGATACAACAGGTGCAAACCGAACAGTCGCCGTTAACCTTGGTGATACCAATGGTGTACTCGATACGGCAAGTAACTACGTCAACAGTAACGTTAAAATGTATATCCAAACCAACGCCCAAGGTAACGCTGTGGTTGTACTAAAGGGTGATACCCTTTGTAACCCAATGCCTACTTTTGGTACGACATGTTCAGGTTCTGGTGGTACATCGATAACACCTATCGGTGCTACAGGAACAGCATATGCAATCGGTACTGAACAATTTGGATTCTGTGCAACCACTGCTGCTGGTACTACTGTCGCAACACCATATGGTGATGGTGTACTAAACACTGATACTGCAACTCAGTGTTCCGCAGCTCCAAACAACTCTGGTACTGGTACGACTAACACGACTACAGCTGTTAAGTACGGTTTTGACCAAACCAACACGAACAGTGCAACTGGTTCAACAGTGCTTACTAAAGCTCCTGGCGCAATTACTTCGCACACCCTTAGCTTTATGGGTAGCGTTGCTAACACTACCAAGGCTGGTATCTACGGAACAGCTCTACAGTTTATTGCAACAGGTACATATTAAAAGGACGTAAGGCGCGTTTATGCCTGTGACACGCATCATAAAACGCATCAGTTTCTTTGCCGCAACGGCACTACTCTTAGGGGTAGTGCCGTTGCTTGCGTTGCATGCCAATGCAGCCCCATACGTACAGAATCGCACTCTAACACTTTCTTCATCGTTAACCCTTGCACCTTCGGTTAATTATTTGATTAGTTTTACGTATCCAGCACCAACTACGGTTGGCTCGATAGTGTTTGAGTTTTGCGAAGAAACACCTATACCAAACACTCCTTGTACTTCTCCTGTTGGATTTAGCGCTAATTCTGTCAACCTTGTTACCCAAACAGGTGATGTTGGTTTTGGGCTTAGCGGTGCATCTACAATTAATAGAGTGATTTTAACGCGAGCACCCGCTATGACGTCTGGGCAACCTGCATCGTATAACCTTGGTAATATTACAAACCCAGAAAATGTCGGCACGTACTATGCTCGCATCTACACGTATCCAACCAACAACGCTACCGGCCCGGCTACCTATGAGGGCGGCATTGCCTTTGCTATGAACCGCTATGTACCAATCGAGGCAATTGTACCCCCA
Organism: uncultured Candidatus Saccharibacteria bacterium; assembly: GCA_964566135.1. Taxonomy (GTDB): domain Bacteria; phylum Patescibacteriota; class Saccharimonadia; order Saccharimonadales; family CAIOMD01; genus CAZMHM01. The sequence goes on from CAZMHM010000006.1 coordinate 35,712, forward strand.
TACCTAACTTTCTGTGTCGGCAAAACAATCCCACAATACAATTGCACCAGTGCAAATGGTGATTTTATAGATTTTGGCGAATTTAGCACTACGCAAACCAAATCTGCGCAACATCAAATGCTAGTCGCCACTAATGCCCCTTATGGCTATAATATTACGCTCTCTGGCCAAACACTCACCTCTGGTAACCATATTATTAATTCGTTAGTATCGCCGACGGCATCCGCTACTAATCAAAGTCAGTTTGGGTTAAATTTACGTGCTAATTCAATTGGTGGCTCAGACCCGGTTGGGCCAGGTACTGGTGGATCGGTCACGGGTAACTACAATATTCCTAATAGATACACCTTTAATAATGGTGATGTGATTGCAAGTTCTAATACAGTTTCGGATTTTTGGCGTTTAACAGCTAGTTACATTGCAAATATCAATAGGCAACAGGCACCGGGTGTATATAACACCACAATTTTGTATATTTGTTTGGCAAATTTCTAATGCTTTTGGTACACTTTCCTTAAGCATTTTAAATAAAAGTTATGTGGAGGAAAAATGAAACGAATTATGCCAGTGCTAAAGGGTGCACTTGTTGTAGTTGCTAGCGTAGTACTATTAGCGTCACAAGGTGGGGTTAAAGCACAAAATGCCGGTAACGGTGGTGGTAACGGCTTTGTGGTATCACCAGTACGCTCGGAACTAACACTAGAGCCAGGCAAGAGCGAAACAGTTATCTTAACGGTAGAGAACGTTACTGGTGCAGCAACTACTGCTAAGCCAATTGTTAACGACTTTGAACCAAGCGCAAACGAAAGCGGCCAGCCTAAGATTATCTTAGACGAAAGCAAGAGTGCGAGTGGCAACAGCTTTAAGAGCCTTGTTGGTAGTTTGCCAAGTGTGCAACTAGCAGCTGGCGAAAAGAAGAGCTTGCCAGTTAAGATTGTTATACCTGGCAACGCAAATGCAGGTGGTTACTACGGTGCAATTCGCTTTATTAGCGATAACGGTACTGATGCAGACAAAAACCTATCACTATCAGCTAGTGTTGGTACTATCTTCTTGGTTCGCGTACCAGGCAACCTGACCGAAGCGTTACAACTTGTTGAATTTACTGCAGCCAAAAATGGCAGCACGGGCCGATTATTTATCAACAGTGGCGACATGACTGTTGTTACACGTCTTAAGAACACCGGCAATATTCATGTTAAGCCATTCGGTAAAGTACAAATTACTGACGGTTCAGGCAAGGTAGTCGAAGAATACGAGTTCAATAACACTGAACCACGTGCAAATATTTTGCCAAACAGCACTCGTAAGTTCGAAGATCAACTAAAGAACAAAAAATGGATTGGTAAGTACACCATAACTGCAAACCTTGGGTACGGCACGGGTGGCAGTCTTATCACTGCTAAGAACTCATTCTGGATTATTCCAATGTGGGTCGTAATTGTAGCAGGTGCGGCACTTGTATTAGTACTTGTCGGCGGATTCTTCTTGTATCGCAAGCTATCAACCGGTAGTAAGCACAAGGCTAATAAAGTTCGACGATAAACATACGTAACTATTGCTTACAAAGTGCGACACCTACAGGGTGTCGCACTTTACGTTTATGCTAAAAAATACTATAGTTATGTATAAGTAACGATAAAAGTAAAAATGACTAAATATTTAGCCAGTCGTATCAGCGTTAAACTACAGCTAAGCATAGGTGCTGTTTTTGTTGTTTTGGCTGTTATTGCAGGATTACAGCATGTAAAAGCCGTAGATAATCCGCAAACAGGCGGTGTAGGCGTGCAGGGCACAATCAGCGCACCACCACCTACCCAAGCCGCAACAATCACGAGCCCCGCTAATGGCGCAGTATTTACGACACTGCCAGTTACGGTAAGAGGTTTTTGTCCCAACAACTTGCTTGTTAAGATGTTTAAAAACAACGTCTTCAGTGGTTCTGTGCCATGCCAGAACGGCAGCTACAGTATCCAGATAGACCTTTTTAGTAGCAAAAATGATCTTGTAGCGAGAGTATATGATGATTTAGACCAAGCTGGCCCGGACAGCAATACGGTATCAGTAACGTTTAACGATAATACTTCTCGCCCAGATGTTGCGGCTCGCGTAAGCCTAACAAGTAACTATGCCCGCCGTGGTGCAAATCCAAAAGAAGCATTAACCTGGCCACTTATTATTAGCGGCGGTACATCTCCCTATGCGGTCAGTGTTGATTGGGGTGACGGTACGCCGGCAGATGTATACACGGTGACTACGCCAGGTGAATTTACTATCAAGCATCAGTTTGATCAGTCCGGAGTGTATCGTGCACTTGTAAAAGCGGCAGATAAAAATGGCACTATCGCGTACTTACAGTTAACTGCAATTGGCAATGGTGAAGTCAAGCAGTCAAATGTTGCTGGTGCGACTGCAGATAAAAGCAGTACGCCCGGTAAAACAGTTGTTTTGTGGCAACCTGCTGCAATTGCAATCCCACTTATTCTGGCAACATTCTGGCTAGGTAAACACTACGAGATTAAACGCGTAAAAGCCAAGCTTTCTAAGGGTGAACATCCTTTTGAGAGCTAATAGTGTAAACTAATAAGCGATGAAAACGGTGTATGTAGGCCTCAGCGGAGGTGTTGATAGCTCAGTAACCGCTGCACTTGTAAAAGAGCAGGGCTATAATGTCGTGGGCGTATATATGAAGAACTGGAGCCAAGACTTGCCAGGTTTTGCATGCCCCTGGAAAGAAGATTACCAAGATGCAAAGCGCGTTGCCGTGCAGCTTGGTATTGATTTTAAAATGTTTGATTTCGAAACCGAATATCGTGCAAAAGTTGTCGATTATATGATTGATGAATATAAAGCTGGCCGTACTCCAAACCCTGACATCATGTGCAACCAGGAGGTTAAATTTAAATTGTTTTTGAACACCGCGCTCGAACAGGGTGCTGATTTTGTTGCAACCGGGCATTATGCGCGAGTCATGGATGGCAGTTTATTTGTTGGCAAAGATAGCAATAAAGACCAAAGCTACTTTTTGTATCGCGTTACCGAAGATGCTCTACAGCACACGCTATTCCCGCTTGGCAGTTACACAAAGCCCGAAGTACGTAAGCTTGCCGCCGAACGCAACTTAATCACTGCTACAAAAAAAGAGAGCATGGGCATCTGTTTTGTTGGCAAAGTAGGCATTAAAGAGTTTTTGCAGCAATTTGTTAGCACCGAGCCCGGTGCAATCGTAGACCAAAATGGTATGACCATTGGCGAACATGACGGCGCTATCTTTTATACGATTGGCCAACGGCACGGCTTAAATGTTGGTGGTGGATTGCCGTACTACGTTATTGGCAAGGATATGGCGAAAAATGAAGTGTACGTAACAACGCAACTTGATGACGAACGCTTGTGGCTCCGTGAACTCAAAATGACCGATTTGCACTGGATTAACAAGGCACCGTTACCCAAAAAATCTTATCAAGTTCGGGTGCGATATCGGGCGGCACTCGTAGAAGCTGTATTTAGTAGTGACCTGCAAACCTTGGCACTTAAAGACCAAGTACGTGCAATAACACCTGGCCAGTCGGCCGTAGTGTATGATGGTGAACGGGTTGTTGGTGGTGGAATTGTAATTTAGGGGGTTCTATGACGCATTGGCTTTTAGTAAGTTCGGCAGAAAATTTTGAGGTTAACAGAGGGCGTGGTTTTGATATTGCAGGTATGAAATCACGCTGGAAGAAGGCTGCGAGCGAAGTCGCTCCTGGCGACACAGTATTCTTTTACCTAACAGGCATCAAGGCGATTGGCGGCGAAGCAGAAGTAGTTGGTGAATCGTTCTTTGACGAAACAAAAATTTGGGAGTCTACAAAGCCGGGCGAGGTATATCCGTATCGTTTTCCAATTGAGCTAACGTTCGCTCGTGATGCAGGCGACTATCTGCAAGTTGCGGATTTTATTGATTCCTATGAATATGCGACACGGTGGCCGGCTAAAAACTGGACATTAGCCTTTCAGGGCAATGTACACCGCCTAAACGACCACGATTATCAGCTTATTAGCCAAATGCTAAAAACAAACTAGTATCATCTGTTAAAATAGAAAACGATATGACAGCTCAAGAAATTCGCAAAGCCTATTTTGATTTTGCTCGTGAAAACGGTCACGAGATTATTCCACGTTCTAATCTAGTGCCGCAAAACGACCCGACCACGTTGTTTACTGGTAGCGGTATGCAACCATTATTGCCGTATTTACTGGGTGAGCCGCACCCAAGTGGTAGTCGTGTGGCAGATAGTCAGACATGCTTACGCGCCGACGATATCGACGAAGTTGGCGATAATCGTCACACAACCTTTTTTGAAATGCTCGGTAACTGGAGCTTCGGTGATTATTTTAAGCAAGAGCAACTACGCTGGTTCTTTACGTTTTTGACTGAAAAAGTTGGCCTTGACCCAAATAAGTTGTATGTAACTGCCTTTTTGGGTGACGAGGATGCAGGTGTACCGCGTGATGATGAATCTGCCGAAATTTGGCAAACTTTATTTAAAGAAAAAGGTATTACTGCCAAAGTTGTAGCCGTTGGTTCCGAGCAAGACGGCTACGATACGGGCATGCAAGACGGCCGCATATTCTTTTATGATGCAAAAAAGAACTGGTGGAGCCGCGCTGGCGTGCCTGCAAATATGCCCGCCGGAGAACCTGGCGGCCCTGATAGCGAAGTATTCTACGAATTTGAGCATATAGAGCATGATACAAGCTGGGGCGAACACTGCCACCCTAACTGCGACTGTGGCCGTTATATGGAAATTGGTAATTCTGTGTTTATGCAGTATCTCAAAAACGAGGACGGTAGTTTTAGTGAGTTACCAAAAGCAAATGTTGATTTTGGTGGTGGGCTGGAGCGCATTGCTGCGGCCAAAATCGATAGCGATGACATGTTTAAAATCAGCCTTCTATGGCCGATTATCGAAAAGCTACAAGAACTCAGCGGCAAACAGTATCAAGACCACACTGCTGCAATGCGTGTAATTGCAGACCATTTACGCACCGCCACCTTTTTAGCGGTTGATGGCGTGGTGCCAAGCAATAAAGCACAAGGCTACGTGATGCGCCGCTTCATGCGACGTGCAATCCGGTACGCGTTTGAGCTTGGTATAGAGCAAAACTTTTTAGAACAAGTAGTGCCAACGATTGCTGATTTATATCACAACGACTACCCAGAAGTTGCCAAAAACCGTGACCAAATTATTGCCGTACTTGTGCGCGAAGAAAAAGTTTTCCGCCAAACCTTACGCGCAGGTGTCCGTGAGTTTTCTAAACTTACGCAAGGGGGCACGCTAAATGGTGAAATTATCTTTAAGCTGTATGATACCTACGGATTCCCCGTAGAGCTGACTAAAGAAGAAGCAATTGCCCAAAATGTGAACGTTGCCGATAATGCGACCGAAGAATTCGAGCGATTAATGTCCGAGCAAAAAGCTCGCAGCCAAACTGCCGCAAAAGGCACCTTCAAGGGTGGCTTAGCCGACCATAGCGAAATTACCACCAAATACCACACTGCAACCCACTTAATGTATAAGGCTCTGCGTATGGTGCTTGGTGATCACGTAATTCAACGTGGTAGCAATATTACCTCTGAACGCCTGCGATTTGATTTTAGTCACGACCAAAAAGTCACACCCGAACAAATTGCCGAAGTCGAAAAGATAGTAAACGAACAAATTGAAAAAGACTGGCCAATGGGCTGGCGCGAAGAAAACACCAAACAAGCACTCGCAAATGGTGTTATGGGTGCATTTGGTGATAAATATGGCGAAGTTGTAAAGGTGTATACCGTAGGAGATCCAGACGGCACAAATTATAGTCGCGAAATCTGCGGTGGTCCGCATGTTGAGCATACAGGCGCATTAGCCGATGGTGGCAAACACTTCAAAATTACCAAAGAAGAGGCCAGCAGTGCCGGCGTTCGCCGAATTAAAGCGGTCTTACGATAATTAAATTCTCATGCCAATTCTGGCATCACGAGCGCATTCGCGTAAGTATTTCAACAAATCATCGGTAGGGGCAACGGTTGTCCGGTCTTGTTCGTGCTCTTCGCGAGTAAACGACAATACCTCTTCTGTATCATCTTTGATATCGATAATTTTTGGGTAATATGTCACGGGAACTCGGGTAATGTCTAGGTACTGCGGTGGAATATTCCAAGAAGACGTTGAAAGCTGTAGCTGCAGGCTCGAGCTTGGTAGCATACTGTCACCCTGTGCGTAATCAACACAAAACAAAAGGCTCCGTTGCCAAGCTTGTTGTATCTCGCCAGCGGCTTCTTGCTCATCGTCTATACCGGCAACAATGTCCATAAATACATCCTCAGTATCAGCTATGGGAGCAATCGCACTTACGTCAGTGGTGCCACCTTCTATCACTTCTTTAAGGGTATACATTTTGCCAAGTTCTGTTTCTGATGTTGTTGAAGTAGCAAGCTGCCAGTACTTTGCCAAATCGGTTACGCCGGTAATCTCGCTGAGTTCTGTGTTCTTTCGGTCTGAAGGCATATGAATTCCCATGGATGCAAAGACATATGCAACTTCGTTCTGGTAAAAGGATACTGGTCGCATGCCTGCTGGGATGTGTATTATAGGCATCTTTGCTGCATCATGCACCTCAACAGACAGCGAATCATCTGTTGCATTTCGCACACGACTAAATGCAACGCTAATGCCCGTATCTAGGTAGATTGCAGAGCTATTGAGGCCAAATTTTTTATGTTGCCTATCGTACGTCATTGCAATATCAACAGAGGTGATGAACTGGGGAATATGCTCAAGATTGCGTAATAGCCCAACAAGCTCAATTGGCATTCTATTATCAACTGGCATTATTCCGGTCACGGTAATATCTGTAGTACCACGATGCATTGATAAATCGATAAGTTCGGTGACTTCAACTTCAAGATTGCCAAGTCTATCCAACACCTCTTGTTTGTCTGCTGCACGAGGCTCAAAATTCATATACATATAAAACCATAAATTATAATAAAACGCAATATCTCATATCTGTTTTTACGGAATTCATGTATGCTAAAATAAAGTGTATATGCTTGGCAAATTAAAGCAGCTCAAAAACACCGTAAAAGAGGGCTCAAAACCATCAAACGAACGATTGATGGTTTCACTTGATATTGGTACGGAATTTGTAAAAGCGCTTGTTGCCAGAATCGATGAAAATAACGAGATTGAGATTTTGGGTGTTGGCCGCGCGCACCAAAGCCTGAGCGACATGCAGGCGGGAGCAATTGCCGACATTGCTGGTGTCGTTGCAAATTGTGACACAGCGCTTAATCAGGCAGAGCAACAAGCCGGTGTTAGTGCGCGAAGTGCGGTTGTTGGCATCGCCGGTGAGCTTGTGCGTGGTAATACCACAACGGTTAAGTTTACCCGTAAAGATCCTACAAAACAGATAGATATTGCCGAAGTAGACCGTATATTTTCGTTGGTACAAGAGCGAGCCTTAACACAAGCAAAAAAACAGCTTGCGATTGATACGGGTGGCAAGCAAATAGGCCTTAAGCTCGTAAACAGTGCACTTATATCTATAGAAATTGATGGCTATGGTGTAACCAATCCAATTGGCTTCCAGGGTAAGGATGTACAAGTGCAGCTTTACACGGCCTTCGCGCCACTTGTGCATATTGGTGCAATCGAACGCGTTGCCGACCAACTTGATCTTGATTTACTTACTGTTGCGGCAGAGCCATTTGCTGTTGCACGTTCGGTTATTGGTGATGACCCAAATGCAAACCTGAGCGCAATTTTGGTTGACGTTGGTGGTGGTACGACTGATATCGCCGTTGTTAATGAAGGTGGCGTTGAAGGTACAAAAATGTTTGGCATTGGTGGCCGTAGTTTTACGAAATCTATCGAACGCGATTTAAATACCGACTTTGATAGGGCAGAAGCTTTGAAGCTTGGCTTAAGCAATGGCCGAACGCCCGAACCTCGCCGCAAACCAGTAGAGGCAGCACTAAACAAAACGCTTGGCGTCTGGACAAATGGTGTTGAGCTCGCACTCGAAGAGTTCAAACGGCTTGATCATTTACCGCATCAGATTTTACTGTGCGGTGGTGGCGCAAGCTTAACAATGCTTACTGATATGCTTGGCCAAAGTGATTGGTATGCAGATTTACCATTTGCACGTAAGCCACAAGTAAAACTTATTAGACCCAATCAAGTTGTTGGCATTCGCGACACAACTGGTGTTATTGACGACCACACCTACATCACAGCCATGGGATTATTACGCGTAGCAATGGATACCCTGTTACAATATGATGCACCGGGTGACTCAGTTCGCGACCGCTTAAATCGGATATTAAAAGTATGAAAAAAGACACCGTATACATCGATAACGACGACGAAATAACAAGTATTTCTGACAAAGTGCAATCTGCGCAGAATGATATTGTTGCCCTAGTATTGCCAAAACGATGCACGGTTTTGCAAAGCTCTGTAAATATGAAGATTTTGAACCGAGCGGCAAAAAACTCTGGTAAGAAGCTAGTATTAATTACCAGCGAAGCAGCCTTATTGCCCGTCGCAGGTAGCGCAGGTGTATTTGTTGCTAAAACACTTCAATCAAAACCCTCTGTACCACCGAGCCCAAACTATGAGGATGGAGTAGTTGATACCGTAGATGAATCTGAAGACGAAGCAACCGACTTAGATCCAACAAAATCAATCGGTGAGCTTGCAGGCGCTACGGCTGTAGCAGCTGCGGCGGTTGCTGCCACCGACACCGAAGAAGCGCCAATTGTGCTTGGTGATGAGTCAGATGAAGCAGCAGCTACAAAAGGCAAAAAAGACAAAAAACCGAAAGAAAAGAAAGACAAGAAGCTTAAGGTCCCTAATTTTGATAGCTTTAGAATAAAATTATTCGCCGCTATCGGCGCAATTATCTTACTGATTGTTTTATGGTTTGTTGCTACGAATGTATTGCCACGAGCAAAAATAACAATTACAACCGAAAATAAATCTGTGCCGGTAAATATATCTATAACTGGTAGCCCTGGTGCCCAATCGATTAATGTAGACGGTAAAGTTGTGCCCGCGCAGACCAAAACGCTCGATAAAAATGAGACGAAAAAGTTCCAAGCAACCGGCGAAAAAAATGTTGGTAATAAGGCAACCGGTAAAGTTCACTTCGTAAATTGCAATGTAGCAGATAAACTAGGCGATGTCTCTAGAACTGTTCCGGCTGGTACTGGAATAAGCTCGGGAGGATTAACGTTTATCACCCAGGCTGATGTAACAGTATTACCAAGCGGCTTTACTGGCACGACCTGTAAAGCAAATGTTCCTTCTGCGGATGTATCTGTAATAGCAGCAGAAGGTGGCGACAAATTTAATGTTAGCGCAAGAAGCTACAGTGTTTCAGGATTTCCCTCAATGACTGCTCGAGATGACAATGGTATGAGTGGTGGAACGAGTAGCATCGTAAAAGTTGTGAGCGCAAGCGACTGCGAAAGTGCCAAGAATGAACTGTTAAATACAAAGACAGATGGCTATAAAACTGAGCTTACTACGCAGCTACTGGCTGCTGGCCTTACGCCGTTGCCAGATACATTTAACGCAGAGCCAGGTAAAGTCACGTGTAACCCAGATGTTAACGCCGAAGCGTCCGAGGCGACAGCCAGTGTAACCTTTAAAGCATCGATGATGGGTGTTAATACGGCAGCACTAGAACAACTTGTCCAAACAGAAGTAAGTAAAGATCTTCAGAGTGGCCAGTCAATCTTTGATGCAGGCATTAAAACTTCGACACTAACTGTTAAAGAACGAAAAACAAATGGCGACGTTGTATTCACGCTCCAAACAGATGCACAAACAGGTATTAAGCAAGACCCAGATGCCATAGCACAAAGTATTGCAGGCAAAAAACGTGGAGAGACAACTGCAATTTTGCAGGCGCAGCCAGGGGTTAAGGATGTCAAAATCGAATATAGTCCGTTCTGGGTTAGTGGTACACCAAAAAATGTAAAACATATTACGATAACCTTTGTCAGCAATGGAAGTAAGTAACCTACTAGGGGTAGATGTTGGCGAGAAGCGCATTGGGGTTGCTCGCGTTAACATGATTGCTCGTTTACCGGAAGCGCTTACCACATTACATAACGATGAGAGCTTTGCAGGAGCCTTCCAAGCGCTTATTGATGAGTATCAGCCAGATATACTAGTTGTCGGGCTTCCTCGTAACCTGCAGGGCCAAGAAACGGCTCAATCAGCATATGTCAGGGCTTTTTCTCAGGAAAACCTGATATCATTTAATATCCCAGTGGTTTTTCAGGATGAAACGCTAAGTTCGCGTGTCGCCGAAGAACGTTTACAGGGAAAGTCGTATGCGAAAGGCGATATCGATGCCCAAGCTGCACTTGTGATTTTAGAGGATTATTTACAAACAATATGAAATACGCACAAAACCAAGGTGCTCGACGCTCGCGCCGAGGATTAGCTATTGTTATATCAATAGCTCTGTTTGCGTTGGTTATCATTGCAGGCGGAGCAATAGCGGCTCGTTTTTGGTACCAGCAACAACTAGCACCTCTGAGCACGACTTCAACAAGTATTACGGTAACAATTCCATCCGGCGCAACAGCCAAACAAATTGCTACACTTCTTGAAACCCAAAAGGTAATTAAGAGCGCGCGAGCATTTGAATGGTATGTACGCAACAATGATTTGCGTGACAGCTTACAAGCAGGTCAGTATGCGCTCGACCCATCTTGGTCAGTATCAGAGGTCGCAAACGCGATTTCAAAAGGAAAAGTACAGAAGAATCTGTTTACTATCTTGCCAGCTCAACGCATCGACCAAATCAAAACAGCGTTTTTAAAGGCAGGTTTTAACGAAGCGTCAGTAGATGACGCGTTAAATCCTGCGAACTACAAGAATCACCCAGCATTAGTAGCAAAACCAACTAATGCTTCACTCGAAGGGTACCTATATCCAGAGACATTCCAAACTACGAGCACAACCACACCAGCGGTTATTGTGAAGCAGTCTCTAGATGAGATGGCGCAAGTTTTAACACCAGATATAATCGATGAATTCCAGGAACAAGGGCTTGGTATTCATCAGGCTGTCACACTGGCATCGATAGTAGAAAAAGAAGTGCCGAGTAGCGGAGATAGGCGAATGGTCGCACAGGTATTCCTTAACAGGCTGCGCGCTGGTATAGCATTAGGCTCAGATGTAACGTATCACTACGCTGCTGCAATCACAGGTCAAAATCCTACTCCGTTTATTGATTCGCCCTATAATACACGTAAATATGCAGGATTGCCCCCGGGTCCTATTAGTAACGTCTCAAAATCATCGTTGAATGCTGTCGCTAACCCCGAGAAAAACGATTATCTGTTCTTTGTGGCAGGTGATGACGGCAAGACATACTTCTCTAAGACGCAGGCAGAACACGATGCGCTCGCTCAGCAATATTGTAAGGTACTTTGTAGTACATACTAACAGGGGTAGAGTAGCTCAAAAACCTTGACATAGGGCGTATGAGCTAATAAACTAGTAATTACGATTTTTGGTGATGCTTTATCACTAAAAGCTAACAAAGAGGGTTGTCCAAAAATCGGTCGCAAACTACTACATAAGGCTATTAGCTATGCCGGCGCATGTCGAACGCGCACGACTAACAACCAAGTAAACGGTAGATTTGCGAAACGATTGGCCTTAGGCCGATCAGGAGCTTTGTATTAGTAATTTATTACCGGCCGTATTACAGCGGTCAAAAATAGATAAAACAAAAAAAGAAGCTTCCCTTGAAACTAAGAAGCCTTCTACGAAGGTATACAAGAAACGAGTTCTTAAGTTTAAGAAGTCGTTTTTAAAGCATGCCTTTGTTATTGCAAATGTGGCACTTGTTGCTGTCGTTGCAAGTATTGTTTGGGTTGGTCATAATCACACCAGCTCTGCAGCTAACAAGCCACTTCTTAATCAGACAAATAACAGCCAAGCAGCTGCACCACTCGATACATTGTCTTCTGCGGATATCGCGGCCAATATTGCTCGTGCCGTCAGCATGCCCGAGGCTGTAGCGGTTTCAAACCAAGCCGACTCTGTGAATGCGCAAGTTCTTTCGGCAAATGTTGACGAATCTGTCGTTGCTAAGCCACAACTCGTTGCAGGCGGTGCTAAGACTCGTAATGATATCCAGACATATACAACAGTCGCAGGTGATACGGTTAGCGCACTAGCTACTCGGTTTGGTGTTACCTCTGACACTATTAAGTGGTCAAATGGTCTTACATCAGATACACTCGCAGCTGGCAAATCACTCCAGATTCCACCTCGCAACGGCATTATCTATAAGATACAAAGCGGTGACACAATCGATTCAATCGCTACAAAGTACAATGCAAGCAAAGAGCAAGTTATCGCCTTTAATGACTTCGAGGTTAATAGCCTAACAACTGGTGATACTATTTTGGTGCCAGATGGTGTGTTGCCAGCTCCAACGCGTACGGTTACAACAACACGAGCAACTACAAATCTCAGTACAAATGATTCGTACACGGTCTATGGATTCTCACCCGTATACGGTAATAACGGCTACGCATATGGCTACTGTACCTACTATGTCGCATCGCGCATTAGTGTTCCTAAAAACTGGGGCAATGCAAATACTTGGGACAATTATGCTGCAGCGAGTGGCTGGACAGTAAGCTCGGTTCCACGTGCTGGTGCGATTCTGCAAACCGACACAGGTTGGGCGGGTCACGTTGGTATCGTTGAGGCTGTTTCTGACGATGGGTCAATGATTAAGTTTTCTGACATGAACGGTATTGCCGGTTATGGTCGCGTTGGCTATAGCGACTGGGTACCTGCGTCGTCATATCCTCACTATATTTATCGCTAAATTTGGCTGTAGCTCCGCGCTGACATCTGTTATCATAGACACATGAACAAACTTTCCCCACGACATTTTTTGCAAAGCAAAGAATGGGGATTGTTTCAAAAAACTCTTGGCAATACGATTATCGAACAGTCGGGTGCGGGCTGGCAGTATTTAGCTATTCTCGAACGAGGCGATGGTAAGGTCGGTAAGCATTTTACACGGCTCTATTGCCCGTATGGGCCATATTACAAAGATGACGTAGCCTTGCGGGCCGCACTCACTGACTTAGAGCGCGAAGCTAAAAAACGAGGTGTTGATTATGTACGCGTTGAGCCTACGGGTGCTGAGCGTCAGATGTTATTTACGGGCACCGGCGGCTATACCAAACAAGCACATTCTTTTCAGCCGGAACTTTCACTTATAGTTGATTTGACGGCTGATTTTCACGAAGTATTGCTTGGAATGTCAAAAACCAATCGTTATCTATGGAACAAGGTTGATCGCAATAACCTAACATTTAACATTTCGTACGATATGGCTGATCTCGAGCACTTCTTGCTGATGATGCGCGAAACATCAAAGCGGACGCAAGCGACATTTCGTAAGGCGCAGTACTTTGAGTTGCTACTAGAAACTCTCGGCGAATCAAAAACCGCTGGCGTTGCATATGCGTATCATGAGGATGAAGTGTTGGTGGGTGTACTATTTGTTGACGATTTTGAAGCCAAAACTCGCTACTATTTGTACGCAGGCTCGTTTGATAAGGCTCGCCAATATAGTGCCAACGCGCCACTTGTAGTGTATTTGCTACAGCAAGCCAAAGAGACGGGAATTACGCAATTTGATTTCTTTGGGGTATCGCCACAAGAAGCGACAGACCACCGCTGGGCGGGGCTGAGTAAGTTCAAACGCTCTTTCGGTGGCGAAGAGATAGTATTTTCTGGAACCTGGGAAAAGCCGATTAACACAGCGCGATATAAACTAATGAGCTTTGCCCGAAAATTTGCTTGATAGCTAAAAAGATGTTATTTATTGCTAAAAAAGTTATACTGTAGATAAGATATGTTTGTAGATAAAGTAAAAGTTCAAGTAGCCGCAGGAAATGGCGGTGATGGTAAAGTTAGTTTTCGACACGAAATCTATGTTGATAAAGGCGGCCCAGACGGCGGCGACGGCGGCGACGGCGGCGACGTAATTGTTGTAGCCAGCCGGAATCAAAATACTTTAGCTGCTTTTCGATTCCAAAAGCTTATTAAGGCCGAAGATGGCAAACCTGGTGATGGAGCGCGTAAACATGGCCGTTCTGCTAAAGATTTACTTGTGCCAGTTCCGGTTGGTACCGTTGTTCTGAATGAAGAAAATCAAGTCGTTGCAGATTTAACCGAAGACGGACAGCAGGCAATTATTGCCGAAGGCGGCAAGGGTGGCTTTGGTAATGCGCACTTTGTATCATCGGTGCGGCAAGCGCCAAAAGTAGCCGAAAAAGGCGAAACTGGCGATAAATTTAATTTTGAATTTGAACTACGTATGATCGCAGACGTAGGCCTCATTGGTCTGCCGAATGCCGGTAAAAGTAGCTTTTTGACTGCAGTTAGCAATGCGCGCCCAGAAATCGCCGATTATCCGTTTACGACCCTTAAGCCCCACCTAGGTGTGGTTGATGTTAATGGCGAGGCAATGCTACTTGCCGATATTCCTGGGTTAATCGAGGGAGCGAGCGAAGGCAAGGGGCTTGGTGATGAGTTTTTGCGCCATGTTTCACGCTGTAGTGTGTTGCTACATCTTATCGATGCCAATAGCAACGACATTGCACTCGATTACAAAACGATTCGTGGCGAGCTAGCTGCGTATAGTAAAGAAATTGCCAAGAAGCCCGAACTAATCCTGATTACAAAAATCGAAACCCTACCTGATGATATTGTCGCCATGCAAATGGAACTATTGCAAGCCGTATTGCCTAAAAAAGCTAAGGTGTTTCTTGTGTCATCATACGCCAAGCGAGGTCTTGATGCGGTACTATTCGACCTAAAGAAGATCGTAGACAAAGAACACAAAAAGCAGTCAGTTATCAAAGAGAAAATTGATGCCAGTTTACCGGTTATTCGCCTAAAGGCTACGCCAGATGCGTGGACGATTAAAAAGACTGATAAGTCATTTGTTGTAACAGGCCGAAAAATTGAAAAATTTGCCGATAGAACAGACTTTAATAATGATTTTGGTATCCAACGGCTTCGCGACATCATGAAAAAAATGGGTATCATGAACCAACTTCGCCGCGATGGTGTTAATCCAGGCGATAGAATTATTATTGGAAATCCTTCGCGTGGCGAAATCACCTATTAGTGACGAATCTCTGAAACTACGGCTGCAACTGCTTGGGCAGAACTGGCATATAAGCGATGGCAAGTGTGTTTTGTATGTTATGAGCCGCGATCAGCGAGTTAGTGACAACCACGCACTACTTGCCGCGCAAAAGCATGCCCTGGCGCTCAAACTTCCGTTTGCGGTGCTATTCGTGTGCAATACGACGGCAGCTGTGCGAGCGCGTGAGCACTATGATTTTATGCTTGCAGGTCTTTATGAAGTCGAAGCGCAACTTAAAAAGTACAATATCCCATTCATTGGTTTAGTCGGAAGCCACAGCGCTACGCTCGAAGCGGTATTTCATCATCTTCAGCCTGCTGCTGTGTATACGGATTTTAATCCACTACGTGGTCCACGAAAATTGTATGAGAAAATTGCATCAAAGCAATCGCTCATTATCGTTGATACCCATAACACCGTGCCAGCATGGCTAGCAAGTGATAAGCAAGAAATTGGAGCGCGAACACTGCGCCCAAAAATTGCTAAACAACTTGCGGTATTTCAGCTCGAACCTGAAAAATTACAAGCTCATCCACATGAGTGGCCAAATAAAAACATTATTTCATTTGCCGAAGTAGCTGATATTTTCGAAGATAGATTGCAAAAAGTAGCGCGCAACCATACGAGGCATGGCTTTGTACCGGGTGAGACCGCTGCACTAAAAACGCTCCAGAATTTTATAACTACTCGCTTTAAGGGGTACGCATCGAACCGGAACAATCCCACTATTGACGGCCTATCCAACCTAAGCCCGTATCTTCACTTTGGCCAGGTAAGTAGCCTGCGAGTTGCGTTAAACGCTGCCGAGCAGCTTCGCAATGACGCCACGTTACAACCCGATTATGATGCACTTATAGAGGAAATGATTGTCCGCAAAGAACTTAGCGATAATTTTTGTTATTACGGCGGAGACTACACGTCGCTCACTAGTGCTCCTGCATGGGCACAGTCAACACTGCAAAAACATGCAGCTGATAGTAGGGAATTCTTGTATACGCGCGAACAATTCGAGCTTGCACAAACCCATGACCAAGCGTGGAATGCCGCCCAGCTACAGTTACGGACAAAGGGTAAGATACATGGCTATATGCGAATGTACTGGGCGAAAAAGGTGCTTGAATGGTCGACATCTCCCGACGAGGCGCTGCAAACACTTATATACTTAAATGATTTTTATTCGTTAGATGGCGGAGACCCAAACGGATATGTTGGAATATTATGGAGCGTGGCAGGGTTACACGATAGGCCATGGGGCGAACGTGCCTACTATGGTACTGTTCGTAGCATGGTTTATAATGGTCTTAAGCGAAAGTTCGATATTGAAGCCTATATTGCGCAAAACAACAAAAATGAAACAATCAAAAAAACAAACCAATCTAAAAGCCTATAACTATCTGTTAGCCAGTGGTGTACTGTGGGGTTTTGTTGGTTTGTTTTATAAACAAGGCTTAGCCGTTCTCTCAATTTCGGTATTTTTGGCAATCCGTTTTACGATTGGCGCTGTTGCATTATTTATGACGCAACGACATCGTTTCAAAAAGATATCGCTTGCAACATTTATAGTAGTTGCGCTGTTTGCGTTACTAGACGCCATACTCATTAACTATGTGTATAGTTTTGCTATAGAGCGCACCACGTTGCTTCATGCATCAATCATCCTGCTGCTCGAACCATTTATTGTGTATTTTTTTGCTGCACTTATGCTCAAGGAGCAGCCCCACCGAATCGTTATTATTGGTAGTTTAATAGCAGCCACTGGTATGGGGATAATTATTCATTACTCGGTAAATAGCTCTATGCAAGAAGGCGCACTATTGGGCGACATCGCCCTCGTTGGCTATGCGGCAATTAATGCGTTTGCAATTGTTTTTGGGCGTAAGTTACTAGCCCGCAAACACGTCATGCCACCGGAGCAATTTGGTTTTATTGAATATATCGTGGCCGCTGTTGTTATTTCATCGGTAGTTACCTTGACGTCTGGCTGGAGTGAGGTGGTAGCTATTTCTTTGACAACGTGGTTTTGGATTTTTGCGGCAGCAATCATTGGCGGTGCAATGCCTATCGTACTGTATTATCGCTCGGTCAAGCAGTTGCCGGCCGAAAGACTTGCAGACATTGCTTTTATTTCGCCCGCCGTCGCCGCCACTGTTGGTGTAGTGTTCTTGGGTGAAAGTCTAACTGCTGGTTTCGTGCTTGGCACAAGTATTGTAGTGATTGGACTGCTTGTAAGCCACAAAAAAATTCATCCAATTTTAGTTGCACACAAATTAGGCGCCGGTATAAATACGCTCGAAAAAACATTTGCCATTCCACAAAAAGCTTACCAATACATAACGATAGAGACGAAAAAAACGCTTGGCTTGTAATCGCTGCGATGGGTAATCTGCTATGCTAGACGAAGCATGCAATCTTTTTATTTTTACGACCTAGAAACGACTGGTTTTAGCGCCCGCAATGCGCGAATCATGCAGTTTGCTGGCCAAAGAACCAATCTAAACCTCGAGCCTATTGGCGAACCGGACAATATCCTGATTAAAATTACGCCAGATATCTTGCCCGAGCCAGATGCGATACTTGTAACAGGCATTACACCACAGCAAACGTTGCTTGACGGTATTACTGAAGCTGAATTCCTACGCTATTTCCATATAGAAATTGCAACACCAAATACTATTTTTGTCGGCTATAACACCGTACGTTTTGATGATGAGTTTATTCGTTTTACGAACTACCGTAATTTTTACGATGCATACGAGTGGCAATGGCAAGATGGCCGTAGCAGATGGGATATATTAGATGTTGTACGCATGACGCGCGCGTTACGCCCCGATGGCATCGTATGGCCATTTGGTAGCGACGGCAAAGCTGCAAATAAACTAGAGCTCATTGCGAGTGTTAACAAACTTACACACGATAAAGCCCACGATGCACTCAGTGATGTATATGCCACCATTGGTGTCGCAAAACTGATTAAGCAAAAGCAGCCAAAATTATTCGAATATTTGCTCAAAGTACGTGATAAAAAAGAAGTCGAAAAACTTGTTACCTCATCACAACCTTTTGTGTATACGTCTGGCAGATATTCAGCGGAGTTCGAAAAAACTTCCATTGCCGTTACGGTTGCTCCACATCCTACGCAAAAGGGTTCTGTTTTTGTGTATGATCTCCGGCACGATCCGACTCCGTTTGCAGATATGCAACCGAACGCTCTGGCGGAATTGTTAAAGAAATATAAGTTCGAAGAAGGCGAATTGAGACTTCCGGTAAAGCAGCTACAATTCAACAAATGTCCGGCGGTAGCCCCTCTTGCCGTACTAACAGAAGACGACAAGACCCGATTATCTATCAACATGAAAGATGTTGAAAAGCATTTAAAACTACTACTTACAATGTCTGATTTTAGCGATCGGTTGCAAGAAGCACTTCGAATTAATGAAAAGAAACAACAAACAAGCTTTGTCGTTGATGTGAATGATGTCGATTCGCAATTGTATGATGGCTTCTTTGGCGATGGCGACAGAACCAAAATGAGTGTTGTACGAGCAGCCGACGAAAATGGACTTGCTGATTTGCATCTAGACTTTAGTGATGCACGTCTCGATAAACTGCTACTGCTCTACAAGGCGAGGCAGTTTCCAAAGAGCCTAACTCCAGAAGAGCAAGCGCAGTGGCAAGAATACCGTGAAGTGAAATTGTTAAACGGCGATAGCGAGAGTAAGGTAGCTAAATACTTCCAGCGTATTAACGAGTTGTCTACTCGTAGTGATCTGACACAAAATCAAATGTATTTGCTCGAAGAGCTGAAACTATACGGCGAAAGTATTATGCCGTATGACGCCTAAAGCGCAATGATATCGAAGTAGGTCATTCCCTTTGGTAGAGTTGGGTATGGATCGAGTGATGAGGCAATGCGGTATGCAATCTTCGATAGAATTGTACAGATAATCAAGAATCCAATAGCCCATAACGCCAGCACAATGTCTGCAAGCTCAAATCGGTAATTTGTGCCTGGAATAACTCCCAACAAAATAAATTGTTGTAGCGTAGCCTCTAGCTGTATGCCACTTGTAATTTGCCGTATTGATAAAAGCAAGTACGCACTGTCATGAATACTGAATAACATCCACATATAATTCCTTGTGGAAGTACCATACTGCTAAATACTAAAAAATGCAATAATATTATATAGTAAGCTTTAGCGTTTTTTGAGACCACTTGTAAAGCGTTCCCATCGCTTGCGATTGTAGAAAAAATCAACCAGGCTCAATGCGGTCAGGCCAATGCTTATGCCAATAGTCACATATGTAACTGATGTTTGGAGCAAAATTATTACACTAATAATAAGTGCAATAGCGAACAAATCATGGAGTGCCTTAACCCACGGATTTTCGGGGAATATATAAATCATGAATTTCGAACCGTTTTCTTTGGCAAAAAGTAAGATTCGTCGCGCCCAATGATTATGGATAGAAAGTAGTCCAAGACCGCCCAATATAAGGGGTATACCACCAGGTCCAGGCAGCCATCCGGTCAGTATTCCAAGCAGTATTAATCCATAGCCCGCCGCATCAATGCCAAACCGTGTCATGAATTTCTTAAACTTTTGCATCAAGACCTATTGTACTTTAGTTTGACAAAACTTTTTTAACGGGTGTACAGTGGGTTTAAGAGGCAAAACTCGGGACCTAAAAACATACAAAATCAAAGGAGGCAAAGTATGCGCTATCGTCAGCGCACTGAGCCATTGCATGAGGTGGGCGAATGCAATGACCTGGATGTTATGGTTGTAAGAGGCCTAGATTTGCGTGGTTCAAGAGCAATTCAGCATGCGCTTGAGTCATTAGGCGAACAAACGGGTGGTGTTATCGAGCCGATTAGTATTGGCGAAATCCCATTTCCTATATTTGGTGGGCCACTGTTAAAGCGAGCGGTAATGACGGAAAAAATTAATCGTCAAAGAGGCTCGCGCTCACAACGAGGCCCTGTTATATCTGTTGAACGTATGGATGACGTGCGTGACGAAATTATGGATGCGCACTCGTTTGAACCCCTAACACTTAGGGTATTAGATCCGCGTGCACCGTTTCGTGTCGACGAGCATGATCAATTAGTTGTTGCGCTGAACGGTAAAAATCGTCAGTTCGAACACGATCAAAAGGGCATTATGTCTGCTATGAAAAGCATTCTTGGCGGTGTAAGCCAAGGCGAAATTGACGCCACTACCTACTTTAAGCCGCCAAAAATCGTTGTCGCAACCGTTAATCGGCATGTGCTCGGTGTAGGCGATGATCATGATAGGTTCATGGAAAATCCAAATACATACCTAGCAGATGTTATTAAAGGTAATAGAACCTTAGCCGATGACTTCGAAGAGGAAGTCAGGTTATTCCCGAATAGGTGTAAATTTGGTGATCCCAAGGTTGTCACTCGTATGAAAGTTCCTTCACATATTCCAATGCTGGAGCAGGCAGAAGCGGCCTATGATATCGAGTTCGATGGACTTATTGCTGTCAGAAAAGCAGAAGATGACTGGGCTGATTTTGATAGATTCCAAGAAACGGCGGCATCATAATGAGTTTTAACCATCACATACCTGCAATCCGTGGCGCAACCGAGGGCGAAAGAGAACAACATGCTAAAAGAAGTAGCCCAAACATCCCAGTGCACAGGCATGCGGTAGGAGTGTCGGTTGGTATCAATGTTGTTGACCAGGCGTTTTTGTATGGAGTTGCAGCCGATTCAGGCATAGACATTGTCGGCCAGGCGGGGCTAGAACCCGCGACGTTTGTCGCGAGCGGGCTTATGCGCGTCAAGGCTAACCATGCAATAACCATTGCGCCAGTTACACAAATTGGTATGGAGATGTATGTACGTGACTGTGCCGCACGCCAAGCTACTACCGCTGGGCTATCTAGAGGGGGTAGGGCTACGCCAGCTCAGTTTAAAGCCGTCGCTAGCAAACTTTCAAAAAGCTTAGCTCCGCATAAGCGATTTAAGCAACCAGTAACAATCAAAGATATCGATTGGTATGGTGCTAATAATAATGTGTTAGTTGCGAAACTCGATACCGAAGACGCAGGTTTTGAGGCGCTCCGTGATGTGCATGGTCAAATTATGAAAGACCTAGGTGGCTTTGGCCTTGGCGAGCTAGATATTTATCCACCCGATCATGTAACGCTCCTCCGGTTTGGCACAAAGCGACATCCGATTGAGTTTACAGAAGATATTAAACGGTACGCAAAAGATGTTATATATCCTGAGCTTGCTGGCAGGCAACTAGCGTTAGCGGGCCTTGCATTAACCAAAGCTTCTGGCGAGCCAGTTCCTATTACAAGTGGGCTATTTAAACCGTCTTTACTTTCGGGCTTTTCGATGTCAAATGATCTCGAACGTCCTATAGTGTCTTAAAATCAGTAGTTGTATCTAGTAGTAGCCTGCGTACTCTAGAAAAAAGTATAGTTTTGTAGTAGAATACAATGTCAATGCACGACGTAATACGTATTCAGGGAGCACGCGAGCACAACCTAAAAAATATTAGTGTTGATTTGCCGCGAAATAAACTTGTTGTCATTACCGGCCTATCTGGCTCGGGTAAATCTAGCCTTGCCTTTGATACTATTTACGCCGAAGGCCAAAGACGTTATGTTGAAAGCCTAAGTAGCTACGCACGTCAATTTTTGGGCTTAATGGAAAAGCCTGATGTCGATCAAATTGATGGTCTGAGCCCTGCAATCTCGATTGACCAAAAATCCACTAGTCGTAATCCTCGCTCGACGGTTGCGACGGTAACCGAAATTTACGATTATTTGCGTTTATTGTATGCCCGCATCGGTATTCCTCATTGCCCAATTTGCGGCAAACCAGTTTCGCGCCAGACGCCAACGATTATTGTCGATAAAGTTACAAAAGAAACCGCCGGTTCGCGCATTATGGTTTTGGCGCCGGTTGTTATAGATAAAAAAGGTGCATTCGAGCATATTCCCGAGCAATATCAGCGCGCCGGGTTTGCCCGTGCTCGTGTTGATGGCGTCGTGTATGCGCTCGATGAGTTCCCAGAGCTTGATAAAGCAAAAAAACACCGTATCGAAATTGTAATTGATCGTCTTGTATCAGACGAAACAAGCGCCAGCCGTTTAAGCCAATCAATTGAACAATCGCTTGATATTGCCGACGGCAAATTAATTATCGTCAACGCTGATAGCAACGAAGAGTTTATGTATTCGTTGCTGTATGCATGTATCGACCATCCTGATGTATCAATACCAGAGCTCGAACCGCGAACGTTTAGTTTTAATTCGCCACACGGTGCGTGTCCAACCTGTACTGGTTTGGGTAATAGGCTTGAGGTCGATCCTGAGCTTGTTATTCCAAATGGACGCTTAACAATTGGCGAAGGTGCTGTCCGACCCTGGAACCGAATTCGGGTTGATGGCTGGTATCTTAAAAAAGTAGAGGTCATGGCAGAATCGAATGGCTTTAGTACGCACGTTCCAACCGGCGAACTAACAAAAGAGCAACTCGAAATGGTGTTGTACGGCACCGGGGACAAGGTATATACCATCCCGCTTGGTGGTGGTCGTTCGTTTGAAACTACGTTCGAGGGAGTTATTCCAAATCTCGAGCGTCGCTATAAAGAAACTGAGAGTGATTTTGTACGTCGTGATATTGAAAAATTCATGCAAGAACGCCCATGTCATGCATGTAAGGGCCGACGTTTAAAACCAGAAGTACTTGCTGTTACAGTTGCTAACTTATCTATTATTGATATATGCGAACTTTCTATTGACGATGCAGTTACGTTTTTCAGCACCCTTAAACTCAATGATGTCGATACAACTATTGCTAAACAGATTCTAAAAGAAATCAATGCGCGCTTAACATTTTTGCAAGACGTCGGGCTTAACTATCTTAGTCTTGCACGGAGTGCTGTAACGTTGAGTGGTGGCGAAGCACAGCGTATTCGTCTGGCAACGCAAATTGGTTCTGGCCTAACTGGTGTTTTATACGTACTAGATGAGCCATCAATTGGCTTACACCAACGCGACAATGAACGACTTATCCGAACCCTTAAACGATTACGTGATTTAGGCAACACAGTTATTGTTGTCGAGCACGACGAAGACACTATTCGTACCGCAGATTACTTAGTTGATATTGGCCCAGGTGCAGGTATCCACGGTGGTGAAATCGTGGCACACGGCACACCTGCAGAAGTAGAAAAATCACCAGATAGCATTACTGGCCAGTATTTGATTGGTAAAAAGAGTATTCCGACACCAAAAAAGCGTCGTGGCGGTAACGGTAAATCACTTGTCATAAAAGGTGCTCGCGAAAATAATCTTAAAAATATTAACGTTGAAATTCCACTTGGCCAGCTCGTTGTTGTTAGTGGCGTGAGTGGTTCGGGAAAATCAAGTCTCATCAATGATATCTTGGCTAAAGAACTCTCTGCTCGTTTACACCGCGCAAGCACCGTGCCAGGCCGCCATGATGAAATAGAAGGCATTAAGCAGCTTGATAAAGCAATTATTATTGATCAATCACCTATTGGTCGTACGCCACGCAGCAATCCTGCAACCTATACTGGTCTATTTACACCAATTCGTGAGTTGTTTGCTGCAACCCCAGAAGCAAAAATCCGTGGCTATGGCCCAGGTAGGTTTAGTTTTAATGTGCGCGGCGGACGCTGCGAAAACTGTGCTGGTGATGGCATTATTAAGATTGAGATGCACTTTTTGCCTGATGTGTACGTACCCTGCGAAGAATGTAAGGGTAAGCGATATAATCGCGAAGCACTCGAAATTCACTATAAGGGCAAGACAATTAGTGACGTGTTAAGTATGACGTGCGAACAAGCGCTAGAGTTCTTCGAAAACATTCCAACAATTGCTCGAAAGCTACAAACGTTGGTAGATGTTGGTCTTGGTTACATCGCGCTTGGCCAATCTGCTACAACATTAAGTGGTGGCGAAGCGCAGCGTATCAAGCTTGCTACCGAGCTTTCGCGGCGTCCAACCGGCAAGACACTGTATATCTTAGACGAACCAACTACCGGTCTGCATATGGCTGACGTAGCCAAGTTGTTACATGTGTTGCACGCGCTGGTAGAGGCAGGCAACTCAATGGTTATCATCGAACACAACTTAGACGTTATAAAGTCTGCAGACCATATTATTGACATGGGACCCGAGGGCGGTGAAGCGGGTGGCTATGTACTTGCTACAGGCACACCAGAGCAAATCGCTAAAATTCCAAAGTCGTACACTGGGCAGTTCTTGAAAAAAATGCTCTAAGCATAAGCAGAACATAATAAAGTTGACAAAAAATCACTTATAGTTCACTATTGTAATCAATATCTTAAGATATGGTTATGGGGTAGCTGCATGATCTGCGAGCATAATTATTTATGCGCACTGATCATGTAACTACGTGCAAGCAATTGCTTGCCGGGTGGCGCGAAAGGCATGAGTTACTAGTTTAATTTGTGCCTTTTTTATTTGGCCAAAGGGATAATTGATGGCAATCGATACGCAGAATCAAGCAAGTAATTCACACGAAACAGTCGTAAAAGTTAAACACGACCGCCGACTCCCTTGGTATGTCAAACTTACGAGTGCTGCGGTTATTGGAACAGTAGCAGTAGGCGCGATAGGCCAAAAATTTGATATTCCTGGTGTTCCTAAAATTGGGGATTATTTTACCAGCACTCTTACTCCTGAAAGCACAGAAGTTCATGCAAAAAAGCTTGTTATCGAACCAGCTCATTTTTCATGTAGGGCAATTGCTGCCTATGATGCCGCAAACAGCCAGGCACTTGTGAAGGCACATGGCTTTGACCACGCCGTTGTTGCCAATAAGGCAAAAGTCGTCGTCATGGCTTGTGTTACTGAACCAGAAATGCGTCAGGTTGACGCAGCAGAACCTAATCCCGAAACAAACGTGTATCCGACAGATGTATATGTAAAGGCCAGTTCTATCGTATTTAATAGCCAATTTAGCGAACCTGACACTATGCTTGTTGACGCAAGTGGTGGCGGTACTGAGCTATTAGAGGGTGGTGGCCAAGTGGGTGATTCAATCATTGATGGCTTGTGTACGATATTCACGCTCAATAATTGCGAGAAGGGTTTAAATAATCCACTCGATGCAGCTGTGAAGACGAGTCATGAAGACCAAGCAAAAGCCGAACAGTATTTACGAATTACCATCCTACGTTCTGTGCAAGAAAAGTGTGTACTGGGTGATTGGACTGAGTTTCGAGAAATGATAGTGAAATCGTACCAGGCACAAGGACTCGCGCAAGGCGCAAGCAAATCGGATGTAAGGGTTCATTTTGTAGACGATCGTGGTAATACATTGCCAGATAGTTTCTTGCCAGACGCATCGGCACAAGCAATCGGTTCACTTATTAAATCTGGTGCAATTACCGACACAATGCCTGATGTAGAAATTGACCCAAATAGGCAACCAACTATTGATTGTGGTTCTGCTAATACCTCAGGCGATTCATCTATTAGTAGCGTAGGGCAAGGGAATTAGTATATGGCTACACGGCTAACTGCTGAAGATTTTTCTGCAATTCTTACAGGTGCTCGTAATGGCGAAGCCGTCGTCGAAACCACAAGTGCAATTGTAGAGCCGGAGTATACAGCTACTGATTTTGTAGCAGAAACTCCACTTGAAACAGCCGAATCTTTAGATGACGCAACAGACTATGTTTCAGCGCCTCTGGCTACTCGAGGTCGACATATAAGCGCAGAATCAAGAAGCCATGACATAGATTGGAAGAAGTTCGGAACAATTGGTGCTGTTGGCACATTGGCGCTTGTAGCTGTTGCTGGGGGAGTTTCGCTCGGCAACCGACAGACTACTCCTAGCAATCCGCCTACGATTCAGAATGGTCTTGGTGTCTTGCCAACAAAAGCTCCGTCGGCGTCACCTAACGGCCAATCTTCAGTACCTCCAGCAGAAGCAAATCCCGAAGCTCAAGATTATAATCTTGGTTACATTGGCTTCGGTACGCAAAAAAAAGGTTGTCGCGAGCTTGGCGCTTACAGCATTGCGGCTACGACGACAATTGCAAGTCTTGGCGGTCTAAATTATTTGGTAACAATTCCCGAAACTAATGTTGATATGCTTAGTTGTGAAAATAAAGTCATAGGCACAGTCGAAAATATCCCAACAGAAGAGCCCGCTGATTTTGTTAAAAAACGCGTCACGACAGATCAAGCAAAAATTACAGGCTATGCGTCATTTGCTAAAGGCACAAGAGCACCTACGGTAAAACCATTGTCTGAACTTCAGACTGGTTACGTGGACAGAGGCTATAAGGCTGCAACTGTGTGCCGTTCTTTGCCATTGCTTGATGGTTGTAAAAACGCTGCAAGCTGGGCACTGACGAACGCGAAAAAATCTAAAATTATTGCAAGCGCACAAGTACTCATACTTAAGGGAGTCCAAAAAGTATGTGGCCCGGTAGAAATTGATACAGAAAAGAAAGCCATTGCTGCAGCCTATGCGGCTCAAGCAGCCCAACTTGGCGTAGACCCAAGTCATATTGAGCTCGTCTATAAGAATCCTACAAAGGTACCGAATTATATCGGCACGCTAGTCAAAAAACTCGCAGCAAAAGGTGCAGTTATATCAAATGCTGGATTATCAAAACTATTTCCTAAACCTGCAATTACCCCGGTATGTAAATCAGACACGATTGTCGCGTCACAAGGATAAATTATGGCAACTATAGAATCAACACACCAGCAAGAATTAGTAAGTGGTACTTCTGCTGAAGTTGCGGAAGTAAGTACGCTTGACCCACGAATAAGCAGGAGCCTGCATAGGCTTGACGCAATGACCTCGCACCTTGCGGATAGCTATTTCCAGACTGCCAAAGAATTAACTAATAAAGCTAGCGTATTACAAGATCAGCTCAGTGAAGCAATCGATAAGGGTGTCGCTTTAAACGACAACTTAGCAGAAGCCAATACCACACTTACTGTTGCTATCGAAACCGAAGCCGAATGCCGGAGTTTGCGCGAACAAGCACAAGCTCGATTCGACGAAGCAGAAGAAAGAAAAGTTAAGTTTTTAGGCGCAGGTAAAGCACCCTTTGACGAGCTGGCAGAAGAAGCAATCGAGGATGAGAGTGACGTGTCAGAGGCAATTCAACAATTTCGAGAGCAACTTTTAACCATTCTTTCAATTACCGAACCAACCGAAGAAGGCGGCGAGTCAGTATTGGCTGAATTCTTCAAAGATTATCTTAATGCGCAATCAGATTTAAAAGAAAAAGTTATCAATCACGAAGAAAGCAAAAAGACGCTCGTACTTGCACAGGACGATGTTGCTTTCTTCGAGTCAGGCATCGTAGCGCTTGAATCTGAAATTGAGGTATTACATACCCGATTAAGTAAGATGCAACAACGCCATGATACTGGACGCAAACATATTAATGGCGAGCGAAGGCATCAAGTAATTATTGATGGTCTAAGCAATTGGGCAATTGTAAGTGCATTCCGTACGGGAACCGTTACGGACGCAGATTTAAGACAGCTGGAGGGTAAAGCATGACAATAATGGAAGCAGAACGAGTAGGTAATACGCCACTTTTAGCGAGAGCAGAGTCACTCGGTATTGATCCAGCAAATCTTGCCGGACTACCAGAGGAGGTTGCTGAGGCGTGCCTTGATTTAGTTACCTACGCAACACGATCAGCGGTCAATTCGTACCTTGCAAACCCCACTGCGGTCCTAAGCAAGGTAGAAGAAAACTTGCGAGAGTTAATGGCTACGGCGAGTTTAACCGACACTGATGAACGAAACCAAATCATTGCTGATATTAATCGTGCGATTGCGTGCGAGACGGCTGATCCGCAAAAGATTACTAATCTTGAACGCAAAGTTGGCCGCAAGCTTGATAATTGGCTTACTGTGGCGCAAGGTAGCTTTACAAATTATTTAACTGGCGCACAATCAGCAAGCAGAACTGGCAGAGTGCTTTCGCAAGAAGAAGTCACAGCTCAATTTGCCGTACTTGGTATTCAGCCAGAAGTAGTGGCTAAAAAACTTGGAGTCGCAATAGGCGATCCAGAACCCGCATTTGTCACACCACAGCCAGAACCTGAACAGACCGCACAACCAGCGCCTAAGCCAGTGACGTTAAGCACCAAAGCTACTCACGATGCAGCAAAGCCAAAATTTACAATTAATACCGTTAAGTCTTCACAACGAGTTGGTGGCCTAGCTGCTGCAGGCGCAATTGTATTTACGCTTGCTACCCCTACAACTGCTCAAGCTACTGAAACAACACCAAGTACACCACCAGCGCCACAGCAATCAGCATCTGCACCAGCTGAGGTAGCGCCGCAAACTGAGCCAGTTGCCGTACAGGAAATTGGCGCCGATGGTGGGGCGGTTGACATCACTCCTGCGGTTTCTGCAGACACTCCTGCGCCCGGGGCAGAAGTTATTGCGACAATACCCAATCTTAAAGAGACAACACAACCTGCGGAAGTCGTTAATGAACCAGCAGTTACAGTATCAACTACGGTTAACCTAATTACAGGCGAAGTTACAAATGTTGCCAAACCAGCTGCGTCAGCCGAAGCAAATACTCCTCGTGAAAATAACCAAGCCGCGACTGAACTGCTTGCAAAGCTAACTCCAGCATTTCGTGACGGAATCACGCGCCTTAACAAAGCCGCAGATCATAAATCACTTAATTATTTGTCTCAATCCGACGCGGATGTGTATGGCACAAAAGATCCCAAAACACACAAAACAATCCCAATAAAACTTGACGAAGAATATGCCGCGACGCTGCAGGCGCAATATGATGTACTCGTCGCAATAATTGCTAATGACAAAACCTTTATTGATAGTGTCACAAAAATGTTTGACGAAATGCCACTTGATAAAGATAAACAAGCAATCATTGATACCGTCGAGAAGATTAAATTCACCGAAGATGGCGCTGACGATTTTGAGCCAGCTCAAAAAACAGCGCTGCTGACGTATATCGCGTACATAAACACGCAAACACAATCGTACGCTCAAAACGTTGTAAATGCGCGAATGTCAGAATACCAAAAAGAGCAAGACGCCAAAGCCAAAGCCAAAGCAGAGCAAACGACAAAATCACCAGAAGCTAAAGCATCTAATAAGTATTCACTCTTAATCCCTAAAATTCGCGACGAAGCCCAGTTGGCTGCAGCGATAAATGCGTATATTCGCGAGGTAGCCCCTGATTCACCATTTGTTGGCCAAGGCAAAAACTTTGTTAAAGGCGCTAAAAAACATGGGGTTAATCCACTGATTCCTGTTGTTATTGCCCAAATGGATAGTAATTTTAGCACCAAAGGAATCGCTGCTCGCTATCACACAAATAACCCATGGAACAGGGACTGCCCAGATGGTAAACCTCGTGTGCACTACACAGACGGCCGTAGTGGACATAGCCACAGTGCATGTACCTATGACTCACCCGAGCAAGCGTTATTGCAAGATGATTATGAGGGAATGGAAGCAGCCCGCAAGGGTCATGATAGTATCTATGCGTATCTTGAAAGAAAATACCTTAGCCATAACATAACCTCCCTTGAAGCATTCTTAGCCATTTACACACCCTCGGCAGAATCAAGCAAAGCCGAGCACGAACACTTACTGGCAGGCTACAAGCACGAGCTTAATAAGCTCTATGATATGGCAGGCGATTCAATTTCGTTTGGCGTTCGCCTTAGCAAACTAAAAGACCTACCTAAAGATCCAGGAAGCAGGTACACCACACGCGAAATAGCAGCACAAGCAGCGCCTGGCGAATCGATGTTTGGTCCTGATGATCCGTGTTCAAAGCTTATGGGAAATGTGCGTATTGTTTGTGCAGCGCAAAAATTCTTAGGAATTCGATACGGCACAGCCGACCCTGGGTATGCGCCAAAATGGGAAGATGTATGGAATCAAAAGATTGAGTCGTGGGGTGGCCACAATCCAAAAGGCTGGATATTCCGAAACAAAAAAGGCAGCACCAATGATTTCTTAGAATGTAGTGGTTTTGTTGCTGTTGCAATTGCCGCAGCATATAACGTTGATGTTGATAATTGCTCGGCTGGTTTCTTAAGCGACACCAAGAACTTTAAGCAAATTAATCCACGCAAAGTTCGCGCTGGAGATTTGGTTATCGCATCAAAGCGTTGTGGCGGTAAACAAGGCGGCCATGTTGGTATAGTAATATCGTATGACCCAAAGACAAAAGAGCTCGTAACGCTTGAAGCTAGTGCCGGCATGAGTAGTGAAGGATATGCGCGAACTGGTGTTATTAAGCGTCACAAAATTGGCGTAGATTTCCACTATGCAGCTCGCTATATCGGCGCAGGTTCAGATGCCGCCCTTAGCCCTGCTTAGCAATTTATTTTTTGAAAAATGTTTTAGCGTTAAGCTTGATTTTTTTAGCGAGCGCAGCGCGTGTTTCGGGTTCGCGCAGCGCGTGTGCAAAGCTGGCGCCAAATGTCAGTATTGTTGCTAAAAGAATAACAGGGAACAAATACTTATCTATGTTGAAGTACTGGCCAACAATTCTACCAGCCCAGTACCCAACCAATGTTATAGATGTTCCCCATAGTACTGCACCAATAAAGTTGTAAACCAAGAATTTTTTATAATCCATTTTTGCAGTTCCCGCCATGAGCGGTGCGAGTGTACGGATAATAGGAATAAAACGAGCGAACAAAATAGTTTTGCCGCCGTGTTTATGATAAAAATCTTCGGCTGAATCAACATATTTTTTATGAAACAAAATAGAGTCATCTTTGCTAAATATCCGCTTGCCGTTGCGCTTACCAATTTCATAACCGGCAATATTACCAAAGAACGCCGCCAGCACAATTACGATAATTGAGCTTGCAAGCCCAATACGTCCTTGCGCGGCAAAAAAGCCAGCAGCAAACAGCAGGGTATCACCCGGCAAAAAGAACCCAATTAGTAAACCTGTTTCGGCAAAGATTGTTGCCCCAATTGCAAATATGCCACCTACTTCAATCAATTTGCTAACTTCAATATGTTTGCTACCAAAATACATACCAACAGCGACTATCAGAAAAACAGCTAGTAGTGTAATGGTATTTTTGCGATTCATTATCCAAAGAAGTATAACACGAGGTTATTCCAAAAATCCGCCCGACTGATGCGCCCAAAGTTTTGCGTAGGTACCTTTCTTGGCTAATAGACTTTGGTGCGAACCTTGCTCGGTTATGGCGCCATTATCAATTACGATGATGCGGTCTAGGTGTTGGATGGTGCTTAGACGGTGCGCAATAACCATAGCGGTGCGACCTTCCATAAGGCGCCAGAGAGCATCTTGTATCAGCGCTTCGCTTTCACTATCAAGCGCACTCGTTGCTTCGTCTAAAACAAGTATCGGAGCATTTTTAAGCATTGCACGTGCAATGGCGATACGTTGCCTTTGACCGCCAGACAATTTAATGCCTCGTTCGCCGACCAGCGTATCGTAGCCCTTTGGCAATTTAGCAATAAATTCATCAGCGTGCGAATCTTTTGCGGCAGAAAATATTTCTGCATCACTCGCGTGTAGGCTTCCGTAGCTGATGTTTTCTTTTATTGTGCGATGAAACAACGCAGGTTCCTGGGGAACGTAACTAATAAACTTGCGTAGGTCGTTTTGTTTGAAATCGGTAATAGACGTGCCGTTAATAGTAATTTCGCCTTCCTGAATATCGTAAAAACGAAGCAATAGTTTTGTAAGTGTTGTCTTACCGCCGCCACTCACACCAACAAGTCCAATTTTCTCACCAGGTTTTACGTCGAGCTGAAGGTTGGTAAAGATTTTCTCGCCATCGCTATACCCAAAACTAATATTGTTAAACGCAATCGCTGCGTTGCGCTCTTTGACGTGCGCAATTTCTTTTGTGTTTTCTTGGTCAGTAATTTTAATAGGTTCTTCGAGAATAACGGCCATTTCAACAGCGTTACCAAAGTTTGTTTCGAGCCCTTTAATAATGCGCCCAAAGTTCCAAAACTTACTTGTAAGCTGCAGGGTGTAGGTAATGATAAGGTACAAGCTACCCGCACTCATGCCTGAATAGTTATATGCATAAATAGCGCCAATAACGGCCAAACCGTTGAGGCCAATAATTACATTGGTCGTCATTAGGTCGATGGGAATGTTTTGGTAATCCCAACTTTTAATACGCTTTTTTGTAAGGTCAGTGCTGGCTTTATGGAACAGTGATCGCTCATGAGCAGTATTAGCAAAGGTCTTAATACTAACCGAGTTTGATATTGCATCTGCCAAAACTGCGGTCTGATGACTTTCGCCTTCGGCACGTGCTTTGGTAAGCCCAAATCGGCGTCGTGTAAGAACGTACAAAATACTGACGTAAACGAGTAAAACTGCAATAAAGGCGAGCGCAATAGGCCAAGAAATCGAAGCGATAATACACAGTGCAAATACTGCCGGTACTAGCATGCCCGAAACCTCAAACACGAGTGTGTCAAAAAGTGGCTCAAACGCCGAAGCATAGCGATTCGCTTTTGCGACGAGTGCACCTGCAAAGTTATCGGCATGGAATGAATACTCGCGCTCAATCAGTCGTGCAAACGTTTTTTCACTTAAGTACTGCATGATGTAGGCATCGGCTTTGTTAAGCACCCAAATTATGTAGCGCCACAAAAGCTCGCCCATAAACGGAACAATAATGAAACCAAGTGCCCACGGGAGTAATGTCATAAAGCTTGCATCTTGGCCCTTGGTAATCGCGTTTAATATATGCGCAATAAATAAGGGCGAAATGTAGTCTGACAAAATCCTTGCAGGTGCGGCCAAAATAAGCGGTGGAAAAACATACCGCTTGTAGCGCATGGCTGCATCTTTATACTGACGATAAACGTATTTAATCATAATGTGTTTTTGTGTCGAGTGGTCACTGCGTGACATCGAGGAGATAAGTCTCATGAGCGGGTAATGTAATTATTACCATCATCTTTGAAGTATTAGTTTAGCACCCCTGGTATAATAGATGCAATGGAAAAAATAATTTTATACTACAAATTTACACCAATCTCTGACCCCGAGGCAGTTAAACTATGGCAACGTACCTTATGTGAACGGTTAAACCTTAAAGGGCGCATCATAGTATCTAAGCACGGCATCAACGGTACGGTTGGTGGCAATATAGATGATGTTAAAACGTACATAAAAGAAACAAAGCAATACCAAGGATTTAAAAAGACGGTATTTAAATGGTCAGACGGTTCGCGTGATGATTTCCCACGTCTTAGCGTAAAGGTTCGTCCAGAACTCGTAGCCTTTGGCGCACCAGACGAAATTATTGTAGATGAAAACGGTGTTGTTGGCGGCGGTACGCATCTTAAACCAGAAGAAGTTAACAAACTTGTCGAAGAGCGTGGCGATGACGTAATCTTTTTTGATGGCCGTAATGCGTACGAAGCTCAAATTGGTAAGTTCAAAGATGCAGTAGTGCCAGATGTGCGCACCAGCCATGACTTTATCAAAGAGATTGAAGATCCCAAATATGATGCGATTAAAGACAAGCCAATTGTTACTTATTGTACTGGCGGTATTCGTTGTGAGGCACTTAGCGCGCTTATGAAAAACCGTGGGTTTAAAGATGTTTATCAAGTCGACGGCGGCATTGTTAAATACGGCGAAAAGTATGCAGACGAAGGCTTATGGGAAGGCTCGTTATATATTTTTGATCAGCGCATGAATGTTGAATTTAGTGACAAAGCAAAAACAATTGGCACGTGCGTACATTGTGGTGGTAAGACAAGCAACTTTGAAAACTGTGCCTATATGCCATGTAATAATCTTGTACTTATCTGTGAAAAATGTCACAAAAAGAACGATACGTGTTCTGCAGCCTGTGCCGAGAAGCTTGGCGCAACAGCTAGTGCCTAGATATATAAGGAACACCATTGAACAAGCCTCTTGCCGATAAGCTAAAAACACTACCAAAATCGCCTGGGGTATATTTTCACAAGAATGCCAGCGGTGAGATTATCTATGTTGGTAAGGCGGCCGTTTTACGAAACCGCGTCAGGCAATATTTTCAGGCAAGTAGATACCGCGATCCTAAAACCGATTTATTAGTGAGCGAAATTGTTGATACCGATTGGATTGTCGTTGATAGCGAAGCAGATGCACTGTTTTTAGAGGCCGAAATGGTTCGTCGGTACATGCCGCAGTACAACATATTACTGCGCGACGATAAATCGAGCTGCTATGTACGTATTAATGCAAAAGATGTCGCACCAAATGTCAGTATCACGCGTCGTCCGCTTGATGATGGTGCCGATTATTACGGGCCATTTTTGCAGTCCGGTCCGGTGCGCAAAGCGCTGCGTTATTTGCGCAAAGCGTTTCCGTATTCAACTCATACAACTCTGCCACCTCGCGGTTGTTTGCAGTTTCATTTGGGCTTATGCCCGGGCCCCGAGACAAGCACCTATGACCGCAGCCTGTATCTTAAAAACCTAAAAAAACTCATTATGTATATCCAGGGCGAACGCACCTTAGTTGTCCGCGAACTCGAAAAAGAAATGCACGAAGCAGCTGGCAATCAGCAGTTCGAGGCCGCGGCAGTACTGCGCAACAAACTACGAGCTCTTAAGTCACTGCAGGCACAAGTTTTGTTTGGCGACAGGGAAGCGTTAGACCTTTCAAAAGACCATGCGCTTGCAGACATTACTGAGCTACTGACTCTAGCAAAGCCACCACGACGCATAGAAGGCTACGACATAAGTCATATGTCCGGCACCGATACTGTTGCGAGTATGGTTGTGTTTACAAACGGCGTGTCCGACAAACGCGAGTATCGCAAATTCAAAATGCGCATTCCGGGCAACGATGATTTTGCCCACATGAACGAGGTAATCAAGCGACGCTTAAGCGAAAAGAACATTAAAGCGTGGGGCCTACCACAATTAATGTTGATTGATGGTGGCAAGGGTCAACTTGGTGCAGCAATTGCAGCTCGTGACGAGCTTGGTTTAACGATTCCCATGATTGGGCTGGCAAAAAAGTTCGAAGAAATAGTTGTGCACAAAGATAAAAGTAATGTCGCAATTAACGATAGCCAACTTATTAAATTAAAAGGCTTTCGCATGGATGAATCCGATGATTTTGTGCGGCTAGATTTGCCAGACACAAGCCATGTTGTTAAGTTACTGCAGCGTATCCGTGACGAATCGCATAGGTTTGCAGTCAGCTATCACACTGTACTTAAAACTACGCGTCAAACAACCAGCATATTAGACGAAATTCCTGGCATTGGCCCGACCACCAAACGCAAACTACTCCGCAGCTTTGGTTCGCTTAAAGGCGTCCAGGCAGCAAGCTTGCAAGAACTCAGCGACGTTCTTGGTAAAAAAACTGCCGAAAAAATTAAGCCATACCTAGTAAACTAACAGCATGCCACTTACCAAAGATTTTTTTACCAATAATCGTAATAAACTTGTCGCGAGCCTCGATACAACTGGTGTCATTGTTGTTGCAGGCAACGGTCTGTCCCAGCGTGGCGGCGATTCCGCGTTTACGTTTCATCAAGACAGCAACTTGTATTACCTTACTGGTGTCACCGAGCCGTGCGCGGTACTTGTTATCGATACGGTACACAATCAAGAATGGATTCAGCTACCGTTTCGCGAGGGAGTACATGCGTATTTTGACGGCGAAGTTAGTATCTCACAGCTCAAAGCAACATCGGGTATAGCCGAAATTATTACCGAACGCGAAGGCTGGGCACGTTTACGAAAGCTTTCAACCGAAACTTTTTATAGCCCCGTAAAGCCCGTTGCCCGCATACGCGATATGTATACTAATCCACACCGGGCTGCTGTTGCTACAAAACTGCAAAAAATTACTCATAAGCAGCCAGTCGATATTCGCCCCCATCTAAATAGTTTGCGCATGTTTAAAACTGCCGAAGAGTTGCAGATACTTTCAACGGCAATCAGTATTACCCAAAAAACTATCAATCAAGTTTCGGCTCAGCTTAGCAGCTATGCATCAGAAAAAGAGCTTCTAGCCGATATTACCAGAGGTTTTTTGGTACATGGTGGCGATGGCCACGCTTTTGAACCAATTGTTGCGAGTGGCAAAAATACATGCATGCTCCATTATTTTGCGAACAACGCACCCCTAAAAAAGGGTGATATGGTTCTTTTGGATATTGGTGCCGAGGTATCGCATTATGCTGCAGATATTTCTCGTACGATGGTGAATGGTAGCGCGACGAGGCGACAAACAGAAGTTATCGCCGCAGTCGCAGACGCGCAACGCGAAGTCATCACCGCGCTAAAGCCAGGCATGATGTTTAAAGAACTTGCCGAGTTTGCTGATAAAGCCGTAGCAAAAAAAGCAATACAACTTGGCGTGTTACCAAAAACCTATACAAACCAACAACTTCGCGAATACTTTCCTCATGCTATTGGTCACTTTTTAGGCCTCGACACACATGATGCTGGTGATTACACCCAGCCAATCCAAGAGGGTATGGTAATTACCGTTGAGCCAGGCATATACCTCAAAGACGAGGCAATCGGCGTACGTATTGAGGACGATGTTGTAATAACTAAAAACGGTGCTAAAATACTCGGCTCTGACACCCTATCACTGGTATAATTAACCGTAAGTTACATGAAGAAACAATTATTAACGTTTGTGATTCGTTGGTTTGCTAATGCCTTTGCACTGTGGGTATCAGCCCAACTCTTGCATCTTGTAGACAACAATAACAATATTATCGGCTTTGCAATTGGCGGCTTAATATTGTCTGTATTAAATGCACTCATTAAGCCTGTATTGATAATCTTAACGTTGCCGGCCATCGCTTTAACGCTGGGATTCTTCTTAATTGTCATCAATGGCGTGGTGGTTTATTTAACAAGTCTTATCTACCAACCGCTCCATATTGACTCTTTTTGGGCCGCAGTGCTTGTCGGGATAGTCATTGGGCTGGTAAACTATATAGTAACTATTACGGCGGAGGCCATAGGAAAACGATATGCATAGTATTTTTAATTACATTACAGTTGGTTCAGCATTATTAATGACCATTCTTATCTTGATGCAAACACGTGGTGCATCATTGGGTGCAGGTTTTGGTGGTAGCGCCGAAATCAACACAGTACGCCGTGGTTCAGATAAAACTATTTTTCAGATGACAATTGTTGTTGCTGTAGTCTTTGTTCTTTCGATTATCTTGGGAATCATTTCTAAATAATTACTATATGGTAAATCGTTATACGCGTTTGCGTGTCAGACGAAAGATACGTTCACGCAAAAAACAAGTGGTGGGGATAAGCGAGAATGCCAACAAGCAACTTGATAGGCATATTTTTCGGCGTTGGCATAATCTTAAAACCTCGTGGCGTTTTGTAGCCGGCTGGTTAGGTTTACTCGTATTACTTGTTGTTGCCGTCGCGTTCCAAACTCGTGCACTTGGTAGCTTCTACCTTAAGGCGACCCCAACAGAGGGCGGCGTGTATTCAGAAGGCATGGTCGGTACATTTAGCAACGCTAACCCAATTTACGCTGTTTCGGGTGTTGATGCAGCCGTATCGCGGCTTGTATTTAGCCCACTATTAACCTACGACAATAACAACCAACTAACCGGCGATCTAGCAAGTTCGTGGGATGTCGATGCTAAAGCAATGGTATATACCGTAAAGCTCAAGCCAAACCTGACTTGGCACGATGGTAAGCCACTTACGGCTGACGATGTAGTCTTTACGTACAAATCGATTCAAAATCCAGATGTAAAATCACCGTTGCTTGCAAGCTGGCGTGGCGTAAAGATAGAAAAGGTAGATAACGCAACCGTGCGCTTTACACTGCCTACTGCATACAGCCCATTCTTGCATTCGCTTACAACTGGTATATTGCCCGCA
The DNA here is from genome assembly GCA_964566135.1 of uncultured Candidatus Saccharibacteria bacterium. Taxonomy (GTDB): domain Bacteria; phylum Patescibacteriota; class Saccharimonadia; order Saccharimonadales; family CAIOMD01; genus CAZMHM01. The sequence continues at coordinate 73,877 of CAZMHM010000006.1, forward strand.
CATATTCTTAAAAATGTTGCCCCAGAGCAACTGCGAAGCACTGCTTTTAATACTAAATCGCCAATTGGTTCTGGGCCGTTTAAATGGCGTGGCGTTACTATTCAAAAAGATAGTAAAACGCAGCAAACAGAAATCATTCAGCTATCTGCTTTTAATAAGTATTCACGTGGCGCACCAAAGTTAGATGGCGTTACCATTCACACGTTCCAAACAGATGATGACCTACAAAAGGCCGTAAAGAATAAACAAATTATCACCGCATCGGGCTTAACGTTGCAAGATAAAGAGATTGATGTTGGCTACTACACCACCAGTTTTAATCTTATGAGCGCCGACATGTTATTCCTTAAAAATACGAGTCCAAACTTATCTGACGTAAAGGTTCGCCAAGCGCTTACTAAGGGTACAAATGTATCAGCGCTTACGGCTGAGGTTGGCTACAGTGTTATTCCGGTTCGTCAACCAATCTTGCGTGGTCAGGTTGGCTACAATCCTGCCTATGCGCAAGCAGGGTTCGACAAAGCCGAGGCAGCCAAATTACTAGACGAAGCAGGCTGGAAGCTTGCCCCGGGCGAAACAGTACGTAAAAAAGATGGTGTACCACTTAAGCTGAATCTTTCGTACGAAACAAATGCTGATTTTTCACGCATTGCCGGCGCACTACAAAAGCAATGGGCTGATATTGGTGTTGAGCTTTCGGTTGATGTAAAGCAAGATGACAAAAGCTCGCTTAAATTAGTTGATAGCCACGACTACGATGTACTGCTGTACGGTATTAATATTGGCCCTGACCCAGATGTGTACGCCTATTGGCACTCAAGCCAGTTTGATAAAAAGAGCCCAATTCACCTTAACTTGTCCGAATATAGTTCTAAACAAGCTGACTTAGCGCTAGAAGGTGGCCGTACGCGTGTTGATGCTAAGTTACGCGCTGCAAAGTACAAGCCATTCTTAGAGGCTTGGCAAAAAGATGCACCAGCCATTGGCCTGTATCAGCCACGGTACCTATATGTATCTAACCAAAAGATTTACGGTCTCGACGAAAAAACAATCAATGCGCCTAGCGATAGGTTCAACGACGTCTATCTTTGGATGATTAATACCGAACGCGCCGAAAAGAGCTAATTGCCAATTTGGGGCGCCTTTCGTACAATACCTGAGGTATTTGCGCGAGTGGCGGAATTGGTAGACGCGCTAGTTTCAGGTACTAGTGAGGTTACACTCGTGGAGGTTCAAGTCCTCTCTCGCGCACCAAAAATACTCCTAAAAAGTTAGGAGTATTTTTTATAGCTCCATCTAAAAAGGTTATGCTATGATAAGAGAAGTAAATCAGGAAAAAAGAGACGTAAAAATGAGTAAAGTTGCGCAATATTTGCAAGAACATTTAATTGGCGAGGTTATGACTTCGCCCGATGCTCGTGAATATTTTTCTACAGACGGCAGTATTTTTAAGCTAACACCACAGATTATTGTCTATCCACGCGCCGAAAATGATATTCGCAAAGCAGCGCGTTTTACGTGGCAGCTTGCCGAACGTGGTAGGGCAATACCACTTACATCGCGTGGGCTCGGTACCGATCTTGGTGGTGGCGCAATCGGCAACGGTATCATGCTGGTTTTTCCTGCACACATGAACAAAATCTTAGCCCTAAATTCTAGTCGTGGCACAATTTCGGTCCAACCGGGCTTAAACTTTGGCCGCTTACAGCAAACTCTGCAAACGCACGGTCTATTTTTGCCCCCGTATCCGGCATCGTTCGAATATTCTACCGTTGGTGGCGCAATCGCCAACAATGCAGCTGGCGAGCGCTCAATTAAGTACGGCGTCATGAAAGATTACGTACGCGAACTGCGCGTGGTGCTTTCTAACGGCGAAGTTATTACAACTAATCGTATCTCTAAGCGGGACGTTAATAAAAAGATGGGCCAGCCAAACTTCGAGGGCGAAATTTACCGTACGCTTGATGCAATTCTAAACGAGAACAAAGAACTTATAGAAAAGACTCGGCCAAAAGTCACTAAAAATACGGCAGGTTATGATATCTGGAGTATTCGTAATAAAGACGGCTCGGTTGATTTAACACAGTTATTAGTTGGCTCGCAGGGCACGCTTGGCATTATTTCAGAAGCCAAGCTAGAATCAGAAACCTACAACCCTAAAACTACACTCATGATTGGCTACTTTGACGATATTTCTAAAGCGGGCCACGCTATTTTAGATCTTCGCAAGCTCGACCCATGCGCGCTCGAAATGGTAGATGAACACCTGCTTAACTTTTTAGATAAAAACAATCCAAACCAGCTAAAAGGCAGTGTCGAAAAACCATATGCCAAGATGATGCTGTTTGTTGAGTTCGACGACCAAGTAAACCGCGTACAGCGCAAAAAAGTCCGCAAAGCACGTAAGATACTCGAAAAGCATGCCTATAACGTGCAGTGGACAAGCGACGAGCACGAAAAAGAAGACGTTTGGAAGATTCGCCATGGCGCTGCGACAGTTAGCTGGGAAACCATCGGTAATAAAAAAGCGTTGCCAATTATAGAAGACGGCATTGTTCCGGTAGAAGATTTTGCGGTGTTTGTTAATCAGGTATACGAACTATTTACGGCACATAATCTTGAAATTGCAGTTTGGGGCCATGCCGGCAATGCAAACCTGCACGTGCAACCATTCTTTGATTTGTCACAGGTTGGCGACAGGCAAAAAATCTTTAAGGTTATGGAAGAATATTACAAGCTTGTTATATCGCACGGTGGTTCTATTAGTGCCCAAGATAATGATGGTAGGTTACGTGGCCCGTACCTAAAAGAGCAGTATGGCGAAGAGTTGTACGAGGTATTTCGTAAAATAAAGCAGTTATTCGATCCATTCAACACGCTTAACCCAGGTGTAAAAATAGATGTGACCACGCAAGATTTGCAGCCACTCATGCGCCAAGATTATTCTATGGCACATTTTTACGACCACATGCCAAGAACGTAAGCTTGACGATTGTTTTGTATGCAAAAGAAAATTACTTTTGCATAAATGACCCTGCTTCCATGTCGCAGGGCAAGGACGGGGTTTGTGCTACCAGCAAACCCGTTCGAATCCCTCAGACCAAATAAAAAGTCCCAGATAAACTGGGACATTTTATTTGGTGGGTGATGAGGGATTCGAACC
>CAZMHM010000007.1:0-31343 GCA_964566135.1 uncultured Candidatus Saccharibacteria bacterium
CATCGAATATGAGTATATCAGCAGAATGCTCGGAATTTTATAGTGACTAGCCCCAAACGCCCTATAATGTAAAAGTATGCTTTCAAAAAAGAACATTCGAATCGGAATCGACACTCGGCCATTGCAAGGCGAAACCAAGCACAGAGGCATAGGCAAGGCGCTTGAAAATTTAATTATTGCATTGCGAAAAACCAGCTCAAGGCACTCTTTTGTTTATTACGTCGACAATGCCCTAGAGATCCCAGAAATTTTGAAGAAATTAGATGACAATGAGTCAATAATTATCACAAAATCAAGCACACTTGGCCGAAAAAAATACTTTCGCTCTGTATTAAGATCCTTCAAGCCGCTAAAGCCCAGTGTTGCTGACGTCGACATATTTTACCAATACGATGCTTCTCTTGGGGTGCCCAAGACTGTTCCTACAGTGGTTGTCTTTCATGATTTAATACCTGCGCTATTTAGGGAGCAAGAAAAAATACAAGCAAAAAAATCTACTAAAAAATATAAAAGTATCGTCGCGAATGAGGTATATTGGAAAAAATATCAAAATGATCTGCGGCAATATCGAAACGCTTCAAGAGTCATTGCTATTTCAGAATCTTCGCGTAACGACTTGTTAAAGTACGCTAAAGATATTACTTCTGTGTCGGTCGTGTATCATGGCGCAGACGGACAGCAATCACTGGCAGCAAAAAATAAAAGGCGATTTGATACGATTATCTCCCTAAAGCCGTTCATTTTGTACGTCGGTGGTATCGACTACAGAAAAAATATTTCACTTTTACTAAACGATTTTTTTGAGGTAAAGAAGCGGCATGCCGATCTTAAGCTAGTATTAATCGGAAAAGAATTCTCGCTAGATGCCCAACTCGATAACTTGGGGTGGAACAAAATACTAGGGAATAACAAGGCATGGAGCAAGGATATTATAAGGCCGGGTTTTGTAACTGATGAAGAACTTGTTGCTTATTACCAAAACGCTGAAATTTTTGTATTCCCGAGTTTATATGAAGGCTTTGGCCTACCAATACTAGAAGCTATGACGCTTGGCGTGCCAGTAATTGGATACTCTAATTCTTCTATACCAGAAGTTGCGGGAAAGGCTGCGCTACTTGTTGAAAATGGAACCTCTTTAGCATCAAGCATAAATATAATTCTAGAAAATTCACAAATCAGAAACGCTATGAAAACTAACGGACCACTTCAGGCTAAAAAATTTACTTGGCTAAAATCAGCACAAGATACCCTTGAGATAATTGAGAATACATACTATGAAACAATTCGCTAAGAGAACAATCGGTTTCGACGCAAGGCCACTTTACCGGAAAAAAGATGGTGTTGGAATGTACACCGAAAAAACTATTATCGCTGCAGCAAAACAGAATCCAAATTGGAATTTTATTGGGGTAATATTCAAAAATGATGATTCCCGCCCTTGCTTAATCGAAGATATGCCGAAAAATATCACCATCACTAGCCTACCCATAACATGGCGTAGCTATAGGGCATTTGCGGAACTTGGTATTTGGAAAAATATCGACAAATATATCAACTCAAGTCTGGATATGTTTATATACTTTAACTTTGTTTCACTGCCGGCAATAAAAGCAGACATTCCCAAACCACTCATAATTCACGATGCAGCATTTCTTCTTTATCCGGAGACAATGACTAAGAGGAATGTATTTTATCTCAAGAAGTACGTTCGAAAGTCTTTAAGACAAAAAGGAATTATTCCTTACACAGTTTCGCAACACTCTGCGGATTTACTTGGTCGCACCTTTAAGACTAGTTTCAGAGTGGCATATCCCGGACCTAGAGATATAGCTCCAAACAAAACGATAAATCAAATTGGGCCGATTGTGTTTATCGGAACAATCGAACCGAGAAAAAATCTTTCGAGGCTTATTGAGGCATATGAAAAAATCCCGTTGGAATTAAGAATCAATTATCCTCTCGTTATTGCCGGAAAAATGGGCTGGGGATCTGCGGGAATCATAGAAAAAATCGATAGTATAAAAAACATAGAGTGGGTTGATTCGCCTTCGGACTCAGAGCTTGAATCAATTCTAGGGCAAGCATCCTGTCTCGTTCTACCGAGCATTTATGAAGGGTTTGGCATTCCCGCACTAGAAGCGGCACGAAAAAAAATATTAGTTATTACGTCAGAAAATAGCCCGATGCAAGAATTTCTTTCACCGCATGGTGGCATATTCGTAGACCCATTAGATGAAAAATCAATATCAAACGGCTTGCTTGATTCAATTCATTTATCTAGCCCAAAGAAGCAAAAAATAATAATGGCAGCCTATGCTAGTTCTGATAAAATGACGTGGAAGCAAACGGCTGAATCACTAATTAATCTTAGCTAGAGAATGAAGACAAAAGAAATAATAATTCAAAGGGTGGAATTGTTAATCAAGGAGCAGGGTTTTACTATCCTTGACTCAGACTTTACACGCCCTTGGGGAGCATTTTTTCGTTTAGATAACGCAGAGGCGGAACAATTTATTGATACCTATTTTGCTGATATCAAAGATACGTTTACTACTTTTGAGGATTTAAGCCCTAAATTTTTGATAGTAGAGCCTGGCAAACGATTGAGCTGGCAGTACCATTACCGTCGCGGTGAGCTTTGGCGCGTCTTAGAGGGCCCTGTTGGTATCAAGCTAAGTGATGACGATACAGAACCAGACGAAGTCGTTACCGTGCCAGTACATGACACTATTCACTTCCCTGCATTAAAGCGGCACCGCCTTATTGGCTTAGACGATTGGGGTATTGTGGTTGAAATTTGGCAGCATGTTGATCATCAAAACTTATCCGAAGAGGCCGACATTGTTCGTGTTAGCGACGACTTTGGTAGATAGTCACCGTAACTGCTAGACTATATCCAGTTATGGTTAAAATACCGTCTAAAAGTTTTGTAAAAAAAGTCGCAGGGTTTGGCGGCGTTGGTATTTTAAACACGTTTGTTGATTACGCTATTTTTAATTTATTAATTGCTGGTTTTGGCACAAAGCCTTTTGTGGCAAATCTTGTTTCAACGACAATCGCGTTATCGTTCAGCTATGTATTAAATAAGCGGTTTGTGTTTAAACATGCGGGGAGATTCGATATCAAATCGGCTTCGCTGTTTCTCGGCTTTACCGCATTTGGGCTTTGGGTTATACAAGGCCTAGGGTTGTCCCTCATTATTCACTGGACAAAAACAAACTACCCGGACCTATACGCAAGTCATGAGTTTCTTGTTGTAAATGGCGCAAAGCTTATCGCCAGCGCAGGCTCTATTATCTGGAATTTTACAACTTACAACTCAATAGTGTTTAAAAATAATCGCCAGCTCACCGAAGACTAGGCAGCTTCGGGCTTAGTGCCGTTTGGGTTTCTGTGGAGTTCTTCTAGGTCAACACCGCGTTCTGCAGCTATACGCTCACGTAATGCATCAAGTACTAGCGAGTACGCCTCGATAGCTCCTGGGCCTTCTTCCATGCCTGTCTCTGCTAAGAAATCTGCATACGAGCCAACTGTTTCTGCCATGATTACTCCTTTTTATTGCTTTAGTTTAATGATACCGTACTTTCATGAGTTCAAATATAGGCCAACGCGGCGCAAGTATTATTGCGATTTTACTTGTTACGGTTGCGGTGTGCGCAGGATTTTTAATTGGCCAACACATTATGCTTGTACGTAAATCAGCGCAAGATATTGTGGATTACGCACAGTGCATTAAGGCGCGTGGCGCCAAGTTATTGCAAACCTACCCCGAACAATGCGTTGCCGACGGCAAGGTTTTTACAAACCCAGCACAGGTTATTAAAGATAATATACCTTCTAATAAATAGCCGTTTCAAGATTGCAATAACGTAAGCCTCGCCTATAATTAAGCTTAAGCTAATCAAAGGTCTCTATGAAAAAAACATCCCAGGCTGGTTCGGCAATAATAATCATAATGGCAACCCTACTTGTTGTGGGCGTTGTAGGGTTTGTGGGCTGGAAAGTGTACAATAAATCAACACAAAAAGACACCGCTACTCCGACCACTTCAAGTGACTTGAAAGAAACCCCAAAACAGCCAGCTACCCAAAACACCCAAGAGATAAAGGCAGATACACGCAAGGATTACACCAGTAAGCAGCTGTCTCTGACACTAAAGATACCAGACGGTTGGACGGCTACTGAAACCAACGACGGAGGCGGACTTATAGCAATAAAATCTGCTGATTATGCAGAGACTACCAACGGGATCGGGGCTTCTGTGCCCACAAAAGGTGCATTGATAAACGTAACTACCTCTCCTTCTGGTAATCTACCGGTCGAAGAAACTGATGTTGTAAAAACTCAGGTTGGCTATGGGGGCGGAAAGTTTACCCGCATTAAGGTTGGCGATAAACAAGCGCTTGAATACATTTGGTCTTACGAGTCTTCTCCAGTCACAACCACTTCTTTCATTCTCGGAAATAAGGTCGTAAGTGTTACGTATAGCTCACCCGACAATTCTCATACTTCGGACGTATACAAAGAATATAAGAATATCCTCGACACAATTAATTAGTTCTTAAGTTCTGTAGCCTCACCCTAAATCTAGGCTATACTATTTTTATGAATCAGATATATTGCAGTAACTGTGGCCAAAACATTCCGGCCAATTCTAACTTTTGTAAATTTTGTGGCGCAGCGCAGCATGGCGCCGAAGCCCGCGTGTATCACGTAGAGGCACCTGTTGCCGAAACACCCCAAGCGGCAATTGCCCAAAACGAATCTAACGGCTCTAAAACACCACCCGAAACATATCCGTTGCAGCAACTAGGCGGTGATGCATTTTTGTACTTCTTTTTTGCAAATATCTCTAAAACAATTTTGTTACTTGGGCTTTTTGTTGTTGGTGTATTTTTACTGCCTAAGTTATTTGTGTTGCTATTTATTGTGTACCTGGTGGGGATACTTATTGGCACTGCCCTTATGTACAACAATTTTCGGTTTGAAATTAGCGAAAAGGGTGTCGAAATCCAACGAGGCGTTATTCATAAAACCGAGGTTTCACTACCGTACACAAGTATCGAAAACGTAAATATCGAACGAACCCTTGCTGACCGCGTGCTGGGTATTGCGCGAATTAGTATCGAAACAGCGGGTAGCCCATGGGGCACGACTACCAATGGTGCGCAAGATAAAAAAGTCCGCGCCGAGGCCTACTTGCCTGGCCTTACGCTAGACCGCGCTAAAAAGATTCACGATTTACTCATCGATGGTTCTGACGGTATTTTTGGCAACTAAAATACTGCTATAATTTGCTTATGATTAGAAAACAGGGTGGTTTTAGCATTGTTATTATTATGGTGATTTTGCTGGCCATTGGCGTAGCTGGATTTGTGGGATGGAAGGTTTACGACAAATCAACCCAAAAGAAGGTCGTTGTTGTATCGCCACAGACAACCCAAACCCAAGCAGCCCAGACTGCTCCAAAGCAAAACACAGACACAGTAAGTACTGCGCAGTTAAAAGAATATTGCTCTGAGGTAGAAAAAGCGTGCTTTAAATACCCTGCCGATTGGACGTTAAAAGTTAACAGCAAGTACAGCAACGATCCAGATAACCTGGCAACAGAATCTGTCACAGTGACGAGCCCTAATAGTACGGCCATTGGTTGGCGCGCGCCTGTCGAAGGTCTTGGCGGTGGATGCGACTACACACCAGAAAACGAAGTATATATAGATTCTTTGAAAGCCAATGCCCAGGATAAGCAACTACGAATCGTTAAAACGCATGTCGGCACAGACCCAAACAACAAAGTGCGAATTGGATACTACAAGCCAGAAGCAAGCACACAGCCTGCCACAGCAGGCAAAACCGGTGATTGTATCTTTTACTTTACGTACCGCAAGGGTGCAGTTGGTCAAACCCCAGTCGTAATGTTCTACACAAACGGATACAACCAAAAAGACGAGGCCGCTACGTACCAAATCTTTGAGAGCCTTACATATAAATAAATTGTTATAATTTGCTTATGCCTACAAAGAAAAACAGTGCTAAATCTACGCCAAAGAAACAAACAAGTGTTTCTAAGTTTTGGAACAAACACTGGGCTAAAATTATGGTTGCCGTTTTAGTTATTGGAGTTTTTGGGTTTATCGGCGTTAATAAGCTGATAATTTATAACCAAAAACAAGAATTCATTGCAGCTGAAAAATCGCTAGACGCTCTCTCTTCCGAAATATCTGCCCAGGTCGGCCAGCCAACAACCATTACAAAAGATAAATCTTGCAGCTATAGTAGTGCTAAGTTCGAGAAAGGCCGACTAAGCTGCGGCGTTCGTGTTTATCTAGTTTACGACTTTATAAAAACGAAGGATTCGGCCATTGATATAACAAAGAAAATTGATGAGTTTCTCAAGAGTAGTCCTTCTATCTCCGTCTCTAACGACTATATAAAAAACCAAGCCACATTCGTAGCTTCAGATGAATATAGGTCGAGTGATGATATAAAGTTAGAAAAGAATAAATTGGGGTGCTATGCATCGTTCGAGATGGATCCATTAGCGATAACGACGAACACTTCGTCTTTCCGATTAGGATTAGGGTGTACTGATTTCGCTAAAGCTGAGTTTTACCCAGTAAAAAACTGAAAATAATCTTTACCCCTACCGATATTAGCGTTATAAATAAATACATAAGCAATCGGAGCTGCGGGTTTGGGAACGTTAGCAAAAAACACAGCAAGTTTTTTGGTGGTAAGTATTATATTTTTAGTGGTCTTGATCGCGCACGGAAACGCAAATGAAAATAGCTGGCAAGACAGCGCACCAACATTAACTGAGCAAAAAACATACACAATTCCACAAGATGCATCCATTTTAGATACTATTGGAAGCAACACAGTGCCATGCGTAAAAACATGGTTCAAAATCGAGTCGTCTAAAAAAATTCAGGTCTGCGCATACAGTTTTAGTGGTGGACGATATGGTAATGGCTACATTTTGCTCAACGGCACGTCTACCGCGGGAAAACTTGCAAGCCAAATGGGAAATTATACACGCTTAATCCCCCTGCCTGGACAATCAAGATTAGCTGAGCTCGTGAGTGCTAGCGGTGGCTACAAACTATATTTTTACGATAATCCGTTTAACAACATCGCCATGACCAAAGGGGTAAACGGAACAATAACCTACACCTTGCCCGCTACGGCTGTGCCTACAAAAAACTCGGCGGGCAGTTTGCTGTACGTGGATTCTAATACTGTTAGCGTGTCAGCAAACGGGCGGTGGCTCATCGCTGATGGGTTGGGCAACTCTGGCTTTGTGCGCGTAAATACGCTGTCGGGTGAAGTATTTTCATTTGCACCTACACTCAATAATCCTTTTTCGCTGAATGCAATTAGCGATGACGGAAGATACACGGCTATTAGCACCCAGACGCCCGAAAAAAAGTTTTTACTGTTCGATACCGCAAACTGCACAAAAAACCTTGGCTCAGCAATAAACACTTGCCCATACGTTAATCTTCAGCAAGCCATTATCGCGCTACGCCCTAGCTATTATGCAACCGTAAGCTCTCCTGAGTTCATAAATAGCAATCTGTTGCAGTTTTATGGGACATACGATCGCGTCAGCGCTAGCAATCGAAAGATTGGCCTGTTTACCCTATCACCCGACGAGCAAAGCTTAACAAAGGTTAACTACCTGGCGCTTGGGGATAGTTTTTCATCTGGCGAGGGTGCGTATAACTATAGGCCTGAGACAAATATTGCCGATAACCGATGTCACCAATCTTACAGCTCTTATGGATATCTACTACACAGCTTGCTAAGCACTTCAGGAACATACGGGTCGATAGCCTGCTCGGGAGCAAAAATTAAAGATGTAGTTTCTAGTAGCGAAAAAGAATACAGTGAAAATCAAGCTCAGGCTAAAAATAAATCATCGCCAGCTTACGATAACGATATTAGCTTGGGCTTCTTGCCAGGATACCGAACGCAATATAGCTTTGTGAATCTAAATAAGCCCAATATTATAACCCTTTCGATGGGAGGCAACGATATTGGGTTCGCAGACATAATTACTAAATGTGTTATTGGGGTAGGCCTTAGTGATTGCTATCCATACTACGAGGACCGAAAAGAGTTAGTCGGAACTATAAACAGCCAATACGAAAAGCTTCGTGACATGTACACAAAACTCAAGCAAAGCGCAGCACCTGATGCCCGGATATATGTTATTGGGTACCCAGAAGTTGCGTACGCAGACGGTAATTGTGCGAACAACGTGCACTTCGACCACGACGAGATAGTTTTTAGCAATCAACTTGTTAGCTTTCTAAACTACGTTATAAAAAATGCAGCCCAGGATGCCGGCGCGTATTACGTAGACACTACTACCGCTTTTGCGGGCCATAGGCTATGCGAAACAGATTCATCAAAAGTTGCGGTTAACGGTTTAACTGTAGGGAATGGCGGGCCAATAAATGGCGTGGGGCCACTAGCCAAAGAGAGCTACCACCCCAACAAGCTTGGGCATGAATTATTTGCACAAACCATCAACAGCCAAACCCACGGCCTAACCGCATCCATGCCCGCTCCGAATCCTACGGCAACATTGGCCGTGCCGGACGATGCCAACATACCGCTACTAGCAACCGCACCACACAGCAACAGAACAATTAAAACTATCCAATACATGCAGGATTTATCTACAGACCTGTTGCTAAAAAATTCATTGCTAGCCCTCGGCCCTGTTGCGCAATTTGTAAGCCTTAAGCCTAGTTCGCAATTTAACCTTAGTCTGCACTCGGACCCAATCGCCCTAGGTACCATGAGCACGGATACCTCTGGAAACCTTAGTGGAGAGATTACTATTCCGCCATCGCTACCGACCGGCTATCACACATTGTACTTTGAAGGAAAGAACATCCTTGGCGAAGATATAACACTTACAAAAATAGTGTATGTAGCAGAATCTGCCGCAGATTATGATGGCGACGGTATAGCGAATATAAACGAGGCGTGTACTGTAATTGAGCCAAGCAACACAGATTACGATAAAGATGGTATCGACGATGCGTGTGACGATTTGATTGACGAACCACCAGCCGTTCCTGCCCCTGTAATACCCCCTAGCCCAAGCGATACGCAAAACCCTCAGGACCAAACTAATCCACCCGGCGAAAACCCAACCGACCCGCCCGTAATCGTTGAACCTAGCCCCGAGGTTCCGCCCGTTATCGTAGATCCACCCGTTACGCCAACAGAGTCTGTGCCTGGCTATAAGCTCAACGATACCTTGCCTCCAGTGCTTAATACCGAAGTCATAACTCCCGCGGCTTCAACAGTGGCAAGCAGCCCGGCCGTGGCAGCATCGCCACCGGCAAGTACCGCTACAACAACATTCTCAGACCAAAACCAAAATAGTGCATCGAAAAGTCCTGAAATTAGTCAACCTACTACGACCGTCGCAGGTATTTCTGACAAGAACGAACAGCCACAACTCATAGCTAGTAGCGTTGCCGTGCGCCACACTAGCTGGTTATTAGTTTTCGGCGCTCCGTTATTACTACTGGGGCTTGTCGTGCTGTTTTGGCGCATAGTCGTGCGTTATCACCCCTGATAAGGTACAATTAAGTAATGGCAAAAATCGCGATTGACGCGAGAGAGATTAATACTAGTACTGGCCGCTACGTTGAGCGGTTATTGCACTATTTACAAAAAATCGACAAAACAAATAATTACGCAGTGCTGCTAAAACCAGACGACATGGACACCTGGCAAGCAACAAACCCAAACTTTACGAAAATACCCAGCCCATTTAAAGAATTCACGTTTGCCGAACAGCTTGGCTTTAAGCGTCAGCTTAAAAAGCTCAAGCCAGATTTAGTGCACTTTGCTATGGTGCAACAACCAATTTTATACCGCGGTAAGCATGTAACAACCATGCACGACTTAACTACCCTGCGCTTTAAAAACCCTGCTAAAAACCCAGTTATATTTTGGATAAAGCAACGCGTATATAGCTTTGTTAACTGGTATGTGCCCCGCACGAGTAAAAAAATAATCACCCCTACAGAATTTGTAAAAAAAGATGTGGTTAACTACGCAAAAATTAAGCCAAAAAAGGTTGTTGTAACGTACGAGGCAGCCGATGAAATTACCGCGCCAATAGAACCAATTAAAGATTTGCAAAGCAAGCCGTTTATTTTTTATGTTGGCCGGCCGCAACCACACAAAAACTTAAGCCGCTTGCTTGAGGCTTTTGCGATTGTAAAAAAACAGCACCCTGATCTTTTATTGGTGCTCGCCGGCCGAAAAGATAGTGTTTACGACAGCTACGTTAAAGAGGCCGAGAAGCTCGGTGTAAGTGATTCTGTAATCTTTACTGGCTACGTAAGCGAAGGCCAGTTAAAGTGGCTCTACAGAGGCTGTAAGGCATATGTCTTCCCAAGTCTCAGCGAAGGTTTTGGCCTGCCTGGGCTAGAGGCTATGATGCACCGCGCGCCAGTTGTAAGTAGTGACGCAACCTGCCTACCCGAGGTGTACGGCGATGCAGCCTGGTACTGCAACCCCCTCGACACCCACGACATTGCCCGTAGCATCGACGAAATCTTAACAAATACCGAACTCCGCAATAAGCTCGTGCGCCGCGGGCGCCAACGCGCCAAGGAGTTTAGTTGGCAGCACATGGCCGAACAAACACTCGAGGTATATACGGCTGCACTCAAGAAATAACAGATGTAGCGCTTTACTCATGTACACGCATAGGCCATAATTACCCGCAATGAAATCACTACAAATTATTACCCCACGAGCCATCTTTATTACGCTAGCCCTAGCCGGCTTAGTTACGTTTTATGCTGCCCCAGCAAAAGCAGAAAGTACCCAAACGACAACATCAGCGTCTCAGATTTTTAGCGCATCTAATCAGTCTAGTTTCCAGGATGCTGGCTTTCAGCAAAGCGGCAGTAGTGCCGCAACAACCGCTGGCGGTAGCGCAAGCGCCCTACATCAAGTAGCGACAGGCCCTATCACTGTTAGTGGCGCACCAGCGACCCAGACCGCAACTACAAAAAACAACTCATCGGTAAAGCTATGGCTTGGCATTATCTGCCTAGCATCTGCCATTGGGCTACTCGCTCTGTATATTTATGGCAAACGCACTACCTCTAAGCAATCAATCCAAGAAGCCGTCTTTGCCGAAGAAGTAATACAAGAGACTAAAGCCAAAAAGGCAAGCAAAAAGACAGAAGAAAAAGCCGAAGCGTCAGATGCGCCAGTTAAAAGTGCAAAACCAAAAAAGACAGCCAAGAAAAAGAAGAACAAAAAACACCACCGCTAAATCTTAGGGTGGTGTTTTAATTTTGTTAACTGCTATTCTTCGGTTTCGGCGTCTTCGGCTGGTTCTGCGTTGCCGCTAAAAGATAATACAACGTGCCTGTCACGACCTTCGCCGCGTGATTCTGTTGTGACGCCATGTTCGTTGGCAACCTTGTGTACAATGCGCCTATCAGCTGCGTTCATCGGGCGTAGCTCCATTGGCTCGCCACTTGATTTAATCTTTTCAATCCACTGCTCTACTTGCTCGGCAAGGCGTTCGTGTCGGGCTTTTTTATAGTCTGCAATATCAACGTTCACGCGGCTATACTCGTAGCCGTTATTTTTAAGAGCGGTGCTGACCATATATTGCAGCGAGCGCATAGTATCGCCGTGCTGACCAATCAAAAAGCCATTCATGTGTGTTGATGGCACAGACAGTTCTATCACGTCTTCTTCTGACGTTGCGTATACATCGGTATTAAGTCCAAAAAACGACAGAATATCTTCGAGATATTTCTTTGCGTATTGAATTGATTCTTCCATAATCACCTCCGTTTTTTAGTAGATTTCTTCTTTTTGGAGGTTTTGTTCTTTTTATTTTTAGAAGTATTCGTAGTAATGATTTCAGCTTCGACAGGTATCGAGTCAACGCTCGCTTCCATCTCTTCGACATCTTTGCGCAAGATTCGGGTTTGCTGAATTAGTGCCACACAACCGCCAACGAACCAGTACAACGACAGCGCCGCTGGCAAGCTAACAGAAACAATAAACAAAATAAATGGTATAAAGATAAGGGTGAAGCGACTAGTTGCTGCTTGCACTTCGGCTTGGTCAACTTCTTTTCCAGTTGCGGTGTCTTTAAAAATCTGGCGCAAGCTGCGTGCGTTTTTATCTTGCATCATCAACTGCTTGCTCTGGAAGAACTGCACGACAACACTCGCTATAACCAAAATCATAGCCGGCCAATAAATACCGCCCTTTTCGACTGCGTGACGCGTTAGGTCAACAAAACCAAGTAGCGTTTCGTTAAAGCTATCAATGTTGCCAACAAGACTTTGCATATACGGCAAGTTCTGAACCCAGCTATATGAATACGTCAAAATCGCGCTTGGATCTTTAATGAGCTTTGAGATGCCAGAATACAATCCAATAAGGATTGGTAGTTGGACTAAAATAATACCGATTGAAGAAAAAGGATTGATTTCGCGCTCTTTATAGAGCTCTTGCATTAGCTGGGCTTCTTTTTGCCTGTCGCCTGCTGCTGCCTTTTTGATGCGCTTCATCTCTGGCTGAAGCTTCTTCATGGCCATTGCATGATGTAGCTGCTTTTTAAGCAGTGGATACATGGCAGTACGAACAATAATTGTAAAGATAATAATAGCAACACCCAGGTTGTGACCGGGTAGGATTGCAATAATTATAATTAACAGGTTAAAAATAGGGCGCGCAATCAGCGCATTAAACACCTGACCGATAAAATGAAACATAACTTACCCTAGTTTACCTCGAGTTAATAATTCTGTCGAACCTTTTTAAGAAGTTAATTGTGAGCTTGTTTGTCTTTGTTGGCGATATGATCAAGCTGCCGCTTGATTGATTCGTGTAGTTCATCGTGCGGGAGCGTTAAGAACCTATCGTCAAAGATGGTGATTACAATATCTTCGTTGGTAAGCCTGCCTGGTGCAAGTAAGCGGACTGCTTCGTACACTCTGCGACGAATGCGGTTGCGGTCTGGGGCCACCTTGGCGACCTTCTTACTTACGACGACCGCTACCCGGTAGGCTTCAAACTTACCAGGTACAAATCGCATAGCGCAAAAAGGACTGCGCACGGTATCACCCTTGCGGTATGTGTAGTTGAGACTGCTGTGTCCGTGGAAACGGTGTTTTTTTGCTAGCACAAAAAATCCCTTATTGTTTTGTTACTATCGTCAATACTATTGTAACCGAAACTAAGGGATTAGTGAGAAAGACGTGTTCGGCCCTTAAGGCGTCGACGCTTTAATACGAGCTTGCCAGCACGGCTAGACATGCGCTTTAAAAAGCCATGTTCTCGGCTGCGGCTGCGTTTCTTTGGTTGATACGTTCGTTTAGGCATAACTTCAGTCGGTTATAGTATCACAAGAGGTGGACAGATTCAAGCATGGGCAGTATCAAATGTAAAAAACAATTGTAAAAAATACGTGTTTTATGATGAAATTTTGCGATTTTGTCCACAAATAGACATAGTTTATCCACTGCTTTACTGATACCGATTTTGCCTGTGTATAAAAACACCCCCGTTGGCACATGTTACGATACAAATTCACAAAAATTTCAAAATGCCTGTGGAAAACTTTGCCGTTTTTTTGTATAGTTTAGGTAACGCATCAGTGAAAAACTGATAACAAAAGCGGTATAAGGGAGGTTATTCTAGGTTATGGGAGACGACACGCTCTGGCAGACGGTTCTTGGTGAAGTAGAGCTTACCGTTTCTCGTGGAAGCTATATAACGTGGTTTAAAAACACCCGCGTGCTGCGCCGTAACGAAGAAACCCTGGTTGTGGGGGTTCCTAATATCTTTGCCAAGCAACAATTGGAGCTTAAATATAAGCCGATGCTCGTTGAGCTACTACAAAAGAACGGTGTTACTGATTTAGATTTAGAATTTAAGATTCATTCTGGCACCACGCCAAGCAAACGACCTACTGATAACACTGAGGTCGTCATACTATCGCAACCAACTACTCAAAACGAAACACGACAAATGATTGGAAATGGTGCTCCGTCTGTCACTCATTCGTACCGCCAAGGATTAAACGAACGATATACCTTTGATAGCTTTATTGTTGGATCTGGTAATGAGCTTGCCTACGCAGCTTGCCAAGCAATTGCACAAAACCCTGGCACTAAATACAACCCATTATTTGTGTACGGTGGTGTTGGGCTGGGTAAAACACACCTTATACAGGCTGTTGGTAATGCGGTGCTCGCCAATAAAAAAGGCTCACGTGTGGTGTATGCAACCAGCGAACAGTTTGTACAAGAGTTTTTAGATGCTATCCGCTATAAAAAAGTAACCGACTTTGTTGGCCATTACCGAAGCGCAGATGTACTGATTGTTGATGACATGCAATTTATTGCAGGTAAAGAAAAGACTCAAGAAGAGTTCTTTCACACCTTTAATGCGCTGCACCAGGCAAATAAGCAGATTATTATCAGTAGCGATAAGCCGCCTAAATCTATCCCTACCCTAGAAGAACGGCTTAGAAGTCGTTTTGAGTGGGGCATGATTGTAGATATTGGCGCACCAGATTTTGAAACGCGCTGTGCAATCTTACAAAACAAAGCAAACCAACATAGTATGGTATTAGACCAGCAAGTGGTGGAGTATCTTGCCAATCAAGTGCAGACAAACATCCGCGAACTAGAAGGTGCACTCAACCAATTACTCGCCTTTTGTGAGATGCGCGGCCTACAACCAGACCTTTCTATTGCTACTGGCCTATTTGGCACACACCGCTCCCGCCCAAAGCACATGAACGCCCGGCAGATTGTCGAAAAGACGGCAAAGCACTTCCAATTAAGTGTGGATGAGATTTTAAGCGCTAAGCGAGACAAAGACATTGTAGTGCCTCGTCAGGTTGCAATGTACTTACTACGTAGCGAACTTCATCTTAGTTTTCCAAAGATTGCCCATGAGCTTGGCCGCAAAGACCACACGACGGCAATTCATTCTGTCGAAAAGATAGAAAAAGAACTGCATTTTGACACACTCCTTAAAGAGCACGTCAAAGAAATTAAGGAGCGCCTGTATGCGTAATGTCAATTTTGTGTCGTTAGTATGTGGATGGGCTGTGCGTAAGTTTGTGCAAAGCCAGCGAACAACTCAATCGACTTATGCACACAACCAACCGCGCATTGTGAATTCATTTTTAAACACATTTTTGTGCACCATTAACGCACGTGTTACGCACCATGTTTTGCACACCTTTTTTATGCAATATCAATCTGTTAGCCGTGGTTTATTCACACAATCCACAGGGCTTATAACTACTACTACACTAATAAATAAGTAATATAGGAGTACATATAATGAAGCTGCAAGTCACCCAGGAAAACCTAGCCAAAGCACTAAATAATGTTGCTCGCGTAGCAATGGCAAGCAAGAACTCATTACCAATCCTAAACAATGTACTTTTGCGTACTGTCGATAATCGTCTTAGCCTCTCTGCTACAAACCTAGAGATCGCTATCACTGAAAAGATTGGTTCTAAAGTTCAGTCAGAAGGAGCTATCACCGTACCAGCGCGACTCATGCAAGAATATGTCACAAGCCTACCGGGTGGCGTACTTGATTTAGAGCTAGACGACCACAAGTTACATATCAGCACCGACCAATATCGTTCAACTATTAACGGTGTAATTGCCGACGAGTTCCCTGTTGTACCTGAAATTACCGATGGCGTACAGTGGAGTATTCCTGCCAAGGAGTGTAAAAAAGGTCTACAACAAGTGGTATTTGCGGCTAGCGGCGATGAGACGCGCCCAGTATTAACGGGCGTACTACTTAAAACGCAAGACGGTGCTCTATTTGCAGCAGCTACTGATAGCTACCGATTAGCAGAAAAGAAACTCATCAAAACCGCGCAAGATATATCACTACTTGTTCCAGCAACTGCACTACAAGATTTACTCCGTATTTTGCCTGATAACCTCGATAACGTTGAGGTGTTTGCAGACAGCCAGCAGGTATTGTTTAGGGCCGGTGATGTTGAGCTTGTAACACGACTAATCGATGCAACCTACCCTGATTACCGCAAGCTTATTCCTAATAAATTTGCCACAACTGCCACAGTTAGCCGTGATGAATTTATTGCAATCACAAAAGTATCAAGCCTCTTTGCTCGTGAAAGCGCTGGTAGTATTACTTTGAAAGTAGATGAAGAAGCTAAGCAAATAAGTATCACCTCGATTGCATCACAGCTCGGTGAAAACACTTCTAGCGCAGCCGCAGATGTTAGTGGTGGTGGCGAAGTAACGCTTAATTCTCGCTATTTGTTAGATGCGCTTAATGCACTTGGTACAAAAGAAGTTACCTTAGGTTTTAATGGCAAACTCGAGCCATGCGTACTGACGAGCAAAGAATCGCCAGACCACACCTATTTAGTAATGCCGCTTAAGAGTTAAGCGCACCCCCGCACTCTTTCAGGTACAATTATCGTAATGAGCTCATCTGTACTCACTTCGCTGCGATTGCAGCAGTTTCGTTCATATCCAGATTTTGCTGTTGAGCTTTCGCCAGCGGTAAATATTGTAGTTGGCCCAAATGCGAGCGGTAAAACTAATTTGCTTGAATCACTATTAGTACTGAGTGGTGTCTCGTCATACCGGGCTAGTTATAGCGATTTAGTTGGCCGAGATTATGACTGGGCTCGTATTGATGCAGTAACCCCTAGCGGATCAAGGGTTGTTAAGTTAACGAAAAAAGGTGAATTAACAGAGAGAATATATGAATTAAACGACACGCCCCGTAAGCGTCTGGGGTTCGCTGATTGTTTACCGGTTGTGTTGTTCGAGCCGGAGCATATGCGCCTGCTGACAGGCTCGCCTGATTTACGACGTGAGTTTTTTGATGATATTTTAGCCGAAACCGAACCAGGCTTTAGTTCGCTCAAAAACCACTACAAACGGACATTAGCGCAGCGTAATCGATTATTAAAAAATGATAGCGCAGTAGTACATAACCAAATATTTGCCTGGAACGTCCGTTTAAGTGAACTTGCCGGTAAGATTGTATCTGCGCGCCTAAAGCTCATCACAGAGCTTAACAAAAGCTTACAAGGTATATATAGCGAGATAGCCGGCGAGCAAACAAATGTATTTTTACAATATGATACCGATTTACCAATCGAAGCGTATGAGTCAGCGCTTTTACATAAGCTCGAAAAGAATATCGAAAAAGATTTACTGCGTGGCTTTACGGCCTATGGGCCACACCGCGAAGATATATTAGTATTTATTCGCGAGCAGCCCGCAGACATTACTGCCTCGCGTGGCGAAACGCGTACATTAGTACTAAGTCTTAAGTTATTAGAGTTAAAGATACTAGAGCAAGTTCGCCAGCAAAAACCACTCATACTACTTGATGACGTTTTTAGTGAACTTGATGGCTCGCGCCGCAAAGCGCTCACCCGCTATCTACAAGATTATCAGACAGTCATTACTACTACTGACGCTGATGTCGTGATGAAAGAATTTGCCCAAGCCAGTAACTTAATTAGCCTTGGGACTTAATAGATAATTCAGTAACGGCATCGCCATTTACTGCTTCTGCCTTGATGATTGTTAATCGTTGGTCTAGTGTAAGGCGCAAAATAAAGCTCGATGTATTATTATTTGTTCTTACTTTTGATTCATAAATAGCTGTAGTATCTTTTGGTGTAATTTTGCCGTCATCAAGTACTGCCTTAGTCTCTGCGTCGTTAATATTGTCCCAGATATAAAACTTAAGCGACTTTTTTAGTAGTGTTACTTGATCAGGAGAGATACTGTCTGTGACAAAATTATTTAAACGTAGTGCGAATTCTTTTTCGTTGTTTTCGCTATTGGGTTGGCCATATGTCTTAGTCTCAATTAAATCCCCGTAGGCATCTTTTGCTAGCGAGCCTTCTGTTTTATGAAGACTTTTTGAAATCACACCACTAAATATCAAAATCATAAGCACCACAAAAACCAACACACCCCAAAGTAAGTATTTTTTTTGACTATCGGTAAGATTACTTAGCACTGATTACCCACATTCTGCCATCTTCGTTATGCGCGACACTATTAATGTAGCCTTCTGTATAGGTAGATGATACGGTTTGGCTCATGTTTGTTGGGTTTGCAACTGCAAACTTGCCATCACTCGTTAATCCGCGCAGCACAATATAGTGGCTTCCGCTCGTAAATACAGAAGGACCCATGCTTACAACGACAAGTCCGCCACTACGCAACCCCTCCTTAGCTTTATCTATAGTAGTTATCGAAGTTATTTTAACGTTAAAGATAGGGCCAAGCTTTTCGCCGAAGGCTGCATTGCCGCTATATCCACATCCTCCAGCATTAACCCCGGCTTTCAAAACTTCTTTACCAATATCAAGAGGTGTTACGTTTTTATTTGCACCAATGGTGTTTATGGCCATTGCCATACTTGTTGAGAAGCAACCACACTGGCCAAATGGCCCTAGGTCTGTTCTATCGAATCCGGGATAAATTGTTTTTCCTTCCGACCCATTGAATCGGTCGTCGTACTGACTGTAGTAGATCATTTTTGGGGTACCGCCGTCTTTGACGTAGTAGCCATACTGAAGCTTTACCGTTTCTTTGCCGTCAAGCTTAGAGCCACCACTGCCGCCTGCGCCCGCCCCAGGTGTCCCACAGCTAATAGCATCACCTGCCGCAGAAATTAATTTGGATATATTATTATGCATAAATGCAGCATAACCATTTGGGTCATTACCATCACTTGCCGGAGCATACTCTTTAATAACTTGGTCAATAGTCGTATATTTTTTTTCGTCTACCCATTTATTTTTATAGTAGTCAAAGAAACTGTTAGTACCAGTAAGGCTATCCTCCCACGAGCTCCATTGATACACCTCTCGAGGACCCTTGCTGCCGTTATACCAAACAGTTGGTTGCCCTGGGCCGGCAGAACGACCATACGCGTTGTATGAAGGAGATAGCTTGCTTGTATCGCCAGCAGCAGCAGCGGCGGCGGTAGCAAAGGTATAATTGTGCCACCCCTTAACAGTATAGAGCGCAAATAACGATTCTTTATGTGCGTGTACTACGCCTAACAGCGGGTTGATGCCGGACTTAATACCACCTTCGACAAACTTACTACCTAGGCCATTAAATGGAGACGTGCCACCATTGTATGACTTAGAAACATTAGCAATATATGCATCTATCGCCGCACCTAATTTTGCTGGGTCAACGATTGTCGGCAGTAAGAGCCCCTCGCATGAATTACCTGTAACTGGCGCGCAACCATTACTGCCACTTGTAGCCGCAGGCGGTGTAACGACTGGCGTGCCTCCCATAGTAGCCATTACCTCATTCGCCCATTTTATTCTTAGGATTTCTTCTTGATCGAGGTTGTTTGGCTGTTCATACTCGCGCAACCAAATACTTGTAGCCGTCTTAATATCCGGAGCTTTTTTAAGTGGCTCGTACACTGTTTTTAAAAATCTCCCCGTTGGGCTTGTAAGCTCCGCCATCATAAACTTCATTTGGGTATCTATTTGATCGATTTTAAGATTACGATTCGCTGCAAACTTTTTTAAGCTTTCATATCGTCCATCTTGCCACTGAATAAGTCCGTAGGCCGGTGGATCCCATAGGTCTACCTCGAACTTACTCTCTTGATAGATGTTGCCCATCATGCCGGCGGTTTGTGCTTCGGTAAAGCCTTTGGCGCGAATCCAGTTCCATATAATTGGGACATTCTTTTTATCTTTTTCTTTAATATCAGTTAATAACTTTAGATTCACGGATGTAGCGGCCGTATCTGTGGCAGCCGCGTCAACAACGGCTACGGTTGGTGTCGTGGTTTGGTCGGTATTATAGGTACTAACGGGTAGTCCAACTGCTTTAATTATTTCATCAGTAAATAATGGATAACCTCGAGTCTTGTTTGGATGAAGCCATCCGGAGCCAGCATCAAGGTAATCGTGTTTGGTTTTTGACTCAAGCGCAGAAAACCAATCAACAACAGTATAGTTTTTTGTCGAAGCGTGCTTTGCTATCGCTTTGTTTGTGGGGGGGATTAACGTGAGCCTATCCGCAGAGTCATGGTTTGTATTGACCCAAAAAACGCGAGCAACATCATTGTATGAGTGGAGTTTATCCATAAAAGTTGGAATGCTTTTATCGTATGCATTCAAGTCACCCAGGCCACTGACTGCATCAGATGCGTTAGTGCCTAGGATAACTATAACGGTGCCGGCTTTTTTAATAACCTCTTTGTCTTGCTCGATTGAAGTTAATGCACCAGGTTCTCCGTCGTTAGCGGGCTTGTTTATGCCTCGCCCGCCATGGCCGTTAACGGTAATATCAGTGTAGCCCTTGAGTTTTAGCTTTGTTGTTAGCATATCCTTGGAATCTCTAGCATACGAGTCACCTATTACATACACAGAAGTATTTGTAATTACCTGTGGGTCTTGTGGTGTCGTGTTTGTGCACTCGCCAGCATTCGGGTCAAATCGGGCCCGCTTTTCGAGGATTGCCTGTAGGTCAGAGGTTGTAAAAGCTGCGTATGCGAATGGCGAGGCTACACTACTGCTAATCATAATTAAAAGCGCAAATATAAGGCCAGTTTTTTGAGCGATGTGCTTATTGCTAAGCAGACGCCTCTTTATGGTCAAAATCATAGCGTGCCCCCGGAAATAATATAATCATAAACATCATTAGGTACTTGTGAATTTGCATCTTCGTCAAATCCTGCGCCCTCAAAAACAATTTCCCAGCTACCAGACGAACGTCGATAGTTTAAGACCGAAAGCCATTTTTGAGCATCCGGTTGATTGATTCCAGAATATACGACCAACCATTTTCCGTTACTAAAGAACTTAGATGATTGAATGGTGCTAATCTGTTTTACATCAACTGCGGCCTCTTTCATAATTGAGTCAACCTTCTGATTGTTGCCTTGCTTTGGTACGTATGAGCTGAACGGTAATACGAATATCTTTTGATTTGATTTTGCAGTTGATTGATTAGCGATGGCAATGGTTTTTAATCCCATTGCAGAAGTTGTGCTTTTTGATTCTACGAGCCTATCGTTTACATAAAGATCAAAATTGCTTGATGGTGCCTTGATTGTTGCGAGGGGCACCGTGAATAACAGAACCAATAAAACTATTACACCAATCGCGATTGATATGAGAATCTTGGCGCGCTTAGAAATGTTCATAATTTATAGTCCCCCACCCGTATAGACCATACCGTATGTAAAGCCGTAGATATTGCTTGAAGACCAGGTAGCTGTTTTTGGATCACTAATGCCAGATGGTTTTGAGTGCCCGGTAGCTTCCGATGCAACGAGTTTGTCAGTAGCCTTATCGTATGAAACAACAATTGCAACGTGACCAAATCGGCCCTGACTGTCCGCACCATTACCGCCGCACTCGCTTGTACAGCCACAACTAGATTCGCGAATAACAATATCCCCTGGCGCGACTTCCGACAGTGGAATCTTTTTAAAGTTACCATCTTTAACACCTTCATTTTCATATGTCTGGGAGCAGTACTCGCCTTTGTACTTGCCTGCTGTAGCGCGCATGATTGAGATATTTGTGTACGAGTTACAGCCGACAACGGGTGGATTTTTCGTTAAGTATCCAGCGGTCCCCATGGCGCCGTAAGGAATCCCCATAAGCGTGAGACTTGAGCAAACAATTTTGACTTTGCCTGTTGCTGTGTTGTTTTTGCACTGCGCTAAAACCTCGGCTGCAGTAGCGTTTGCACCAGCCGAACTACCATCTCCTGATGGGTTTGGCGTCGCACTATCTTCGGTTGGGTTTTGCATCTCTAGGTTATGGTCAAGTACCGCCTGCCGCTTCTTTGATAGCCTCCAGCGAAATACTTTGTCGCCATATTTTGGATTATTTGGCCCGAGACTTTCTGGCGAGCAGGTTGTCCCCGTCTTTACGACATCGCCAGTATCCGTGCGCTTAATATCGCCATCTTTTAATAGTGTCCCCATTGAGCTTGTAAAGCACTTACCGTACTCACTTTCGATGGTGGCATTAATCGTATCCGATAGGTACTCATCATTTTGTAAGACGCTATATGTTTGATTACTGTCGATGAGACGCTGTTCTTCAGTTGTCCATCCCCACTGCACGATGCCCCAGTTAGAATTTGCTGAATCTGCGTGCGCAGGGCTTTGCGGGAATAATGTTAGTGCAATGGACGAAATGTTAAACGATGAAAATGCTGTCACAAGACCGCTTTGCTTGATTTTGGCAACGTTAATTGCCGTGCGATTACGGAGTTTAGTTAGTGGCGATGTAGTGCCGAAGTAACGACCCAGGCCTGGGCTGAGCGCGTCCTTTGCGGCAATTAGTTGTGTAGCATCTTTGTCTACAGTTTGTGTCGCATCATTAGTCATCGGGCTGGCGTACATCATCTGTTGCATATACTGGTTATTCTCGGCGGTCGCTCCCATGTCGGCAATATTGATAGCACTTTCACCTTGCGATGTGGCTCCGTTGTTTACAAGTCCAGCCCGCGAGAGTACCAACATTTTAGCGAGTGCGGTTGTGGCTTCGATACCAATAAAGTCTCGGGCAAACTTTTTGGAGAATCCCTTTAATTGCTGCCTACCTTCTACGGTCGCAATTTTTTCAACACCGCTTACAAAAGCCTTTTTAAGGGTTAGTGATATTACACCGCGTATGCCTTGGGCCGCTGCTTCACCACCGACAGAGCTAGTCCCGCCTGTTAATACTCCTACGACTGCGAATCCGAGCGCTGCCGCAATATTAAAACCAACGCTCGTCAGGGTTGGACATGCTTTATCCCCAACCGTATTAAGAGCTCCAGCTACCTGAGCATTAGGAACCAGTGCATCGATGATTGTGAAATCCCCTGTAGCCGACGCCTGCGGGCTTTTTTCTACAGAAGTATCAAGGGTGGCGCCAGACATATACTGATCTGGCACAGAGTTACCCGACCCAATCTTTCGGTTTGCAGCGGCAATAGCTTCGGCGGCGGTATCGCCCATTTGTTGTTGCTGGGCTTTGGTTTGGTCGGCGTTAAAACTTTTAATTGCACTGGCAGTCTGCGCATCAATGGTATCTGATGCATGATCGATCGAACCGTCATAAATCATACAAGCCGGAACCACAATTGCATATGCTGGCGAAACAACAGCAAGGGCTTTTTTGGCGATGCCTTCATCGGTCGCTTCGCTTAGAGCTTTTGTCACTTGTTCCGGGTTATCGCCATCTACTATTTCTTTTGCACAGTCTGGGTCATCTATACATTCCTTCATGGCTTCGTCGACTTTATCAACAGCTTCATTAACACTCGAAGTAGCAGCCTTGCCAGTAGGTTTTACGGTTTCTTTTTCAACACTTTCTTTGAGCAATAATTGGTCTGCCTCGGATGGCTTTAGACCACTATAATTTTTTGCACCTTTTTCCCAAAACCGCAATTTAATGCCCAGATCAGCCCGAATTTTTTTGGCAACCGAACTGCGAACTAATGTGTTTGAGCCCTTTAAAGCATCGCTGACCCTCGCTTCTATAGCTAGCTTCATCTTGACCTGATCGCGATAGGTCGAAAGCGGACTACCGAACTTCTGCTTAAATGTTGGGCTTTCAACAGGAATTCTCTCTCCGTTAATACGAATAGCCGTAATTTTGGTACGCGTTTCGATACCAAACTTCTTCTCTACCCGCGTTTCGTACGTAATTGTGCCGTCGCCTTTAAGGTTTTGGTAGACTTTTTCGGGCCGATATTTATCGAGCTTGCCCCATGTTGCACTACGTAGAGACGTATATTTATCTTTTAGAGCTGAATATTTTGCGTCATCTGCTGTCTCTATAGCGACCTTCGTGCTGTCAATTTCGGCAGACGTGCGAGCGTATTCCATGGCCGAGCGAGCAAATCGATACGACGCTATGTTAGCGGCATAGTTTGGTAACTTTAAAGCTCCCATGACAAAAAACAATAATATAATTATTACTAGCGGGCCTAAAAACCACGGCAATATTTTTTTGTTCGCAATATTGCCCAGGTATCCTTTGGCCTTATTTGAGAAGCCGCTTTCCCCATCCTGGTCGCCTTTGTAAAAGCTTTTTGCGGTATCGATTGCTTTGTTCTCTGCGTCAACCGCTTCCTTTGGTGCTTCTTTTGCGAAGTCGTCCTCGAGCTTGGATACGTCGGTTTCGCCAGGAGTTTTGGGCGCGCTTAAATCATCAGTAGAACTTGGGTTGGTGCGAGCTTGATCCTCGTCATCGTAGACAGCGTTTGGCATATTTGATTTTAATCACACAATTACCACAATATTTTACCATTTTATACAATAAAACGGTAACGTTAAAACCCCCATTTACAGGGGGTTTTAAGCTTACTTTAAGCTAGGGTTATTCTACACTTGTAAACGGTGCCGAACTACAGCTTGTCTTTTCGCCACTAACGTATGCTGTGCACGAACGATTGAGCTCGGAACCTTGCAATATAAGCCAGCCAAGGCCTTCGCTTTCAACCGATGAAGCGGTCTTACCAGCGCGGTTTTCCTCGTTAGAGCGGATAAGTTCATCGGTAATCGGTGCAAGCACGCCTGGCTCGATTAAGTAATCATCTGGCCACATGGCAGGGTCTTTGGTTTTATTAACGCCAAACATGACACTGAATAGCTGCGTTTTGTCATCAAGGCTTCGTTGATGAAAATCTTTGTAGGTAATCTGCTGGGCATCGGGTTGCAGTTTGTCAGCAATTGCTGGGTTATCAAGAATGCTTTGCAGGATAATTTCGTTTGCCTTAGCAACTGCAAGGTTGCCGGCAAACAAATCTTTTGTTTCGGCCAATGTATTATATTGGCTCTGTTCTACAACCTGAGACCATTTTTTGAAATAGTCTATATTGTTTTCGATGTCTGCCTTGCCTATCTTATGCTTAGTAAAGAAGCTCGCATCGTTTTGATCGAGAACGTCCCAGAGTACGGATTTTTCTTCCATAACTTGGCTGGTATACCAGTTTGCCACTCCCTTTGCTTCATCAAAGTTAGTTGGCACTGGAGGTGTTTCTGATTTTAGGTAAACTATTTCTTTGCGCGTGGTAGATGACTCTGATGGAGCTACGCTTGGGCTTGATGTGGATGATTCGCCTGTACCGGGCGTCGCAGAGGCTGAAGCGGACGTAGTTGCGTTATTTGTTTGGCCGGGCGCTGCTTCGGAGGTACCGCAAGCGGCAAGTAAGACAGTTGCCATTAACGCGCCAACCGCTGCTGCAGGTTTGCGATATTTAGGTTCTGAATCATGTAATCGAGACATTTATTGAATCCTTATTACTAAACATATTATAGCAAATATTTGCTAAAAAAGCAATAGCACTTTAGGGTATCTTAATAAGGGGTGATTTCGCCGCTTGCGCCACCACCAAGTGGTATTTGGCCGGATTGCTCAATAGCCTTGACTTGCTCGGGATTGGTCGTGATAAGGGTGGTTTCTGTTGGGCTTGGCATGATTTGAATGTGCACATGACTTTGACCGGCAAAGAACAATCCCTGGCCTACCGGGAACTGGCTGAGGCGTTTCTTTTCTTCTGATGTTAGCTTGAACACATCTGATAGCATGTCTACAGCTGTTGGACTTTGTTTGAGTAGTAACTGCATAGACGCATTAGCTACGATTGCGCGACCCATGCGCGACCCAATAAAGTCCTCAACATCCTGGCTAATAGTGGTAATACCTAAGTTATACTTACGGGCTCGCTTAGCAAGGCTAAAGATAAAGCTGGCGCTGTCTTCGTACTTCATAAACTGCCATGCTTCGTCGATAACTAAAATGCGCTTCTTTTTATCGGCCTTAGTTTTGTTCCAGATAAAATTGAGCACAATATACATAGCCACTGGGCGAAGCTCGTCTTCTAGGTCGCGAATATTGAACACCGCAAGGGGGTTGTTGATATCAGTGTTGCTTTGTTGACTAAAGATGCCCGCAAATGTGCCGGTGGTGTACTTGCGAAGCCGCTGGGCCAACTGTGGGCCTGTGCCGCCCATGTGCAAGAGCGTATCGTATAAGTCGCCAATTGTCGGTGGAGTACTAGTATGGGTTAGCGGATCATTGGTAATGCCGGCCTTAGCGTAGGTTTCAATTAAGGCAGCATCTAAATCCGCCTCTTCTACCGGGCTCAATGCTGGCGCCATCTGTTGGCCTTGAGCGCCAAGTAGTTGTGCCTGGGCACCTCCCATCATAAGGCGCAACAGGCCGTGAAGTGTAATAAGGTTGCTGCGAAGCGCGTTATCGGCCTCTTCGGTGTCAACGACCTGGGGTAAGTCGAAGGGATTAATACGTGTTGGTGAACCAAGCGAAAGTTTAACGTACGCACCACCTACCGCCTCTGCCATACGCTGATATTCGTTTTCTGGGTCGAGCACAAACACTTCGACACCCATCATAAGGCTACGCAGAATTTCTAATTTAACAGCAAAGCTTTTACCGGCACCTGATTTAGCAAAGACAACACTGTTGCCGTTTTCGAGACTAAAGCGGTCGAATATTACCAGACCGCTATTGTGCATATTAACACCGTATAAAATACCGTGATCGTCGGTAAGGTCTGCGCTGGTAAACGGAAAGCTTGTACTGATAGCGCCAGTGTTCATATTGCGACGAATCTGTAGTTGATCCATAAATTGAGGCAAAATACTGTTAAGGCCCTGTTCTTGCTGGGCGCTCGCTGGCTTTGAATAGACCAGCTGTTGGCCGAGCATCGATTCAACCTTATGACTCACAAACTCAAGCTCGTCTAATGAATTTGCGTATAGGGTAAAGTAAAGGCCAAACCTAAAGAAGCGTTCTTCGCCCACCTGGAGCTTGTCGCGCATTTCTTCGGCATCTTGTATGGCCGCCTGCTTGCCCGGATCGCGTACCTTGCCCTTTTCGGCATCAATCTGCAAGCCTGCTTCGAGTTGGCCCACCTTTTTGCGCAAGTTCTCGAGCACTACCTGGCTTTCAACCGGATAGACATAAATAGCCATATCCATAACTTCATCTATATTCACCATGCCGCTTAACCAGCCGGTGTAAATCTGGCGCGGATAGCCATATACGTAGTATGTGCGAGCGTATCGTGTGCCAATCTGGAAGTAATTGCTTTGGAATTCAATAGAGCTTGGAGCAATAAAGTCGCGTAGCGCCGTAATACCTTTTTGGAACGCCGCCTGGACTTCTTGTTGTTCCATGGCGCGTTGTTGTTCGGCCATCATAACTGGGTCAAGTTTGGGCTGTTTACTGCCAAAAATAGCCATTATTCCATCTCCCTATCTAAGTTTGGCTGGTAGGCTTGGCCCTGACCCTTTGTAACAATTGGTGCCGTAAGGTCATTGAAGTTCTTGAGCTGTTGGCGCGTGGCAGTATCTGGGTTATATGCATCGTAATACAGCTCGATAAGCTCTTGGGTATCGAGTGGCAAGCCTTGGACCCCGCACTGCATAAGGCCGTTTAGCACAGCCTGTACGCGGTTGCGTAACTCTGTTTTAGCAGCCTCTAGGTCGCCTTCGTTAATAGTGACTGTCTGCTCTTTCTGGCCAAATATCCCCGTGAACATATTCTTACTTGCCTGCACGGCCTTTTGTGCATCCGCGTTAGGGAAGAATGGAATCGCGATATAGAACTTTTTATCCATAATGTTGGTTTGCTCTGCAAGGTCGGCCATAAAGTTAATGTAATCGTCCATGAGTAGCGCCAGTAGCATGTTGTCGTGTTCGCCTCTGATTTTAGCTAGCTTGTCGATATATGGGCCAAGGTCAACTTTTTGGGAGCGAACGAAAATCTGTATAGGAAAATACAGTGAGTTTAGGAACCCCTGGTATGCGTATTCAACACTTTCGCGTTCTTGCGGACTCATAAGGTCAAAGTTGATGCTCTTGAGCATGACGACAGAACGGAATGAGCCATCGTTCATAATGACAACTCCATCGCGAATTTCGTTGATAAGCAAGGTGTTTTGCGTGCTATTAGGATTGGTTTTAACGGGTACAACTTGTGGTGCTTGTGGGTTTGGCTGGGCACCGTATGGCATGCCGGGCTGGCCTGGCATCTGCTGGCCCAGCGGGCTTGGTGGATACGAAAAACCGCCCTGATTAGGGCCGGGATTGTTTGAATATTGGTTTGTGCCTTGTGTATCTGGATTCATAACTTGCATACGCCGAGCAGTACCCACAGTACGCTCTTTGCCCCACCCTAGTGTAGTTTTATAACAACTTCTCCGTCGTTACTTTGGCTCTTACGGTTCGCTAATTGCGCAACGCTAGCCACACTAAGATCGTTAGTATTTGCAAGCTCAACTATACCAGGATTTTTAGGGGGTGTCATCGCTTGTGCCTGCTGTTCTTGAGCTTGTTTTTGTTTGGCGGCTTCATCGGCTGCAATTTCTTCGGGGGTTTTTATGGTTTTGTGGTGTGTCCATGATTGCTTTTCTTGCTGTTTTTCTTCTTTGATATGCGCTAGTAGCGCCTGCTCATCGGCAGTACTGCCTTCGTCTGATGTTGGCTTGGCGCTTAAAAAGGTGTTATCGTCATCGCTTTTACTTGCGCCTGGCGTGATGGTTTGCGCGCTAAACATAGCACTGCCGGGTTCGGCGACAACTTGATTTTGCTGATGCAAAAACCATGGATCGATCGGTGCCTGCTTCTGTGTGGCTTGTTGTGGTTGCGGGGCGGCTTGGGCTGTGGTTGCAGCCTTCATGCGGTCTATTGCCGCTGCTTTTTGCGCTACGGCAGCTTCGTGGACTAGTGCGTCGAAATGTTGTGCAACGGGGTTGCTGTATGCGTCCATAATGTCGTCAGCGGCGGTTATGTCGCTTGTTGGGACTGCTTGCGGCAAGCTTGACGGGTCAATAAGTCTATCTGCGCTCGCCATGGCGTATGATGGCGTGCTAAACATATTTACGTCTACGTTTTTAACCGCCCAGCCTCGGCTATCGATTGTATCTGCCAATGCCTTGAGTCTGCTACGTACCTCCTGCTGGCTCAGGCCATCACTATAAATCTTCTCAATCTTTTTAGGGACGGTGATGGTCACCAGGTTCTTAATTCCTGATTGATCCCAAATGCGTTTGCGCGGCTTAACTAAAAACCGTATTTGTGCTGCGAGCCATATGTCTGTGGGTTGGTCGCGCCCGAGTGGCGCAGCCAAGACTGCAGGTACGACGATAAACGGTATAAATGGAATTATCACAAAAAGGTTTCCCGTTTTGGTCACTGCCAAAAACGCAGCAAAAATAAACCCAGCTGCTATAACTGCAAAGATAAACTGCTTTAACGTCAGTGGCCCAAGTAGCTTATCTTCAGCTTCGATATCTTGAATTACTTTATATACTGCCATTGGTTTGTCCCTAGCTTATTACTATTCCACCTGCACCGCCATTTGCCGCTGGGTCCCAAGTCGCAACCGCGTTTTTGTCTGCTCTGAGAGTTGCCAGATCTGCGCCATGGAATATACCCACGGGGAGAGGATTGCCATTTGCATCAACTTGACCTGGAGGCCTAGTAAGCTCCGAAAGACTTTCACTACTAAAACTTGGGCTATGGACAAGCCTAGCAAGGTTTGCAAGACCAATCGAACGAGTCGCAGAATTATTAATTTGTCCAGAAAGTGTAGTCGCAATATCGTTGCGATCATTGACGTGTGCAATATCAGAGAAAGTATCGAGACCACCCTCGAACCCGCGGTTGTCAGTTGTGGTAATACGAGACCTTGCTCCAACTTCACCTTTGGATATTTGGGGTGCATGCTTTGAGAGAACACCAAATGCCTCGGGGCTACTAGTGCCAAGGTCGTTGAGACTTCTACTGCCCTCGTCACTATGCGTGTAGTTGTAGATAGTATCGTTGCGATCTTTCATTGACAGTCCCTTAATGGCGGTGTCATCCATGAGCTCTCGAGTTGCGTTGACTTGCAGCCCATTGATGGTCCTTTGTCCGACGCTTCCATCGCCAATAATGTCCGATCTCGCTTTCTCTAGCGCCTGGAACTTAGTAACTTGTCGCCTAACGCCATTACTGTCAGGAATCATATAGTTACCCTGAGCGTCCTTGTAAGTATCTGCAACTTCGCTAACTTGGAATGCAGCATACGCAGTCCGCTCCTTAAATGCTTGATCTTCATCTGCAGTAATCAAGCTTGCTGCATTTGATTGTGCGCGTTGGCGACCCCTTGCGCTCGTACCCGATCTGAGTTGCGTGAATCGAGAATATGCATCACTGCCGGTCATTCTGTCCGCATGTCTTAGCTGTGCAGTGCGCTGTCTGTCTGCCATGCGACTTTTTCTAGATAACGCCCAACTACTATTATCCTTATTAAGTTGAGCGCGTTCTTTCCAGGGCTTTGCAATCCCTCCGCCAAATTTACTTCCCATGCCGGACATCTTAGTGGAGACTTGGGAGAATATACCACCTGCGAATTTGAATGTGCCCGGTATCAAGAATAGCGGCAAGAAGTACGCGATAATTATAATTAGGGGAGTTGCGGCACCTGGCTGATCCTTAATAAGCGAGGCAAAAATTTTACCACTAGCGATAAGCACCATAATAAGTGGAAACATGAGCAAGAGCTTGATGTATAGGTTCCACCAGCTTGTCCAGAATTTTTGCGTGCCTGGTAAAATCCAGGCCACCAAAGCAAGTGGCGCTAACACCAACAGCGCAATAATCAGCATTTTTCTTAGTATCAGAGTTGCGATTGCTACAATCATGCCAACTCCAACAGCGATAGCCGCTGCAACAATACCCGCTAAGCCTCCGACTGCAATAAAACCGGCACCTGCACCGATTAGCAGTAGCGTGCCACTAAATAATTTTGCACCCTCACTCTGGGTGCCAATCATATCTACGATATCGCTCCCCGCCCCATTGAGCCCAAATGGCGCCAACATTAACGAGTAAATACCTATGCCAATATCGTTAATCACTGCTATGAGTGTCGTAAATATGAACCACGATAGTTGGATTGCAATAGCCGCAATAATAAGCCGAGGCAGTACTTTTTTAACTGTGTAGGCGCTCATAAATTCAAAGCTAAATATTTGGCTGGCAATCATTGCAAGTGCCACGAGCACAATAAGCGAGGATGCAATGTTGCGCATTGCCGCCCACGAGGTTTTAAGGGCGGCCGTATTGTACATCCCCTCTTTAACGTTAAGCATATCTTGCAGAACTGAAGTGAAAAGGCCATACACGCCATCCGCGAGGTCTAGGATTGGGCAAAGTACCCAGGTTAGCGGATTAACAATAGTCATACAAGATGTACCAGATGCTTTTGCGCCTAGTTGTCCACCGGTGTC
>CAZMHM010000007.1:31443-35946 GCA_964566135.1 uncultured Candidatus Saccharibacteria bacterium
AATTTTATTTGTTTTGCAAAACTCTGCATAATAATTTTAACTAACTAACACTCTTATAAATGTATCATTTTTACCTAATGATTTAAATATGCTAATGGTAATACATTGGCTCTAATATCAATTTTGTGATTTTGCATTAGACTGCTGTATTATAAAGGCATACTCAATAGATAAGAAACATTTTATATGTTAAATAAAAAGCTGACGATACTTATTTCTGGCCTAGCGTACGTGATGATGCTCGGTTTGTTCGGGTTTAGCGTTAATACTGGTGTCGCAAAAGCGGTTGTTGCCCCTATTGAGGGTGGTACGAGTCCTTGCTCTAAGCTAAAAGGAACATATAAGACGAGCTGTGATGCCTATGTTGTTGATGTGGCAAAGTGTGCCACTGACGACACTGCTTGCGGCGCTGCTGCATATAAAAAGTATGTTGCCGCAGTATGTAAAACAGACAAAAAATGTGCCGCCGATACCACCAAGGTTATTGCACAGGAGGCTGTTGCCACCACTCCAAAAGTTGGCGCGGTATATCCAAGTTCACAAACATATGGCATTGATCAAAACCCGATTGTCATTTGGCTAAAGAGGTTTATTAACTTATTTGCTAGCATCATTGGCGTTGGTGCAATTGTCATGATTGCATGGGGCGGCTTACAGTATGCAAGCTCGAGGGATAATCCACAGGCTGTGCAAGCCGCTAAAACTAAAATTACTAATGTGGTCATTGGTCTGGCTGCATTTATATTTTTATATGCGTTTATTCAATGGCTTATTCCCGGAGGAGCATTTTAATGGTTAAAAAACTGAGCGTATTATTTGTGAGCGCATTTTTATTGATGGTAACGCTAGTGCCCTTGCAGGGTACTGTCTCTGCTGCGACGCCGATTGTTGCTGCTTCAAAAATCGCACCCGGCTGTAGTGCTTCTTTCTTTGGCATCCCTACTTGGTATGAGTATTTAACTGTCACAAAAGATGCCAACGGCTGTAATGTGCAAACTGGCACCGTATCCGGCGGTGGCATGAATATTCCGGTGCTGATTTTGCTGGCAGTTGTGGACATACTAATACATATCTCTGGCTTAGTTGCTGTTGGTTTTGTTGTCTATGGCGGTGTTTTGTTCGTGCTCTCGCAGGGTGAACCCGCAAAGGTAGTATCGGCACGCAAAACTATACTAAATGCCGTTATCGGTCTTGGAATCGCAATATTATCGTCGCAAATTGTAAAATTTGTCGCTAAATTCTTATCAACTACGGTATAAACTAATCAGCATGAGCATCGATACACTAAAATATTTTGCAACAGGCGTTCTGGGCGGTGACCCAAATAGCATTGGAATTCCCGAAACTCCCGCTACCCCAGCAAAGCTAGGAGCAATCTTAATTTATGTTTTTGCAATTATTGCAGCTGTGAGCTTTTTAGTTATTGTTATCGCCGGTTTTAAGTATGTTATTTCTATCGGAGACCCTCAGAAAATTGTCACTGCCCGAAAGACTATAACGTATGCAATCGTCGGGTTAATTGTTTCATTAAGCGCAACGGCGATTGTTGCGTTTGTGATTGGGCAGGTTTGATATGGCGACAGTAAAACAGATAATTAAAACTTTGCTAGTTGCTACTGCCGTAATCCTAGCATCCGTGCTTGCAAGCAATGCTGTGTATGCAGAGCGCTCCTCGAGTAACTCATTTGGGCTGTTTGCTGCCTCGCAAACATATGAGCCCGTGCCTGCTGATGTTTGTAAGAGCGCCCCGGATAACCCAGCATGTACTGCTTCTAGCACCGATCCAATTACTGGCAGCAACGGTATAATCACCACGATAGCCAATTTGTTAGCTTGGACTGCAGGAGGTCTGGCGATAATCATCATTATTTTTGCCGGTTTCCGCTTTGTAAAAAGCAGCGGTGATCCTAGCAAGGTGTCGCAGGCCCGCGAAACCATACTGTACGCCGCTGTTGGCTTAATTGTTATCGTACTAGCCCGTTTGATTGTTGGATTGGTAATTTCAAAACTGTAAAGGAGATATATGAAACGATTTGCATTTTTCGTACTAGCACTTGGAACATTATTTAGCTTTGCGTTCGCTGCTTCGCCAGCCTTTGCTGCTGATGATGCCTCTAAGTCCGCTGCGTGCGAAGCAATTGGCGGTACGTATAGTGGCGGTAAATGTAGTACGCCAGGAAATACGGCCGAACCACAAGACATATTTAGCCAAATAATCCAGATATTTTCATGGGTAGTTGGCGCTATATCGGTAATTATGCTGATATTTGGTGGCTTTAAGTACATCACCAGTGGTGGTGACGCTGGCAAGATTACGAGTGCCAAAAACACAATTCTATATGCAGTTGTCGGTCTTGTTATCGTTGCCCTTTCGCAGGTCATCGTAAACTTCGTACTCAGTAAGGCTGTTGATGCGAGCAAAAAGCCAACTACTCTTATAACTAAGGTGGTGCGTTATAGCTGATATACTTGCGGTCGAGCAGATTACGTGCTATAAAATCATTAACAAGATAATCAAAGGAATAAAATGAACAAACTCAAATTACTATTCAGCTCTCTCGTGATTGCGTTCTCGATGCTCGTGGCTCCACTTGCATTGGTTGCAACAACACATGCAGCATATGATCCAGGTGGCGCAGCTTGTAGCGGCGCTAACGGCGGCGCTTCTAACTCTACTAGTAGCTGTTCTACGAACGCTAACCAAAACACCCTACCTACTATCGTAGGTAAGATTATCCAAATCTTCTCATGGGTCGTTGGTGCCGTATCTGTTATTATGCTTATCTACGGTGGCTTTAAGTACATCACCAGTGGTGGTGACGCCGGCGGCGTAACAGCGGCTAAGAACACCATTTTGTACGCTATCGTTGGTCTTGTTATCGTTGCCCTTTCGCAGGTCATCGTAAACTTCGTACTCGACAAAGCTAACACAGCTACGCAAGGTTCAATCTTCGTAAGCCGCGTTATTCGCTAAACGAATTTCGTATCAAAAAAAGACCCGCGTAAGCGGGTCTTTTTATTTGCAATAGTTCCTTTATAGAACCTGAATCTTCTTTACAGAATCTTGCTTAACCTTGGTAAAGCTGATGGTCAGTACGCCGTCTTTTAGAACGGCCTCGATCTCATCCTCTTTAACAGGAATTGGCAATACTAGACTGCGAGAAAACTCGCCCCAGTAACATTCTTGTAGGTGATAGTTTTCTACATCTTCTTCGTAGCCTGCATTGAGCGTGCCGCGGATTTGTAGAGTGTTGTCAGAAATACTTACATCAAGATCATTCTTGTTAACACCCGCGGTGCGAGCTTTAACAACGAGCTTCTCTTTAGTTTCGTATACGTCTACTGCTAATTGTCCTGGAACAGCTTCTTCTTCATCCCATTCATCATCACTAGCGGCTGGTTGTGCTTGTGTCTGTACGAGTTCTTCTTCGCCCAGAAACGCAGCAGTCAGTTCGTCTTCCATTAACAGATCATCGTCTGCCGTGCGTCGTGCCATATCGTGTTACCCTCCACGCGTTAAACTTAACAAATTTGCGTTTCTATGTTGATAATGTGATTATAGACGGCCTGATAACAGGTTGCAATAACTGCACGTGTGATTTACAACATAATTTATACAACATGAATCCGATTGATAGATTATTTTCGCTGGTAGCGCCCCATTATTGCCTTGGGTGCCACCGAGAGGGTGCGATTTTGTGCCGTGAGTGTTCGGACGCGATTGATACCCTGCCCTCTATTTGTTACGCGTGTGGCAAGGCGACGAGAGCAAATAGGCCCTGCGCAGAATGTGTACGTAATACCGGACCTAGATATGTTTGGATAGTGACCAAGTTTGACGACATAGCAAAACAGCTTGTACATGCCTATAAGTTTGAGGAAGTTCGTTCGGCGGCCGTAGTTATTGCAAGGTCTATCGACGATATGCTCCCCTATTTTGCCGACGAACCACTGGTGGCGTTTGTGCCAACGGCTAGCTCGCATCGCAGACAGCGCGGCTTTGATCATGCTGAATTGGTTGCACGCGAGGTAAGCAGGCTACGCAAATGGCATTATGCTCGGTTACTACACCGCAGTTCACAGGTGCGACAACTTGGCGCCACGCGCAAGCAGCGCAAAGAACAGCTCAGGGGCGTGTTTACGCCAACTAACGAGCAACTCATCGCTGGAAGGCATATTTTGCTGGTAGATGATGTTATTACAACTGGGGCTACGATTGAGGAATGTGCGAAAGTGCTATACAAAGCCGGAGCGGCAACGGTAAGTGTTGCTGTGTTTGCGAGAACGCCCGAGAAGAAATAAGATTCGATCTTTGTGCAAAAACAAAAATTAGTTTTGTGTAGCAAACGGCTTCGGGGTTAAGCGGTGGTAAATCGCCATCGTAATTGTCGTTCGAGTTCTCTATTTCTTGCCAAATAAAATACCGGGCACGAGGCCCGGTATTTTATTTGGCGGAGGAGGAGGGATTCGAACCCTCGCTGGAACTTGCGCCCCACTAACGAT
>CAZMHM010000008.1:0-23893 GCA_964566135.1 uncultured Candidatus Saccharibacteria bacterium
CGTCGTCGAGGCCTTCGAGGTCGTCGTCGCCGTCCGAGCCTTCGAGCTCGTCGTCGTCCTCGTCGTCGAGGCCTTCGAGGTCGTCGTCGCCGTCCAAGCCTTCGAGCTCGTCGTCGAGGCCCTCCGTGGGCATCATTTCGAGCGCCGCGCTGTCGGCCAGCGCGGCGGGGTCATCGTTGAACAGCCGCGGCGCGTAGCTCGGCTGCTGCGGGAACGCAGGCTGAGCGAAGGCCTGGGGATCGTAGCCGGGGGCCCACGGATACGGCTGTTGGCCGGGGGCGCCGTAGGGCGGGAACGGGTAATTCCCCCACGGATACGCGGGCGCAGGCGCCGCCGCCGGCGCGGCGGGAGGCGTGGCGGTCGCCGCCGGCGCGGGGGCCGTCGCCGGCGCGGGCTGCGCGAAGAGCTGCCGATCGATGAGCTTGTCGAGGAGCTTGTCCCGATAGTCGTCGTCCTTCACCTTGCGCGCCTCGTTCACCGAGAAGCTGGGCGCCTGGAGTCGCAGGGCCCGAGCCGCGGCGAGCTTCGCCTCAAGGCCCTTGTCTCGCGCGAGGCCGCGCTTTTCCATCTCGGCGAGCCGCTTTTCGAGCCGCTTCTCCGTGGTCAAAAGCTTCTTCTCCGCCTCGCGCCGCACCTTCTCGGCAGCCTTGGCGATCGCGCGCTTGTTCTTCGCGGCCGCCTCTTTGTCCTGCCCGTCATCGAAAAAGGGCAGCGGAAAAGGCGCCATGCCGGTGGTCGTGTCGCAGGCGCCCGACGTGGCGCACTTGCACCCGCCCTTCGCCTTGCCCTTCGGCGCCGCCTGGTCGACCGCGGAAAACGCGGCCGACAGTCCCGGCATGAAGACCGAGAAGAGCCCGCGTGCGGCCGCCTGCGTGCCTTGCTCGATCGCGTCGTTGTCGGGCGTGACCACCATTTTGCCGGCGACGTCGGCACCGGTCGGAGCTCCGCCGGACACCTTCCGCGAGATCCATCCGCCGACGTGCCGCACGCCGGAGATGGTGTATTCGAGGCCCTTGTCGGCCATGGCCGCGGCGAGGCCACCGATCACGATTTTCCCCACGGACGAACGCGCGAACTTGGCAGCGGAGAGAGACATATTCAGGGCTCCAGGAGGATCCGGCCCACAGTGCCGGTCAGGTAGAAATCAGCGGGAGGACGCCCCATCCCGTTCAGGACACTCGGATCAAAGACGGTGGTCTTTTCCGGGTCCTGGGCGCTCGGGATCTCCAGATAGGCGTGTGCCATCGGATGGGGGTGAAAGGGCGTGGGGTCGGGCTGTCGAATGACCGCCCAGACGGGCAGTCGTTCGAGCTCCAGGCGCGCCGTGGCGTACAGCGTCGACTGACCTTCGCAGTCGTCCACCACGGGCCGATCGGGCCGCGTGCGGCGCAGAAGGACGCTCAGCGTGGACCAGCGATCGGGCAGATATTTCGGGTCGGGCTTGTACTCGAAGCCCACGCCAGCGGGCAGGAAGAGACGGCGACGCAGATCCGCGAGGAGCTCGGGATCACGTCGGCAGTCGTAGCGATTGAGCTCCACGACAGCCTTCATGATCACGACGAGGCCCTGAAGATCGGTGTCCACCTCGAACAGCACCGCCGCACGTCCTTTGAAACAGGGTCGAAAGCCGGTGACGTCCCCCCCCGTGATGCTCAGTTGAACATCGAGAACTTCAGCACCTTCGACATGAACGCCTTGGCGGACTTCGAATTGCTGGGGTACGCGAACGCCCTCTGATACCGGCCCGCCTCGCCGCACGGGTTCGACTGCACCATCAGGCCGATGAACGTCGAGGCCGCGCCGCCGCTCTTGTTGATCAGCGCGAGCTTGATGTGCGCGTCGGGACGCAGGACGCCGGCGCGGCTGATTCCCCACGGCCGCCACTGGTAGTTCGCGCGGTTCGCGGCGAGATGGTTGGAGCCGGTGAGCAGCGAGAGATCGAGGCCGGGCGACGTGGGCGCGGTCCCGTAGCTGACATTGGAGGTCGTGACGTGGTTCGTGCTCGCGACCTCGAAGCTCGTCAGACGCACGCCGACGCTGGCGGTGCACGCCGCGAAGGCCGCGAGGTAGCGCCAGGGCTGCCCGGAGTGCGGCGCGACGACGTCCGCGGTGTTGGTGCCCGCGTCGGCCGTGGCGTCGAAGCAGATCGGCACCACGTGCGTGGCAGCCTCGAGGTACTCCGCCGTGTCGTTCACGCGGCGGGTCATCGCCGCCTGCTTCGCCACGGAGTCGAGCAGGCTCGGCGCCTGCTTCATCATGGGCACGAGGACGTGGTTGATCATCTGCGCCGCGTTGGGGTTCTGCTGCGCGGCCGCGCGCAGCATGCGCATGCGCTCGGGCATCGAGGCGCGGAGATCCTTGAAGGCGCGCGGGTCCTGCCGCTGGACGGCGGACACGACCTCTTCGAAGGCACCGATGGTGATGGCGACCGGATCGGACTGGGTGACAGTGGTGCTCACGTGGACTCCTTCGGGCAGACCTCGTCCACGACGCGCGCCGTGTGCGGCGGACGCCCTGAGACTCGGTCCTTGTTGGGTGCCTTACGCGGTGGTCGGCGCCGAGTCGGCCGGCGAGACGACCGCGGCATCACCCGGAGCGGGCGGGGCCGAGGGCGGCTGTTTCGGACGGCTCAGCTCCGCGACGGTCGCGTGGCCCGCGCCCACGGCAATCCGTGTGGCGTTGGCGCCGATCGGGCCCTGACCTCTCGTCAGCACGCTGATCGCGCTGGCGGCGATGGTCACGGCGAACGAGAGCGGCGCGTGCATGGCTGTCCAGAACAGCCTGCCGAGCTCGCTGAAGTTCGCGCGCGTCGCGGCCGCGTTCGCGCCCAGCTCCGGGCCTCGTTCCTTGAGCGCGTCGAGACAGTACTCGAACAGGCCTTTTTGGGGTGTGGCGCTGCTATCGCCCGTGTGGACGATCGAGTTGGTCTGCGAGGGTGGCTGAGGAGCAGAGGGGTAGTAGGGACGCGACGTGGTCGGGACGGGAGACGTCGTGTAAGGCGGCACGAGGGGCAATAAGGCCGTCCTTCCTTCTCACTGCCAGAGGGTCGGACATTCTCACTACTCACTCGGGGGCCTCACTCCTTACTGCCACTAGCTCTTACTAGTCTGCGGGCTTATTCTTCGTGCCCTGTGAGAAGTGAGGTTCCTTGAAATGCCGTCGTCTCCCCTGTCGTCGCGGCCTCAGCTGCCGCACGTCGTGTGTAAAGATGGGTGCTTCTGGGCGTTGGGGCGCACGACGCGGGGCCCATTCCCCTGCCGCACGGTCGAGGTGCGATCGCTGAGCGTCCAGCAGGTGCAAGCCACCTATGAGGGAGATGCGCAGTCGCGCGCCGAGCAGCTCGCCGCCCTCACGCCCGGCGAACGCGCGGCGCTCTATCCCTCGTCGTGCTCGTGCGGACAGAACCATTGGACGGCGGCCGCCAATCTGGTTCGGGCGTGGAGCCAGATCGATGAAGGGGTAAGGCCCGCGTGCTCCGGTCTCTCCACGAAGTCTTACCTGGCAATCGGCGCCATCCGCCACACGGACCCTTTGGAGGCCGCGCGGGCGCAGGGGCTCGCAGCCAGCGCCGCGGCCGCGAACGGCGCGCCGGGAATCCCGGGGGAGCGTCCGCCGCGCTCGAACCGTCTCCGCGCCTGACTCACCATCTGTCACCCGAAAAAGGAGCGTTGTACATGGCCCCTCGTCCTCGTCCTGCCCCCCGTCC
This sequence comes from uncultured Candidatus Saccharibacteria bacterium, assembly GCA_964566135.1. GTDB lineage: Bacteria > Patescibacteriota > Saccharimonadia > Saccharimonadales > CAIOMD01 > CAZMHM01. Next base: position 3,707 of record CAZMHM010000008.1, read on the forward strand.
CGCCCCTCGTCCCGCGCCTCCGCCCCGTCCGGTCGTGCCCGGCTCTCCCTGCGGGCCGTGCGCGTGACGCTCGCGACATGGGCTCTCGTGGTCGCTGGCTCGGCCCTCATTCTCACGCAGTCGGTGATCGCGCGACCGCTCCGCGACTACCTTGCTCGTGAGGCCGAGCGTCGGCAGGGCCGCGCCGGCGACGCAGCGCGCGCGCTCGCGAAGATCGCGCACTGCCCCATGTGCTCCGGCGCGTGGCTCGGCGCGGGCTGGGCCCTCGCAGGCGGCTTCGACGCCGCCGGCGTCTTTTGGCTGGCGTTCGGTGGCTCCTACGTCGCGGCGATCGCCGTGGCGCTGTGGCAGTTCATCACCGAGAGCAAGGCCGCCCTTGAGCTCTGGCGGTTCCTGTCGACTCCCGAGGACGAATGAGAGAGACAGCCAGTCTTGCCGAAATGCCAGACTGGTGGTCTACCCGACACCAGCTTCGCTCAGAGGACCACTGATGGCCGCGCCTCAAAGGGTCCGTTCTGGCGCGCCTCCTCGGCCCCTGTCGTAACGAGAGCTTCTGACCCCTCCGGCGAGGGCTCCCTTTTGGCGCACGCATCGCCGGATGCGTGTCCGAGCAACAGGACAGACTGACCATGAGCAACATCGCCAGAACCATCAACGTGCCCGTCGACCTCACCGCGGGCGCAAGCGTCGACTGTTCCGCCCTCGCGGCAGGTCCTCGCACCTTCATATTCAATGGCTCGGACCTGGACAGGGTCCGGATCGACGCGAGCAACGACGGAACGCACTGGGCCCAGCTCATCGAGCGCGAGGGGGCGAGCTGGTGCGAGACTGTCGAAACCGGCGCTCTGTACCACCGCGCTCAGGGGCTCGTCGGGTGCGCCGCGGCGACCCTCATCGCCTCGGGCGCGACCACCGCCCTCCAGGCCGGGCCCGCCGGCGCGCCGTCGCTCGGCAATCAGACGATCACCGGCTCGGCCTCGACCACCAACGCGACCGCCACCCAGCTCTTCACGTACACGCCCGCCGCGAACGGCGTGATCTCGGTGCTCGGTCACCTGGTCGGCGTGAAGGACGACGGCACCGTGTATTCCACCGGCGTCACCTTCCTCTGGAAGCGCGTCTCGGGCACCCTGACGGCGATCGGCGTCGTCCTGTGGGGCGAGAACACGACCTCGCTCAACCCCGGCGACGCAACGGCGACCGTCTCCACCGGCGTGGCCGTCGCGAACGTCGTCGGCATCGCCGCGACGAACATCGCGTGGACCTTCAACGGGGCCGCGATCGTCGCGTAGCCCTCAATCCAACCTCAGACCCTCCAGGAGGATCGCCACCATGCCCCGCGCGCAGACCAAAAAGCCGACCAGTTCGAAGGACGACATCGTCCACATCGTCAAGACCCTCGTCGAGGGCGCCATGCTGTTCGAAGAACAGAAGGAGCACCAGCGCGCCGCGCGGGGCTCGGGCTTCGGGTTCGACACCACCGGCGCGGAGCTCGCGAAGATCTTCCGAGCGCGCGCCGACGCGGCCGAGAAGAAGGCGCTCGACATCGAGAAGGCCCCGCTTCGCGTGTCGAAGGTGAAGAAGAAGAACCCCCACGAGGCCCAGGACCTCGACGACCAGGGCGTGGACAAGAACATCGTCGCCCGCATTCACTGGGACAACTACGAGAAGGAGCGCGCCGAGCAGGAGAAGCAGCAGGCGAAGCGCGCGGCCACCGAGGCCGCGCGGACCCTGCGAACGCAGGCGCAGCGCGACCGCTGGGCGGCCGACCACCTGATCCCCGAACAACGGTACATCCTGAGACACGACGAGGTGCACAGCCTCTTCCCGGACCGAAGCTCCGGGTTCTACGAGCTGCCGCCGATCCCGCTCGGCTGCTGCGACTGATCTTCGGCCTCGCCGTCCTGACATCCCGCCGATCCCGGCGCTGGAGTAGTCCCGCAGATTTCGTCTGGACACAGCCCGTGCGCAGCCGGTACCATGGCGGCATGTGGCGGGCTTTTTTGATGGTCGCGGTCATCCTTGGCCTCTTGCCAGGGTGTTTCCGCACGGGATGCGACAAGGACCAGGACTGCAAAGGTGACCGGGTGTGCACGGACGGTGACTGCGTGCCGGCGCCCATGAAACCGCCGGCTCCGCAACCCCCGGCGCAGCAGGTAGCCGCGCCCCAAGTCCTCGCGCCGGAGGCGCCTGCGGTGCAGCAGCCGACGACGCCGACAAGGCCGGCGCCGAGACCGGCGGCGGCCGCCCCACCGCGGCAAACCTGCGGTGTCTGCGGCGAGGACTGCCTCGACAAGGCTGATGCGGTCCGCACCTCCGATCGAGCCTGGGCCACGCACCTTGCCTCGCAGTACTGCCGCGAGGACTGCACGCCTGGTACGGCGATGGTCATGAGGTGCCACGGGTACGGACTGCTCGTCGGACAGGGCATCACGCCGCACTAGAAGGCCGTCGGAGCGATTTGGTGAGCCGCGTTGGTCAATTTACGGGATTACCAGCGCACCACGGGACGTGTGGGAAGAGCTACCCACCAGCCGACGAACGCCTCCGGCACGGCACCGTAGGCCCACCACATTTGGGGCTCTCCCCCCCTCCGGGAGACTTCCCAGTTCCACCGGGATCGCCGGGACGAAGAAACCGATGGTAGCGGCCCGGTGCCCGTCGCCCCAGTCGTATTTGCCCTCGGCATCGATGCCCCCGATCTGTTTCCCTCCAATCTCCGCCGCGCACTCACAACACAGCAGGGGGGATCCTCTCCCATACTCCCGCCACAGCTTGCAGCCTTGGGCCCCGCAGCGTCGGCACCAGTAGTCAATGGGGTAATGGGCTGAACTGCCCAACGGCGCCCTTTTCAGCCCACGCTCACTCGGCCGCGTCGGCGTAGTCCTCCTCCTCGTACTCGCCCCCCGTCTCCTCCTCTCCGCCGAAGTCGTCGGCGTCGTCATCCCCATCCAGCAAGCCCAGCTCGTCGTCGCGGTCGAGCTTGTCGGCGATGCCCGCGAGCACCGCGCGGCGCGCCGCAGCCTCAACGACCGGACCGCAGGGGGAGAGGTCGAAGGGGAAGCTCAACTGCGTCGCGTTCGTCATGCCTCATATTGTAATACATGATTCGGCACACGCAAGAGGTCGGGCTCTTGCCGGATGACGAATCTTGTATTACGTCATCATGCATGGCTGGAAAACCGAGAGCAGGTGTGGCGGTGAGCGAGATGGTGACGGCGCGGCTCACGCCGGGGGAACGCGAGGCGCTAGGGGAGCTTCTGCGGCTCCGCGCGGCGGAGATGGAGCAGAACGACATGCCCGGCGATGCGAGCTTCGCGGGGTGGCTGCGCGCAGTCATCCGGCGCGAGGCGAAGGCTGCGGGCGTGATGGTGGAAAGCCCGCACGTCATCGAGACACCGAAGCCGAAGCGCGCGCGCGGGCGCAGAACGAACGCCGGCTAGATCTCTGGTACGGTCATGAGCACGGAGGCCCGATCATGAGCGGCTGGCGGTTGGGGCTGAGCTTTTGCCTCAGCGGTGGTGTCGGGTGCGGGATGTTCACGATCCTGGCGAACGGGCATTGGGGTGGCTGGATCACGGCTATCGTGGGAGCCATCTTGCTCGCGTTGGCAGCGTTCATGATCGATAGCCGACTCACTGCAATTGAAGCGGCGGCGCGCAAGCCGCGCTAGCTGATCTGTCAACCCCCGCGCTGCACTTTCTCTCGCGGCGCCGCCCCCCCGACCTCGCCACGCATCACGAACGACGCCGCGCGCTCGCCCCTTGAGCGCGTCGAGCATCGCCGCACGACCTCTCGCGCGTCGTGATCACCGCCTCGCTTCGAGGGCCCTTCTCACGCCCCGCAGGCTAGGACAGGAATTGTCCTATGCCCTCACTTTGCCCGATGATCCAAGGCGTTTCGTGCGCATGTTCACTGGACACAAAAAGGCCCCGCGTCGCGCTAACGACGCAGGGCCAGAACGCCTAGCGGTGTGTCCGCCCTGCGCTCGCAACCGGGAGATTGGACACGTCGCAGGAGAAGGGCAAGGGCTCCGTGCGTGTCTTGTCTTTGGCGAAGCGCGCCGAGGTAATCGGTCACCTCTGCGAAGGGGCGGGCATCCGTCCGACGTCCAGGCTCACCGGTACGTGCAAGCAGGCGATCCTCGCTCTCTTGCTCAAGGTCGGGACGGGCTGCGATCGCTTGCACGATCGCCTTGTGCGGGACCTCTCGATCCGCGACATCCAGATGGACGAGATCTGGTCCTACGTGCAGAAGAAGCAGGCCCGCGTGAAGCCTGAAGACGATCCCACGTGGGGCGATGCGTACACGTGGCTCGCGATCGCCCGCTCGCAGAAGGTGATCGTGAGCTACCGCGTCGGCAAGCGCGACGACGCGAACGCTCAAGCCTTCGTGCGCGACCTCCGCGCTCGCCTCGTGACGGTGCCGATGATCTGCTCGGATGGGTTCGCGTCCTACGCGAGCGCCGTCGGCGCGCACTTCGAAGCGGTGGACTTCGCGCAAGTCGTGAAGAACTACAGCCGCTCGCCTCGCCGCGTGCGCGATGGGCAAGCGAGCGATCACCGCTACGAGCCCCCGCGCGATCCCTTCATCACGCGCACGCCCGTCTACGGCACGCCGGACATGTCGCAGTGCTCCACGTCGCACGTCGAGCGCCTCAACCTGGACGTCCGCATGTCGACGCGCCGCCTCACGAGGCTCTGCAACGGGTTCTCCCGCAAGCTCACGCACCACACCGCGGCGATCTCGCTCTTCGTCGCGCACCACAACTTCGTCCGGATCCACGGAGCGCTTCGCGTGACGCCCGCGATGGAGGCCGGCATCACCGATCACGTCTGGTCCACCGACGAGCTTGTGGAGCGCGCGCTTGAGGTCGCTGGCGAGGTCGCTGCGCCGCCCGTCAAGCAACCGCTCAGGATGCCCGAGGTCGCGCCCGAAGCGACGCCCGCACCCGTGCGTGCTCTGCCGAACGGGCGAGGCTTCCTGCGCCTCGTGACGAGCGGCGATGCACCCGCGCCGCGTCTCGCACCTCCGAACTCAGAGCCGTCACCGGTCGCGCCGATCCCGACGCCTGCGGCGCTCGCCGCGCAGCGGGCGACCGAGGAGCCGTCCGGGCAGCTCGAACTCTTCGCGTGGCGGCCGAAGATGCCCCTGCTGCCGCCGCCGGGGATGCAATTGAGCTTGTTCGACTAGGAGAACTGACGGGGCGGACGGGGCGGCACGGGTGCGGACGGACTGGAGACATCAGATGGCTCGGGGAGCAGGCCCACCGACGAAGCCGCGGGCGCCTCAACGGGTGATTGCAGTGGCGTCGCAACCGGCGCCCACTGCACCGTGGCGGTCCGCTTCTTTAGGACCTTTTCGTAGACGCGCAGGTACTCCATCAATTCGTCAATGGTTTCCGCAGTAAACGGCGCGCTCGCTAGCAGATCGACCCATGTGCCATCCGACAGCTCCCAGCGAAGCGCGGCGCCATCGCCAGCAGATCGCGGCGATGCGGCAGTAGCGCTAAGCGACGCACGGACGGATGAGCCAGCAACGACGCGGGCTTGTGCCGGCCGCGCCATAGGAGATACCTGCTCTTCCGGCGGCTCTGATTCGGCGATCATGGCATCGTTCTGATACTCTTCATGGCCGAGTTTAGCAAACTCAATGGGGCAGTGCGAGACAGCCAGTCTCTCGACGAGCCCGGGCTGTGTGAGAAGCGCGCACCAGACGAGGAGAGCGAGGAGGTAGCCGGCCCGACCATGTACCCTATCGGCAGACCACCGACAGAGCCCTTCGAGCTCCTGCCCATCCCTCCACGAGCCGCCCGTCCATCGAGGCTGCACCCACCAAAAGCAGCTATGAACCACGAAAGCCGGTTCCGGCGGTGGGAGTCCGTCGACCGTCTCGGCTTCGAGCGACATCTGCACTCGTTCCTCATGCGTCGCGGCGGCTACCCGGGGAGCGAGCGCCGTCGCGACCGCGATCATCGCTTCCGCCTGCCTGCTCATTTCAGGACCTTGTCGATCGTGGCGCGAGGCGCCTCGCAGTTGTCGAGGCACTTGTCGAGCGCCTCGTTGCACAGCGCCCCCGCGATCGTGCGATCCTCGCCACAGTCGTAGTCCACGTAGCACTGGGCGCACGCTCCGGGGTTGCATCCCGAGCTCGCGAGCACCAGCACCAGCGTACCCAGACACACCTTGATTCGCGTCATGACTTCTTCTCCTTCAGGGCTCGGCGGAGGGTGCTCGGCGCAATTCCTAGGCTCCGAGCTACTCCCCGCACGCTTTTGCCGTCCGCATGCAGCAGGCCTCGCGCGAGGGCGAGCGGGACGGCGACGGCGGGCCGCCCGATCACTTTGCCTTGCGCGCGAGCGCGGGCCATCCCGGCCTTCGTGCGCTCCACCAGCCGCCCCCGCTCCCACTCCGCGACCCACGCGAAGATCGCAAGCAGCAAGCCTCGCGCGGGCCCTCCGGTGTCAAGCCAGGGCTCGCGCACGCTCAGGAGCTCGACGCCGGCGACGTCGAGGCGGCGCACGGCCTCCAGGACCTCCAGCATCGTGCGGCCGAGCCGGTCAAGACTCCACACCAGGACCACGTCGAACGCGCGCCGATGCGCGGCCTCCAGCATCGCCTGGAGCACCGGGCGGCGCCGAGCGGCGCCACTGCCCGTTTCCTCGAACACCTCCACCACCTCGAGGCCGCGAGCTCGCGCGAAGGCTTCGAGCTCGGGCCGCTGGTTTTCGAGGTGTTGCTCCGGCGTGCTGACCCGCACGACGAGCGCCGCGCGCTTCTGCTTCACGGGCAACAGACGACCCGGAGCGCTCCACCGCCCGCGCACATGAGGGGCGCCGGCGTCGCCAGGTTCACGCACTCGGCCGGCGTCGTCGCCTCGAGCTCGCAGCCTCGCGCGGTGCCCAGGTCGGGACTCTGCGCCGCGCACCCGTCCACGTAGGCCTGCTCTCCCGCCTCGTCGGTGCAGGGCTGAAGCGCGCCGCACGGCGCAGACTCCGTGATCGTGGTGCTCTGTGTCGTGGATTGCTCGGTGTCCGGAGGACCCTCGATCAAGCCGCCACAACCCATCACGAGCGACGCACACACACATGCAGCCAAAAGGGACCAATTCATCGAATACCCCGCGGATTTGAGAGGAAACAACGGTTGTGCTGCCCCGGAATGGAGCAGGCACGATCGAGAAAGCCGTGTGTGTGCGCCCCAGAAATCACAGGCGCACGAAGTGCCAGGTGGCCGAGTGATATCGAATCTCCGACCGACGAACCAAGCCCAGATCCATCCCTTCGACGAAGTCCGCTCGCGAGAGCGTGAGCAGGCGCGCCTTGTTCGTGTTCACGAGCCGCGCCTTGAAATCGTCGAGCGAAAGAGAGCTGTCCCCGGCCCGAGCGCGCTCGTCCCAGAGCGCCGCGATGTACGCGTGATGCTCGTCGTACCGGGCAGAAGGCGTGGTGTGCGCGAGCTCCACCACGGCGGCCGCAAACTGCGCGTCATCGAGATCGCGCAGCCAATGCCCTCCGCCGGCGTCCTTCTGCTCGCGAACGACCAGCACATGGGAGAGCGGTACGCTGTCGGCGTCGAGCGGGCAGAGGGCGCGATCGTTTGCTGACAATCGGTTCATTCCGCCTTCCGGGCGAAGCTCGATCTTCCCCGCTCGCATCTCGCGGAACAGCCACTGGTGCGACCACTCGATCGCCGGGAAACGCTGGTTGAGTGCCCGCACGAGGTCAGGCACCCACACCAGGGCGACCGGGCCCGCCTTGGCTTCGAGGGCGGTCAGGAGGCACCAGGCCAACGCTTCACGGTCAAGGGCTCGCCTCGTCCCGACGTCGCGAAGCCGCGTCGTCAGGGTGCGCACCGGGAGGCCGGTCGCGGCGATCGCGGCGCGGAGCTCGTTCGCGGCGAGCTCGCCCTCGAGGAACGCGTCGAGCATGTGGAGCGCGTGCGCCGTCTTGCGCAGCCACGTCACGGCGGCCGCCTCCTGGGGCTTCGTGAGGCCCACCGCGCCACATTTCGCGGCCGTCTCATCCACCCACCGGAAGAAGTCCGGCGGCATCATGTCGACGCCTCTGCGGCCCCTTGTTCCGTCGCTCGCAGATCCGCCGGCGTCTTCGGGCGTGTCTGGACGTGGAGGATCCAGACATCACAGGTCCTCTTCAGCGGAGCGCCGAAATAGACCTGTCCCACCGGGTTTGCGCCGTACTTGATGACGTCGCCCGCCTTCGCCGCCATCCTCTCGGTCACGAGCTCGACGCCGGCGGCCCGAAGCAGCGGAAACCAAGCACGTCGCTTGCCGTCGCCCCAGACAAACGCGAGGCTCTTGCCGTCCAGGATCGAGACGACCAGGCCGAGCAGCTCATGCAACCGTCGAAGCTTCTTCAGGCTCAGGCGTGCCGGTTCATCGATGTTCACCCGTTCACCGCAATCGGAAGCGTGGGGAACAGCTCTAGACCCGCTGGGGACGCTTCCTGTACCCCGCGCCGGTCGTCACGATCGGTGTTCTCCAGAAGCACGAGGCGCCCGATCGTCGCCTCGCCGGTGATCTCGTACCGCGCGCCCTCGGTCGTCCTGGTCGCGCGCCAGCGCAGGGGCCCCACCAGCAACGCCTGAAGCACCTTGCGGCCCGCCGGCACGTTCGCGCCGAGGAGCTCGCCCAGGTTGGCCAGGCGCGCGCGGGCGCGCTGTTCTGCCTGCCGGCCCGCGAGCGCTCGCACGTTGCCCTGTTGCGCGAGGAGCTTGCGCCGTTGATCGAGCCGCGCGAGCTCGGTTTCCTTCCGCTGCACCTCCTCCACGAGGACCTCCACGGCCCCGCGGCCGAGGCCGATCGCGTGCACGAGGCGCGCGAGCTCGGCGCGGAGCCGAGCGGTCGCCGTCTCCAGGCGCGCGAGCTCGCCGGTGATGGGGTTCGCGGCCGCCTCCACCCGCTCGCGGACCCGCACCAGCACCGCGTCGAGGACGTTCTCCGTGAGGACCTCGGCGCGAAACCACGCCAGAAGCGCGCGATCCACGTCGATCACGGGACGTCGAAGCGCGTTCGGACAGATCGGAGTCCCTCGATCCCTGTGGTAGCCGCAGAGGTACGAAGGCACGTTCGCGTAGCTGCGTTTCTGGCGCTCGGCGAAGATCGGCCCGCCGCACTCGGCGCAACGCGAGAACCCGGTCAGCAGATACCGGGGCTCGGCGCCTCGGTGCACCTGTTTCCCGCGCGTGGGGCTCTTCGCCTGCACGCGCTCCCACGTCTCCCGGGAGACGAGCTGGAGCTCCGGGATCTCGACCCGGACGATCTCGCGATCGGGTCGCTCCACCCGTACCTTCGTGCCGTGGCGAAACACCTTGTGCACGCGCCCCCACTCGACGATCCCGACGTAGAGGGACCGCCGCAAAATGGCGATGATGCACGACATGCCCCATCCGTGCGGGCCAGAGCGCGGAGGCGGAACGCCCTCCTCGTTCAGCCACCGAACGATCGTGCGGTAGCTCTCGCCGCGCGCCCGTCGCTCGAAGATCTCGACGAGGATCGGCGCCTCTTCGGGGTGCGGCAGTCGTCGCACCCCGGCCGGGGTGCGCTCGTTGCGGTAGCCGTAGACGACGCCGCCGGCGACGAGGCCGCGCCGGGCCTTGCTCTCCAGGTTCTCGCGCGTGCGCTCGCTCACCTTCTCCCGCTCGAGCTCGCTCGCGTAGTTGCGCGCCATCTCGAAGAAGCGGCTCGACGCGTCCGTGAGCCGGACCTGCTTCTTCGTCGCGTAGTACCAGATCCCCACGCCGTGATCGGTGATCTCCTGGAGCAACACCGTCGTGCGGATCATGTCGCCGCCCAGCCGTGTTTCGTCGCGCGTCACGACGTGATCGAGCTCGTGACGGGCCGCGGCGTTGACCAGGGCGATCACCCCCGACCGCTTCTTGAATTCCCCGCGTGAAATCCCGTCGTCCGAGAAGACGGCGGCCTCCGTCCAGCCCATCTCCACCACGAACGCGCGCGCGCTGGCGAGCTGCGTTTCCAGGCTTTCGGCCTGGTGCTCTTCCGTCGAGCGCCGGATGTAGATCGCACACCGCATCGCCGGCGCCATCCTAGGCTGCGCGCCTCGCGTCGTCGTCGTCCTCTTGGCCCTGCCCGAGCTCGTCCCGCAAGAGGGCCTCCACGAGGACCTCCGCGAGGGCCTCCACCACCGCAGCGAGCTCGGCCGGCACCGCCGGCGGGGGCGGCTTGCGAAGCGTCGCAGCATCCGCGCTGTGCGGCTTCATCGATCGCCCTCCTGTGTCGTCTCGGGGAGGTCCAGAGGCTCGGGCGAAGCAAGCTCCAGGGCGAACTCAACCCCGTCGATCATCGGCGCCGTTGCTCCAGCCTGGCGTTCAAGAGCTTCTCGGCCGCCTTGTTGTAGCGGTCGAAAGCCTTCTCCCACTTGGGGAACGGATCGCCGGGCCGGGCAATCTGATGCAACGCGGCTTCGCGCACCTTCGGATCGCTGCTCTTGGTCGCCTCGAAGTGTTGATCGAGCTTCTTTTGCCAGCGCTCTCTCTCGACCCGCGCCTCGATGAGCTCCAGGAGCTCCGCCAACGGTCCGCGAGACAGCATCGCCTCGGCGTGAAGTGCATCGACGACCTCGCGCACCGTGTACTTCATGGCCTCGCCTTTTCATCGCCCGCGCTCCCGGGCGAGCTCGCGCGTCATGCCGGCGCGCACCTGGAGGCGCGCGATCCGCAGCCTCGTCCACGCGGTGTTGTCGCAGATGCCCTGCGCAGCCGCGATCGTGGAGATGTCGAGCCCGTCGATCGCGTAGGCCTTGAACACCTCGCGCGCCTCGGGATCGATCTGCTCGACCAGGCGCAGCCCCCTCGCCAGGAGCTCGCCTCGCAGGCCCTGCTCCTCGGGACTCTCGGCGGTCCCGTGCACTTCGAGGAGGCCTTCGAGCTCGTCGCCCTCCATCAGCACCTCGCCGCGCCGGTAGGCCGTTCGGTGGTAGCTCGCGCCGATGCGCACGCAGATCGCGCCGATCCACCGCGGTACCGACGTGGGGTCGGTGGGCGCGAAGGAGGGCAGGCGGCGCGCGATGGCCTGCAGCACGTCCTGCGCTGCATCGTCGAGGTCGCGCGCCGGCACACCGCGCCGAAGGAGGCCGCGCCGGATCGCCGCACGCTGCTCACGCGCGATCGCCTCGAAATCAAGCGCCCCCGAGCTCACTGGAGCTCCGTCGCTTCGACCGCGCCGTTGGCCGCCGGCGCCTCGAAGGGAAGCATCGCCTGCGACGAGGCCGCGGCCTCGCTCTGGCCCCCGTCCGCAGCCCTCGCGGGCTCCAGCGCCAAGAACAGCTTGGCCAGCGCTTCGCTCTCGCGGCGCCACCGCGGGCCCTGGTTCCGGCTCTTCACGAGCGCGCTCGCGCCGAGCATCAGGAACGCGTCGCGCACCTGCTCGGGCTCTTTCTCCGCTTTGCTCCGAGCGATCGCCGCGGCGATCACCAGCCCCGTGAACGACTCCGCGATCCTGAGAAAATCGGTGTGCCCCCCGCGCCGGAGCGACTCATCGATCATCGCCTCGGCCGCCCTTCGAAGCGCGCCGAGCACCGGAATCGCCTCCTCCTGCTGTCGCCGTTGCTCGAGGTCCTCGAGCTCCTGTCGCAGCTCCGCCGCCAAACCCATGATGCGCACCAGATCCATACTGACCTCCTGCCTTCGCCGGCCTCGCCGGCCTCTGCACCTGCACCGCTTCACCAGGGGCGCGTCGCCGCACGAACGTCGCGGCCTCGCGCCCCTCGATCACCACCTCGCCCCCACACACGAGCTCCGCGAGAACAGCCTCGAAGCGCCAGCTACGGATCCCGTGCTCGCGCCACGCCGTCTCATCGAGCCACGCGCGCAGCACGGCGGAGCCATCCGCCGGCACCATCGCAAACACCGTGTCGCGCGCTTTCCCCATGCCACCCTATGGAGGCCAGATCACATCGGCCACGAGCACCACCAGCGCGACCATCACCCCAATTCCCACCAGCACGCGCATCATGGCTCCTCCGCGAAGTCCGGGTCGATGTCAGCGACGAGGGAAGGCACCGCGAGCGAGAGGAGCTCCGAGGCGCGCTTCAAAAGCCGCCCTCCCTTCCCCGTCGTCGCGCCCTGCTCCGCGACGATGAGCATCAAGCACACGCGCGCGGCGGAGGCCGTTCGCGCGCGCCGCAGGAGGTGCACCGCCTCGTGTTCGCGGAGGGGCAACGCGTCGGTCACGGCGTCCACGAGCTTTGCGACGTCGGCCCCGGTGAGGCCTCGGCCCTTCCCGACCTTGCGCTCGATGTACGCGAAGACGACCGCGCAGCGCCACTGGGCGAGCCCGTGGAGGGCCCACCACAGCACCGCCACGATCCCCACCAGCACGAACAAGAGGATCGCCTCGTTGCTCATGTCGGCTCGCCCCCTTCCGTCTTCGCGGCCGCGGGTTCTGCCTTCGCGGCCGCGGGTTCTGCGACCGTGAACGAGCGCAGCACCCTCCAGAACGCAGCGATTTTGTCCGCGGCCTCGAGGCCGTTGTGCGGCTCCACCTCCTCCGTGGCCGCATCGACGCGCAGCAGGAGCGTGCGCAGATCGAGGGCCTCTGCGGGCCCGTCCGCGAGCTGGTAGAACACGGCCGCGGTCGGGTCGCGCATCTCCTCGAGCTCCGAGGCGAGCGCCCAGCACGCGGCCCGGAGCTGCTCGTGGGTCGGCGGGCTGCCGCTCGCCTGGAGCTGCTCGAGCAGCATGGCCGACCCGAGGAGCGTCACGCCCCAGCGGCCGACAGCGACGGCGAGATCCTCGCGGCCCGCGCGATGCAGCGCGCCGGCGAGGGCGGGTGTCACGTGCGCGACGACGGCGCGCATCAGGAGCTCGCGGAGCTTCACGAGGCCTCCTCGGTCGCGGTCGCGGTCGCGCTGTTCTCCGCGTAATCGGCGAACTCGCGCCAGAGCCCGGCCCGCTCGATCATCCACGGGTAAGGCATCGTGGCCGCGATGCGCGCCTCGATGCGGATGCACGCGGACTTCAGCGGCACGTCGCAGAGGAGCTCCACGACGCCGCCTTCCCCGTCGAGCGTGACCGCGGCTGCCTCGTAGACCTGCGCCAGACGGGCGTGGAGCTCGACGAGCGCGTTGCACGCGGCCACACATGCCTCGTCCTCGGAGATCGTTTCGGCGTTGTTCAGGGCTGTCGCGGCGCGCTGTCGGACGAGCGGCCCCTTCGCCGCCGTCTCGTTGAGCGCGTCCGCGAGCGCCACCATTGCCAGAGAAATAGGCCTCATTTGATGTCCGGTTCCTTTCTGCGCGCGTCCTGCGCCCTCAGCCGCTCGCGTTCCCGCATGTGCCACTCCCCGCTCGTCGACAGGCCCACCGCCGGCAGCGTCCAAGGCGTTCCCGCGACGATGGACACGAGGCCTTCCGCTGCGAGCATGTGGATCGCCGCGACGAGGACCTCGCGCGTGTTGCCGTGCCATCGCTCGTACACGTCCACGAACGAGGCCGGGCCCGACGAGAAGAGCCCCTCGAGCACCTTCTCCGAGCAGTGGACGATCTCGCGGATCTCTATGGCGCGCGCCGTCGGCACCGTGATCGCGACGTCGCTCACGGGGCCTCCTTGGTCTTCGCCCTCGGCTCGGCGAGGGCCTCCACGCGACGCCGCACCAGCGCTTCCCCCATCGTGGTGAGACCCACGACAGCCGGGCTGAAGGCGTCACTGTCGAGCACGTAGACGAGGCCCTCGAACGCGAGCACACCGCACGCGCACACGACGAGGCCAGGCGAGAACGCGGGGATCTCCTCGCGGAGTCTCGGAAACGAGCGCGCTCCAAGGTCGCGGAGCACGCGAAGCACGGCCTCCGAGCAGTCGACGATCCTGCGGATCTCCGTGTACCGATCTTCGCTCAGGGCGAGGTCACGGGAGGCGATCACGAGCCCTCCTTCACCGCAGCTTCGGCGGCACGCGCGGCACGCGCGGCACGCGCCGCCATGAGCTGTCGGCCGCGCACCGTCAGGCTCACGCCCCCATCCTTGAACCGGAGCGCCTCGAAGATGGTGAGATGGGACTCCCAGACCAACAGCGCACACGCAGCTTTGACCGCGTCGGTCCCGTCACCGACCTCGCCGAAGAGGGGAAAAAGCCGCTCGATCAGCACGCGAAACGGCATCACCCGATCTTCCGGTATCGGGTAGTTCTTCGGATCGGCGAGGCACTCGAGGATCGCCTCCGAGAGCTCCACCACCGGAGGGATGCGCCGGTCGGCCACGAGCCTCGCCCACGGGATGGCCGCGTGCTCGCACGTGCACCCGAGACCGCAAGGCGCGGTCATGAGGTCTCCCGGAAGCGCTCGGCCGCGCGGCGCTCGTTCACGAGGATCCGGCCGTTCGCGGTCAACACCACCATCATCACGGGGTTCGGATCACCCACGGGGTACGTGGCCACGAGCTGCTCTTCCACGAGCACGTTGACCGCGGCCGCCAGGACGCCCGTGGAGAGCGTCGGCGGCAGCTCCTGCATGAGCAGGGGGTGGGGCAGTTGCCCCGCCGGTCGCGAGCCGAGGAGCGAGATCACCGCCTCGCTGGTCTCGACGATCTGCGCGAGCCACGGCCGATCGGCCGGAACCGCGCGCGTCGCCTCGAGGATGGGGAGGATCACGGTGCACCGCCCGTGCTCGGCGCGGTGGAGCGATCGAGCTCCTGCTCGCCGCCGGCGAGCTCGTCCGCGGCCTTCGCGGCGCACAGGACGGCGCGGCCCTCAGGCGTGAGAAAGGCCTGGTGCGACCACAGCGGGACGTGACGCTTCACCAGCACCGACGTGCGCACGGCGGTCGTGCTGAGCGACGGCCAGACCTGAATCACGCGTTCGAAGTGCTCCAGCACCACGAGCGCGCGGAGGATCTCTTCGCCGATCTCCGTGTCGTCCTGCGGATCCCCCGGCCACCCGAAGAGCTCCGCGAGCGTGATCCAGGAACGCCCCTGAAATCGCCGTGGAAGCCTGGAAAGTACGTCTTCCGCGCGTACAAGCGCGGCGAACAAGTCGCGTGTGTTCTGCATCACCCGAGCTCCTTACAACAAATACGGTAAGGATACGGTCGGGGGACTGTCAATACTCAATTTGTTGTTTTAGCGTTGTGGCTTTTCGCGTGCCTCTTTTTCCAGCACGTGGACGAGCTCAAGAGCGACGTCTGCAAGCCGCACGCTGTTTTCGGTCGCGTCGGATCCGCCGTACACCAGCCGCAACTGTCGCCGCGCGAGCGCCCAGAGCCGCTCAAGGAGCTCCCCGCGGGTAAGGCCCGTCAGGTCCGCGAGCTCGTCGGCGTTGCGCTCGGCAGGGATGGGCCGCGACCGTCCTGTCTCTCGTTTCACCAGGGACTCGAGCGAAACATCGAGCGCCCTCGCCAGCTTTCGCACCACGTCGAAACCCGCCTCGCCGCGGAGTGCCTTGGAAATCGCCTGCTGCGTGACGCCGATCTGTTTGGCCGCCGCTGCCTGCGATCCCGCGTTTTTCACGAAAGTATCGACGTGGGCGCTCACAAAAGCCCGTTCTTCGGGCGTCAGAGCGGATTTCTTCGGCATGGCTTGCACCGATTACATAAAATGTTGTATCCAAATGGGGTGGAGCTTCCCGGGCAACGTCACCTCAAAGAGCTTGTAGAAGCGAGCTCACAGGTAGAGGTCGCGAGTCGGATCAACTGCAAGCAGCAGGCGATCTCCAGGTGGCTTCGGGGCAGCACCATTCCAAACGCCTTTTACCAACAGGCCCTAGAAAAAGCCTTCGGTATCAGTCGGGATGAGTGGCTCAGCCCCACACAAAAGCTCGCGTTGCGCGCTCTCCAACGAGAAGCAACGCGAAGCGAACGCACGAAGGGTGCACGCCCGCGCCGAGCGCGCGAGGTGACAAGCGAAGTGGTGATGTCGTCGGGCGAAGGATCACCGTCTTCGCCGTCTTCAAAAACCGATGCCTGATCTCGACCACGATCGACTGAGCGCCGCGATGGTTCCGGCGCTCCGCATGGTGGCCGCGGCGCTGCTGGAGGTGGCCGACCCCCCCTTCGTCGACGGCGTGGCGATGCTCGCGGTGCGCGTGCTCGCTCGCGCCCCCGGCAGCGAGATCCAGGTGGTGAGGCGCCTGGAGCTCGCGGAGGCGATGGAGCGGACCGCGCAAGAAATCGGTGGAAAACAAGGCGCAAGCATGAAGGAAGACGCCCGCGCGGTGCGAGCGTCGGTGCGCACGGTGCCGGTGCACCTCCTCCTCAAAGGCGTGGAGGTCATGGCCTTCGTGGGCGAGGCCCAGCTCGCCGCCCTCTTGCCGAAGCCGTTGGGGACAGCGTGAAGACGCACATTCCCGGCCTGAGGATGGGCGCCGCGCTCACGTTCCCGGGGCTCCGGTTGGTGCTCGAGCACGTGTTGAGCTCGCCCCAACCCGCGTTCGTGGACGGCGTGGCGATGCTCGGCGTCAAGCTGTTGATCGTCGCCGGCATGGAAGGGCTGCTCGTGGAGGTGTGCTCGCGCGTGGAGCTGGCGGCCTACTGCGCCGAGACGGCCGTGTGGTGCGACCCTCGGTGGAGCGGCGCGCTGCGGGACGGCGTCGCCCGGATTCTCGCGGCCACCACCGAGCTACCGATCCTCGTTTTGGGCCACCAGCCGCCGTGCATGCTGCTGCTGGTGGGCGAGGAGGATCTTGCCAGCTTGGGGCTTGTGCCTCGGGGGTCTGCGTGACGGCGCCGGCGAACCGCGGGCGGATCCGAGCTCGCCGCGCGACGCGCAGCGCCGATCCGCTGCACGAGGCCGCGGCGTCGGCCCTCGATCTGCTCGCGAGCACGCTGGTCATGCTCGCCGGCGAGCCGCCGAGATCGCCGCACAAGGTGCGGGCGCGAGCGCAGGCGGCCGCGGTGCTCTGGCAGCTCTACCGGGCCGCGCCGGCGCGCCGACAGCGACACCTCTTCGAGATCCTTCTCACGGTACCGCAACCGGTGCTGCGGATCTTCGCCGACGAGATCCGCGGGCTCGCGCCGACCACCACGAAGAAGCGAAAGGACCCGTCCCGATGAGCCTCCTCTCGTCCCTTCAAAACCGCGCGATGCGGTGGATCGTGCGGCAAGCGTTCGGGCGCGATCCGCGCGAGCTCGCCGGGGTGCTGCACGAGCTCAACGAGGCCGTCTATCAACAGGCGCGGCGGATCGCCGAGCTGGAGAAGGCCACGGCCGCGGTCCTCACGGAGGTCGTGCCGTTCCAGAGCACGCAGATCGCAGAGGTCCAGCGGTTCCAGAGCACGCAGATCGCAGAGGTCGGGCGGTGGAGACGCACGACGGAACGACAGCTCCGACGCCACGATCTGTTCTTCCTCCACGTCGCGCGCGAGCTCCGTTCGCTGCGATTCACCCAGGCGCTCGGGCTCAAGCTCCTGGGCATGCGCTGCGAGACGTGCGGAGCGGAGGCCGAGACGCCGTGCCAACAGGGGTTGCCGACCCTGCACGGCTTCGTGTGCATGAGGCGCCACGACGCAGCGATCACCCACGCGATCCGGCTGGCGGAGGCCTTCGCGTGAGCCTCCTGCGAGATCTCCAGCGCCGGCTTCGAAGGTACCTGGTGCGCGCCGCCTTCAGCACGGACCCTCGCGAGCTGCGCGACATGCTCCGCGAGCTCCGGCAGCGGTCGCTACGCATGCACCGCCTCGGCCTGGAGCTCGAGCAGGAGCTCGAGCAGCTCTCGCGGAAGCACTGCGAGGCGCTCTACCAGGTCGACAAGCGCATCCGGGACCTGGACAAGGACCAGGAGGCTCTCGCCCGCAGGAACCTCGACGCCTTCCTCTTCGTGGCGCGGTACATCCTGAACGAGGACTTTTCGCGGCTGTTGGGCTTGAACCTGAACCTGGAGGTCTGCCCGACGTGCGACGCGGCCAAGCTCACGCACTGCTGTGGCGGAGACAGGCCCGCGGGCGTCTGCGTGGCACGCCACGTCGCGGCGCTCGATTCCCTGATCCAGCACCGTGCCGAGGTGCGTGCGCGGCGGGAGCGGGAGGCCTCGTGAACATCGCAGCGGTGAGCCGCGCCCTTGAAACGACGTACGCGGAGCTTCTTCGGGCGATCGAGCGGCCGATGCCGCCGGCGATCGCGACGAGCTACGCCACGGCTGTGCGGTCGGTGAAGGCCGCGCTGGACTTCGCGCAGGGCTCCGAGGTTGGCGAGCTCCGCGGCCTCCTCGGCCGTGCGCATGGGGTCCGCGTCGATCGGCCGGAGTATCCGGAGCGGTTGCGGCAGGCGCGGGCGGGCTTCCACGCGCGCCTCCAGGAGCTCGTGACCCAAGCTGCGGCCGACCTCGCGAAGGCCCAGGAGGCGGCCGCCGCGGCGGAGCGCGCGCCCGTTCCGAGGCCGCCGGCGACGTCGACCGCGAAGGCGAAGGCCTCGAAGGCGAAGGCGAAGGCCTCGAGGCCCACCAGCGCACGGAGCTCCGCATGACGTTCGCGCTCGTGGATCGGTGGAACGAGCCAGGGGCGCCCGTCGTCCGGCAGGCGGAGATCCGGCGCACCTTCGACGAGTACTTCGAGAGCGTGGCCGAGTTCGGGATCACCCGATCGAACTATTTGATCGCCGCGCGCCACGCCGTGGTCGCGTGTCGGCGCATGATCGAGGAGACGATCGAGCGCTCGCGGGCCGAGGAGGTGAAGCGGCTTGCGGAGCTCGCCGACGAGGCCGAGCGCATCGCGCGCGAGCATCCCGGCGAACGAGAGCAGGCCCGCGCCGAGCTCGCGCGCAAGCGCGTCGCGTGGGCGAAGGAGCGCTACAAGGCGTTGAAGGAGGACGGGCAGCGGCCGCGGTGGTCGACGATCCTCGGCACCGTCCGCACCGTCCTCAACGAGTACGGGCGCAAGGGCTGGAGCCTGTTTTGGAGCACCCTGCGCACCCTCGAGGACGTCTTCGGGACGGCCGAGCGGGCGACGTGGGAGCGGCTCCGTCTGCTCCGGGAAACCGGCTGGCTCATCGAGTGGCAGCGCTTTGAAAAGCGGGACCACGTCTATCGCGAGGGGCGATCGAGCATCCGGTTTCTGCGTGTGCCCCTGGAGGTCTGGGCAGCGTGGATCCGAACGGACGAGGCGCCGCGCGTCCTGGCGTCCCTCGAGGACGAGGAGGCGGAGCCCGCAGCCCCGCGATCGAGCGCGTCCTCGTCCGCCTACCGATCACGCGGTCGCGGCACGGATGCGGCGCCGGTCGGCCCGCCCAGTGCGCCGCCGTCGAGCCCCATCGAGGCGCCGCGCTCGACGCCTGGCGCGCCGAGCTGGTTCCGCGAGCTCTTCGTCACGATGCGGGCGAAGCGCTACACGAGCGATCCGGGCAAGATCACGAGCGACAACCTGCGGGCCATCGAGCGCCTTCTCGAAGGCGCGGCGGCCACGGCTTACAACGAGCTGAAAAAGGCCGGTCACACCGAAGAAAGCTTGCCCCGCATGGTGGTGGTTCGGGACGAGATCGCGCAGCGGGCGATCCAAGCGTACTTCGCTGACCGTGGGCGGAAGGACTTCCTGATCGAGCAGCAGCACCCGATCGGCCCGTTCCGAGGTGACGCGGAGAAGCTGTCGGCCGTGCACGGCGAACGGTGGCGCGTCGATTACGCGGAAGCGCACCCGCTCCCGCCGATGCGCACGGTCCAGATGGAGGCCTCGCGTTCGTTCGCCGCGGCGCCTCCCCCTGCCGCGCCTCCTGCCGAACCGCCGGCGAGCGAAGGCGCGCGGAGCGAGGCGCCGCGGCTCGCGCGTCCGGCGTCCGGCGTAGCGATCGCGCCGGCGTTCGCGGCCTTCCAGCGCCGCGCGCTCTCGGTCGCCTCGGCCGCGCGCATCGCCGATCCCGACGGCGACTTCGACACGCTCACCAGCGCGGGCGTCGATCCACCTCCAGACTGAGCGGCGCAAGCCCGCTCGCGATCGCACCCTCCTTCGCTCTCGCCGCGCTTCCTGAAGCGCAACGCCCCCTCCTTCCCTCGCGCCCACAAAACCGCACGGGCCCGCAGCATTTCAGCTCGGGCCCGTTCGCTTTCGCCTTGCGTTCCTAGGCGGTCTTTCGCGCGTTCCGGATCACGTCGCGCCGCGCCTCGGATCTGAGGCGATGCACGGTCGCGAGCGTTCGTCAAGGCTCAAATGGGTGCAGTTGTGAACGAGGAACGCCTGCGGCGCTGAACGAGGAACGCCTGCGGCGCTGAACGAGGAACGCCTGCGGCGCTGAACGAGG
>CAZMHM010000008.1:23993-33832 GCA_964566135.1 uncultured Candidatus Saccharibacteria bacterium
AACGCCTGCGGTGAGCGGCGATCGGGGATGGTTGCGAGGGGAAGATCGGCAAGAGGGCGGGAGGAACGGTGCTCCCCGTCCCCTCTTTTGGAGAGGTCCTGGACCCGGCAGAAGGGAGAGCAGAGGGTCGAGAGGGGAGAGGGTCACGAGATCACCGAAGCGCGCGGGAGCGGCCCTCAGGCGCGTGTGGGGCGTGGCGTGGCGCGCGGCTTCGCCTGCTCGGGCCAGAAGGATCGAACCCACCCAACGAGCGCGAGGACGCCGCACACGAGCGTCGCGGCCCTCCACCGCGCCGCGCTCGTCTGCGCAGCGACGAAGCGCTTGCCGAGCTGCTCGCCGGCGAGGAGCGCGAGGTTGGCCTCGACGTTCGAGTGATCGAGGGTGATGCCGCGCTGCTGCGCGACGCGTTCGAGCTGATGGGCGTAGACGTCCTCGCCGTGCATGTTCATGGGCGGTCCTTGCTGGTGGCGGCTGCGCGAAAGGCCTCGAAGTGCATTCCGTCGGGGCGCTTCTGCCACGCGCCCCCCCACTGAAATCCGTGGGCGTTCGCGAGCGCGACGAGCTCGCGGACCGAGCCCTTCGCACCCTGCGGCGCCGGCGATTGGCCGAGCGGGTTCCAGCGCGCGTTGATGTCGAACGCGATCCCGTAGGCGTGGCGCGAGGCCGATTTCCCGCCGCGGATCCGGCGCTCGGCGAAGGAGCCGTCCCACGAGAGGACCAGGGGCAGGAGGCCTGCCGCCTCCCATGCCGCGAAGAGCGCGGCGAGCTGCTCGGCGATCGCGCGGTGCGCGGTGACGCGCCGATCGGCCGGCGCGCCGGCGACGCCTTGGAGCTGCGGGATCTCGACCTGCACGAGGTTTGCCGACTTCCACCCCGGATCGATGCGGATCGCAGAGTCGTCGCCGGCGACTGGTTCCCAGCGCATCGCGCCGAAGAGGGCCTCGAGCTGCTCGGGGGAGAGCGTGTGCGGCGCGCTGTCGGGCATCGATGCCTCGGGCTTCGGCGAGGGAATGCGCGCGGCGCGGGCCGCGCGCTGCCGAGCGAAGAAGGCGATCGCGCTGATCGCGCCGATGGCGGTCGCGACGTACAAAGCTCGGTGCGTGGGCTTCTTGGGGCGCATGGCGCTCACGCGGACGTGGACGTGGACGCCGGCGGGGCGTGGAGGCGCGCGACCTTCGGCGCGTGGCGCGCGGTGAGGGCCTGCACGATCTGCACGACGCCCGCGATCGCCGAGAGAACGATCCACGTCGTGAGCCAGGGGTGCGCGAGCGGGAACGAGGCGCGCGGCGGAGTCTCGGGAGCGGGAGCGACAACGGCGGCCATGAGGTTCTCCAGGTCAGGTCAGGAACGCCTTGAGGCGCGCGAAGAGGTCCGGATCCGGAGGCGCGGGAGGCGGGATCCACGGCGCGGCGGGCCGCTCGGCGCGGTACGAAGGCGGCGGCGCCGGCGAGCTCGCCGCCGGCGAGGCCGGAGGAGTCGCGGTGGAGGCCTGAGGCTTCGGCCGCGCCACGCGCGCGGCTGTCGCGGGCTCCGGCACGTCGTCCTCGGCCATGAGCGCGGAGAGCCGATCGAAGACGCCCTGTTCCTCGGTCGGAGGAGGGATCCACGGCGCGGCGGGCCGTTCGGCGCGGTACGTCGACGGATCCGCGGCGCGCTTCGGCTGGAGCGGTCCGACCGGATCTTCGACAAGCACGGTGTGCGGCGCGATTTCGCCGACGCGTCGCAGGCGCTTCGAGAGGCGATGCCCGATCCAGGCGTGGATGCTCATGGGATCTCCTCAAAAACCGAGCTGGGCGCCGCGCGCGAGGACGGAGGCGCCGCGCGCGCTGAGGGTCTGTTGGCCGGGGAGCGGGCCGCGTCGTTCGCGCGGGGCCTTCTCGCGCCTCTTGCGGCTCGGTCGCTCCTCCGGAGGGGCCGGCACGTCGCCGTACATGAGCACGGTGCGCTGGTGGGGCGAGCCGCGGCGCGCTGCGGGCCCGTCGCAGTGCTCTTCGGCGTACTGCACCGCCTGGGGATCGCCCTGAGCGGCGTAGTGTTGCGCCTCCTCGCACGCGAGATCGGCGGGATCGAAGGCCTCGGCCGCGCGTTGCGCCGCGTCGATCGCCGCGGGGTCTTCTTCGACCGCCTCGATGAAGCGCTCGATGGCGCGGTCCGCGTTCGCGTCGCGGATCGCCGGGATGTGCTTCTTCTCCTCCCAGATCGGAATCAGGTGCGCGAGGCCGCGCCGTTCGAGCTCCGACCGGACCGAGTCGTCCCGCTCTTCGCGCGCGACGCGACGAGGCGGCGCCGCGGCGCGCGGCTTCTTCGCCTGCCGCGGCTTGCGCGCACCGTACGTCTGGATCTTCTGCACCTCGGAGAGGATCTCTTCCAGCATGGAGCCGAAGCGCTGCTCGGTGGCTTCGGCCCGAAGCGCGCATCCGGTGCGAGTCTTGGCCACGGCGACGCGTCGCGCGGGCTGCTTGGCGTGCTTGGCGCGGGCGCTCAGGATCTCGCTCTTGCAGTGCGCGCGATCCTGGCGGAGCTGCTCGGCGCGCTGCTGTCGGGTCGTCTTGCCCTTCAGCGTGAGCTCGCGCCGCTCCTTCTTCCGCGCTTCGGCGGCCTTCTTCTTCGAGTCGCGATCGATCTCGCGGCTCATGCGGCGCTTGAACTGCGCCACGCTCTCGCCCGCGCCGGAGCGCTGTCGGGGCGCACGCTTCTCGCGCGCCACGTGCGGCGCCTCGTCGCCGGAGCGGGGATCGATCACGGTCCACGCGTCGCCGGACTTCCGCACCTCGAGGCGCTTGCGGCCCGCGGCGACGCCGGCGAACTCGTTGGCGCTCTTCTGCGCTCGGACGATCGCGCGCTCGAAGGCCTCGCGCACCGTCTTCGCCGGGTGTTGCAGCCACGTGCGCAGCGTCTCGGACGCGCGCGGCGCCTCTTGCGCCTTCGGAGCCTTCGGCGTCGTCTTCTTCTTCGAGGCCTTCGGTTGCTTCGGAGGCCTCGGAGCCTTCGGGAGCTTGGCGGCCTTCGGCGTCGTCTTCTTCTTCGAGGCCTTCGAGGCCTTCGGAGCCTTCGGAACCTTCGGGAGCTTGGCGGCCTTCGGCGTCGTCTTCTTCTTCGAGGCCTTCGAGGCCTTCGGTTTCGGGGTGGTCTTCATTTCCGGAAGTCCTCTTGAGCGTCCTGCACGGCCGCGACGAAGCGATGGAAGGAGCGGCAGATCGCGCGCTCCCTCCGGTAGTGCACGCGCGCGCGCTGGCGCATGTGCTTCGCCTTGAGGCGGGCTACGGCCTTGCGCGCGACGGCGGGATGAATGACGAACGCGTCCAGCGCGAACGACCACAGGGCCGCGACAAGGCGCATGCGAAAGCGAAACAGATCCATGGTCAGACCCTCGTCCCGTTGGGCTTGTTCGGCGTCTTCGTCGCCGGCGGGTCGTGCGTCGCGATCCCGATGACGGCCGCGACCACCGCGCCGAGCGCGGCGAGGCCGAGGCCTCCGACGGCGATGAGCTCCGCCCGCTTCCATCGAGGCTGCGGTGTGCTCGTCGGCGCGTTCGCGCGGATCTTCCCGCGCGGAGCTCCGGCCATGGGTCCGGCCTTCGCCTCGGCCGCGGCGCGTGCAGCGCGCGCGGCCTCCTCGCCTGGGACCACGCGCATCCGGCGATACTGCGCCGGCGTGCGTTGGAGTCGCGCGAGGTCGTCCTCGAGGGCAGCCGTTTTGTCGTTCGAGCGGCTCATGATGCCCGCGCCCATCCGAACAGGACGCCGAGCGTGCTTTCGCTCAGCGCGCCGCGGACCACCTCGGACCCGCCCTGCGCGGCGCCTCCGACGTTCGGCGTGAGGCGGCCCTGCGGCGCGTCGGTGGGGAAGGCCTTGCCGCCCTGGCCGCCGTTGTGATCGCTGGCCCACCGCGCGCGCACCCCGATCACCGCGCCGAGCAGGCCCGTCCCGAGCTCCTTCGGCAGCACGCCATACCAGAGCAGGACGGAGATCACCGCCAGGCACAGGACATCGAACAGCACGGCGAGGAGGAAGATCTGGCGGGACATGGAGACAGCCTTTCAGCGGGAACGGGAGGTCAGCGGATGCGAGCGCGCGCCGCGGCGCGCAGGTCTTCGGCGAGGCGTTGATAGCCGTCCGCCATGTGGAGGATCCGAGCGGACGGAAGTGGAAGCCCGGCCTCGCCTTCGAGGGCTTCGAGGAACGGCTCGCCGGCGAAGCTGTCCTCGAGGAAGGCGTCCTCGAGGAGGCGTCGGCCGGCGAAGGCGGGGGTGGAGGAAGGGATCGCGGGCATGGTCAGGCCGGGGGCGCGATCCGCTGGAGGTCGGCGGGCGTGAGCTCGATGCCCTGTCGCGCGGCCGCGACGTTCGCGATCCAGCTCTTCGCGCCAGCCTCGGCTTGCTCCTCGGGCGTCGATCCGGCGTACTGGTCGGCGCTCACCGAGTGCTCGTCGCCGTCCTGGTCGTCGACGATCACGCGCGGCTCCGCGTCGGTCGTCACCGCACGCAGCGAGACGATCGCCTGGTAGCCAACGATCGCGACGGACTTGAAATAGAACACGCCAGCAGACATGGGGTTTCTCCTTCGTGATGGTCAGTCGAGCTGACCGGTGAACACTGCATCTGGTGAGGCAGACAGCGTGATCGTCGGCGAAACCGACGAACAGAGGGCCATCACGCAGCCATTGGTGAAGCCTTTTCCGCGGAACCACTCTTTTTCGATGCGACCGCCAGCGGCGATGGGGAAGATCGAGGCGCCCTTCGGAAAGTCGCCATTTGCGACCGCGGAGGCCTTGTCCACGAGCACGACGAAACCCGCGCTGAGCGAGAAGGCTTCGATCGCACGGACCGTGCACCCGAAATTTGCGATCGTCCGCTGGATCTGAAAGGAGGTGCCGTTGCTCGTGGTGGCCGCACCGGGAATGTTCGCGGTCGTGGCCAGTCGTCGCGACGTGTCGACGTCCACGCGATAGAGGTTGCCGCTGTTGGGCTCCACGCCGGACAGGATCGCCTGAATCTTGCTGACGCTCGGGGTGGCGACGTTGTTGGACGGCGCCGCCACGGCGGGAAACCGGGCGAGGAGGTTCGTCTCGATCGCCTGGGTATCGGTGAGGATCCCGTTGGTGTCCGCGAGGCTCACCCACGCGCCCTGCGTGTATGTCTCGATGTTGGCGAGACTGGCAATCTCCAGGAGCTGGTTGGCCGCGCTCGCGTCGCCTCCACCGCCGCCTCCACCGCCGGACACGACCACCTTGAGATAGCCGCTCGCGTCGACGGTCAGTCGAGCGAACGCCCCGGCCTCCGTCTTGACGACGCCCCCGACGACTTCCACGAGACGCTGCGAGCTCATGAGGCCCCCGTGAACAGGGCGATCACACGGGGATCGAGCCCACGTGCGCGGTAGAGCTCCAGGAGCTCTTGACCCTCGACAGAGCGCCTCTGTACGAGGCGAAGCTTCTGGCTGTAGTCGTGATGGTGCCAGTCGTGGAACGGCTTGACGTCGTCCGGGCCGGGCTTCTGGATGAGGGTGCCGTTTCGGTACCGCCAGCCGTAGGTGACGGCCGCCGTGGGCGAGAGCAGCAAGCGCGGGGACAGGATCCAGTCCTTGCCCACGTCCGCGGCGAGGCCCTCGCGGCCGGAGATCTGCGCGTCGAGGTCCCGGTCGAAGCGCTCGCACCAGTCCATCGAGGTCATGTCGCGCGAGGAGGCGGCCTGGTGTTCGGGCGTGTCCCACGCGCCGAGCGGACGCGGATCGAGCTTGATCGTGGCCTGCGCCCAGATCAGATCCGATAGCTCGGCGGTCAGAGGCACGCAGTCGAGGCGACGGCAGATCTCCAGAGTCTCCAGCCACGTGACCGGCAGTCGAAGAAGCTTTCCGTCGCTCGTTGCGCGGAGAGCATCGGCGGAAACACGCAGCGTCGCGCCCGTCGCGGCCCAGGGAATCTCTACCCAGCGCGGCGCCTCGAAGTCCCCCTCTCGCACGGCCTTCAAGAGGCGATGTCCCGCCTTCCCGCTCGTGATGACGAGGTCCGGCGAGCTCGCCGGCACGACGGGCGAGGCGGGGGCCGAAGAGGAGGAGCTCGCCGGCGAGCTGCTCGCGGGTGCGGCGGGCTTGGTGGTCGCCGCGGGCGAGGACGAGCTCGCCGACGAGCTCTTCGGCGCGGGCGCTGCGGAGGCCTCCGAGGAGGTGCCCCGATACCAGGCGTCCGCGTCGTCGTACGTGCCGAGGCCGAGCGCGACCGCATCGCCGCACGCGCCGGCGAGCTCCTTGATGATCTGCGCGATCCTCTGCGCGTGCGCTTTCACGGCCTCCTGCGCACACGCGATCGTCGCTGGCGTGGAGTCCGGCGATCGAAGGGACGGCCGCACGGCGGCGCCGCCAAAGGCCTTGGTGGCCGCCGGACAGAAGCCTTCGTAATACCGTTCTCTCCTCATTGCGAACGACGCCCGAAACACGGTCGCGCCCTTCTCGCCGAGCGCGGCCGCGACGCGAGGCCGCTTGTCGAAGAGGTGCCGCATCACGTCGGCGGCGCCGTCCACGTCGGAGTCGTAGGACCGAAAGCTGACCTTGTAGCGGGTCCCGTCCGCGTATCCGTCCTCGTACGCGACGCAGCCGCCGGCGACGTTGACCGACCCGGTCCACGGACCGAGGGCCTCAAGCATCGTCTCGATGTGGCTGTCGACCGCGCCGACGTCGGCCTCGAGGTCGTCCTCGAGCAGCCGCTCGAACAAGGCGACGAGATCCACGTCTCCGACGTTGCGAGAGAGCGCGTCATCGACGCCGGAGACCGCCGCGCCCTGGGGGCATTGGACCGCGCCCCAGTTCTTTTGGGACGCCATCGCGCCCTTCCAGCCCTTGCCATAGGACGACTCCAACCAGCACACGGCTTGTGCGTATTGGAGCTCGGGAAGGGTCGGCTGGCGCTGCTTGATGCGGGCGAACGCCTCCACCACGATCGGGCGAGCCCACTTGTGGAGGTCCGCGTTTTTCGGGGTCGGATTGGGCGTGTCCGTGGCGAAGTCGGAGCTCGTCGCGGGCTTGCCGGCATCCGGGAGGGCCGGCGCACCGAGGAGCAACCGGGCGATCAAGAGCGCGACGAGGCCGCCGGCGAGGAGGCCTCCAGCCGCGAGGAAATCGCGCGTGTGCGGGGATCGTTTCGTGGTCATTTCCGCGGCTCCGTGATGCGGATGCGAGGCTGTGCGGCGCGCCGACCGCGCCAGTAGCCGACGAGGGCGCACACCAGCGCGGCGACGAGGCTCGCCACGACGTTCTTGCGGTTCGAGCGCGCCGCCGCGGCCTCCACCTGGCCGAGGGCATCGCGGGCCCGGTCGACCTCGGCGGCGAGCTCGAAGAACTCCGCCCGCATCGACTCCGGCGCACCGGTGAAATCGACATACCGGCGTTGGATCAGGTGGGGAGTCTGCGCGCCCATTATCCGATCCTCAAATGGCACGTGAGGGCCTCCACGACGCCGGCGGGCGATGCCACGGTGCCCTGGCCCAGGTGCCCGACCTCGAAGCGCGTCCCCGCGGCGAGGGAAAGGTTGAGTGTGTCTCCATGGGAGTCGAGCGTCAGGTTGACGTCGCGCGGCGCCTCGATCGCATAGACGCCTTGCGGGAACGCGATCGCCGTCGCGTCGATGTCGCGGAGCGTGATCGCCAGTGGATAGAAGTCCCGACAGCGAGCCCGCTTGATCCGCACGTCGTAGGCAATTCCGGCACCGCCGGCGAGGAAGAGATCGCCGCGGTAGGGCAGGACGACGGGGCAGAGGTTCAGATGCCACTCGTTCGGATCGGCCGCGTTCTGCTCGCCGCCGATGGTGTCTTTGCTGTTGTGCCCGAACTCCGGCACGTACACCAGGTGCGGGACGTACCCATCGACCGCGCCCTCCGCCGGCGCGGGCCCCGGCCCGGCGACGGCGCTCGTGAGCCGCACCTCAATGAGATCGCCCGTGCACACCCGACAGAGGTGCACGCGCTTGCCGCTGGTCCACGGAGCGCTCACGCGGCCCCCAGAAGCGGGCGAAGATGATCGCCCGCACCCGCCGCCCGAAGCGCGGCTTGGACCTCGGGATTCGCCCGCACGACGTCAAGAATGGCGACGGCGTGCATCACCGTCTCGGGATTCCAGGATTGCCCACCGATCCCGAGCCACTTCGACGCCAGGACCATGAGGACCTGGACGAGCTCGCGCTGCTCGTTGCCCGGACCGCCGCCGGCGCCGCGTTCGAGCTCCCCGATGCGGCGCATGAGCTGCGAGCTGAAGGCTTCGAGATCGCGGTTCCGGTCCTGCACGCGCCGGAGCTCGTCGCCGGTGTGCTGAATCTGGTTTCGGCCCTCGGTCATGAGCGCCGAGATGAAGGCCGACACCTCTTTGCGAGGGTCGAATGCCGACTGACCAGAAGGGGCGAAGCCGTTCGGATCGGCGAGAATTGCCTCAGCGCTGAAGGCCGCGCCGGCGGGCCCATCGAGCTGCACGACGTAGCGCCCCGGAAGGCACTTCAGATCCGAGAGAAAGTGTGTCTCGCTGATCTCCGCCTCCGGTTCGTCCGGGGGGAAATAGACGATCTTGAGAGCCTCGCTCAGATCGATCGCCGGCGAGCAGGCCAGTGCGCGCGCCGTCGCCTCGCGATAGCGCTCGCGAAGTTGGTCGAGCGTCATCCGGCGAAGGCGGGTCATCGCTTGCCCCGCGGCCGCGTCTCCTGCGGAGGCACGACGACGACGGTGCGGCCGCCGCCGCCGCCCAGAAGGGAGACCAGCGGCGCCGTGAGGTAGAGCAGGGCAATGAGCCCCACGGCGACCACGCCAATCCCCACCGGGCCCTTGAGGGGCTGCGGAATGGCATTCGGCACCACCGCGTCGGCCTTCTTCGACAGCCACGAAAAGGCCGAGTTGCGGCTGTTCAGGTCGTCAAACTGCACGTTGGGGCGATCCTCGGGCTGCGGCTGCCCGGCCTTTTCCGCGAGCGTGCGCCGCACGCGGTTCGCGTCCGTCACCGCCGGATTGAGGGCGGCCTCGTCGGTGTTGCCGCTCAGCCACGCGTCGCGGAACTTCACCCACGCAATGAACGTGTCGCGAAGCTCCGGATGCTTGTCGGGCACGCCCGCGCGCTCGAAGCTCTCCCAGTCCGCGAGGAGGCCGCGAAACGTGGCCTCCGCCTCGGCGGAAGGGCCCCAGAGGAGGCGCGAGCCGAGCGGGTCGACGATCTCGGCGGCCCGCTTGGCCCAGTCCGTGAGATCGCCAGTCTCGCCGGTCGTGGGGTCGGGGTGTGTCGACCGAAAGCCCACTTGAGGCAGGTCCGGCGCGGGGGCATCGCTGGGCGCCGTGGCGCGCCGGGACGTCGCCACCAGAGCCCGCGCCGCATCGGCCCACGACGCGAATTTCGCGAGGCGGTAGGGCACACCCGGCACGGACACGCAGCCTTCGCCGGTGTGCACGTGAGGGGCAGTGCACCGCAGACCGCCGATGTTCTGCGCCTCGGGGGAGTACCCGAACCGCATGCGCTCGGCGATCCACTGCGCTTGACGCGGCTCGAGCTGCCGCGCGCCGGCGGCCTCGAGGGCCTCGAAGATCTCGCGCTCGTGGCCCATTGTCAGGCCTCGCAGACCGCGCAACCGCTCTCGTCGTCGTCGTCGACGCCTTCGAGGTCGTCGTCGCCGAAGCCTTCGAGGTCGTCGTCGCCGAAGCCTTCGAGGTCGTCGAGGCCCTCAAGGTCGTCGTCGCCGTCCGAGCCTTCGAGCTCGTCGTCCTCGTCGTCGAGGCCTTCGAGGTCGTCGTCGCCGTCCGAGCCTTCGAGCTCGTCGTCCTCGTCGTCGAGGCCTTCGAGGTCGTCGTCGCCGTCCGAGCCTTCGAGCTCGTCGTC
>CAZMHM010000009.1:0-2330 GCA_964566135.1 uncultured Candidatus Saccharibacteria bacterium
CTCTCGGGCGAGCCAGTTGGCGAGCAGGCGGGGCGCAGCAGCGATCAGAGCGGCGTCGGCCGGGTTGTTGCACGCCACCTGCCGTCGCATCCCTCCGCTTGGGTGCTCCGACTCGACGTAGTAGTCCCCGGCATGTCGCCACTCGCCTTCGGTGGCGGCGTCGAGGAGTCGGCGTGTCTCGGCTGCCAGGGTGTCGGTGTCGGTGTCGGTGTCGGTGTCGGGGTTCACGGCTGGTCGATCAGATCGACGCTGAGCGGGTCCTTCACCAGCTCCGAGAACTCGGCGAGCATCGCGCCCGACAGCGGATAGCCGCCGTTCAGCTCCGTGTCGAACCAGGCGACGACCGGGACGCCCTGAGCGATGAACTCGTCGTAGGCGGCGGACAGCTTCGCCGTGTCGGTGCCGCGCTGGCCCCACTCGCCGACGATCACGGGGAGCCCCTTCGACTTCGCGAACGCCGTCAGTGCCGTCCACTCCTTCATCAGGGGGACGGCGACTCCCGACTCGGTCTTCTGGTAGGCGTCGACCGCGAGCGCGTCCCACACGCCGAGACCGGGGAAGTAGTCGGCCGGGTTGCGGCCAGACCCCGAGTTCCAGGTCCACGACATGAGCGGCGTCGCGAAGCAGATGTTCTTGGCGCCGGCCTTCACGATCGCCTCACGGACACGCACCTGAACGGTGCACCACTGGGCGGCCGTGAACTCCTTCGACTTGATGACGTTGTCCTCCGGCTCGTGGGAGACGCCGAGGATCACCGGCTTGCGCAGGTCGCGGAGGGCGACGATGAAGGCGTCGAGCTCAACGAGGATGCTCATCGTGCCCTGGGCGAGCGCCGGCACGTGGACCTTGGTCGACACCCACGGGAGACGGCCAGCAGCATGGTCGGCCTTCGCGATCGTGACGAGGCTCATGCGCTTCGCCCAGTCGGGGACGAACGTGCGGCGCACACCGGGGGTGGCTCCGTAGCGGTTGCCGGGATCGGTGTTCGAGCCGTACGCCGAACCGAGGCGGATCGTGCCGGGCTTCGTGTCACCCGGGAAGCGGGGCGTCCAGGCGGGGGGCGCGGGTGGTGCCGGCGGGGCGGGAGTGATGAGACGCACCTGAGCGGCGGTCGCGGTGAGCTGATCGGCGGTCGTGCGCAAGGTGGTGGCCTTGGCGAGAAGGGTGTCGGCGAGTTCGTTGGGAGTGGGCATGTGGGTGGTCCCCTTTCAGGAGAACGCTTTGGCGAGCAGGGTGCGGTGCAGGTCGACGGCCATGAGCTCGGACGCTCCGTCGGAGAACCCGGCGGCGGTCAGCTTCTGGCGGTAGCCGACGGTGGCTTCGACGATGGTGCCGAGGCTGTCGACGAGCGTCATCGCGATCTGGAGTTGTTCGGTCGGGTCGGGCATGGTCCTACTTTATGCTTCACGTCAAGGGGGGTACGGTGTCGGCATGAAGCCGCACCGCATCGAGGTCTACAAGGCGAGCAACGGCCGCTGGTTCTGGCGCCGCAAGGCGGGGAACCACCGCGTCGTCGCGGCGTCGGAGCAGGGGTTCCGGTTCCGGCGCTACGCGGTGCGTGACGCCGAGCGGGACGTGCCGGCAGGGGTGGAGTTCGTCACCGTCGTCCACCCCTGACCGTCACTCGTCGCGTTCGAGGGCGATGATGACCAGGACGGAGCGCAGCTGGGCCGGGAAGTTTCCCTCCAGCCCAGCTGCGACAGCGTCGAAGATCGTCCCCTCGTGGCACTCGGCTGAGGCCAACACGTGCCCGGCGTGTTCGATCTCCCACACGGGGAGCGTCGTCGGGCTCAGGGGCGTCGGCATCAGACCGCTGCTGCGCCCTGGATGCTGACGACGTCAGCCTGCGTCCCGACGTAGCGGACGTAGAGGCGGGACTCGCCATCGACGGTCCGGGTCGTCGCCTCGAACTCGCCGGCTTCGCAGCCGACCAGATCGCCGTTCTTGATGGGCGTGGAGAGCGACGCCAGCGACTTCAGGCCGGTGTCGAGGCGGGCCCACTCGCCGGGGCGTCCACGGAGAGTCTCGAAGACCTCCACGTACTTGCCGGCGCCGGGGCCGCGGTGTGTGGTTGGTGGTGTTTCCCATGTGAGGTTCACGCCACTCACCTTACGCACCATGTCAAGTCCGGGGTCAGCGCCACACGTATTCCACGTCCGGAGCGTTGCCGAGGCCCTCGAAGGTGGCGATCAGATCCCCCATCTGCCCGATCGGGTACAGGGCGACCGGGATAACCAGTTCCAGGAAGCGTCCACAGGAGATCCGGACGCACATGATGGTCGGCCGGGGCGTGTTCATGCCCCTTCGGCCTCGATCTGGGCCCAGAGCAG
>CAZMHM010000009.1:2430-10262 GCA_964566135.1 uncultured Candidatus Saccharibacteria bacterium
ATGGTCGGCCGGGGCGTGTTCATGCCCCTTCGGCCTCGATCTGGGCCCAGAGCAGGGAATATCCCACCATGTCGACGAAATTGTCGCGTTGGGAGGCGCCTGTGAGCTGCCGAGCCATCTTCAGGGCGGTCATGCAGGCCGCAACCTGCTGCGGTGACACCTTGTCGAGGCCCAAGATGGGAGCCCAGAGGCCCGCGACGACCTCGAATGAGTCCTTGACGGGGCCGTACGCCTCCCGACGTGCCCCTGAGATGATCTGTTCGGCCTCCTGAGCGATCGAAAGGGGCTCCACATCGGGTGCGGAGGGTATTTCGGCCGGTTCGCGGCCCGATTCGAGGGCTTTCGCGTGTTCGATGAGCCGATTGAGGGCGCCTGGGCGGTGCGCGATGACATCGCGGGCCAGATTGTCGGTTGTGGGGGTGTCCATGGGGGCCTTTCGGGGTGTCAGGGTAGTCGTTTCAGTACGAGGAGGGTCGAGTAGTTCGACGCGGCGTGCACCTGACGTCGACCGGCCGGCTGGGGGCGGTACGAGGACACGTGGAGCTCGTCGACGACCCGGCAGCCGTGCTGGGCGGCGTGCGCGGCCATCAAGCGGGTCTGCCAGACCTTGCGGCCCGAGACAACCATGTCCTGGCACTTCGCGAGCACCAATCCGCCGACGCGCACGACCCGGATCGCCTCGATGAGCCCGGCGAACATCAGGGTGAGGCGCTGATCGACGGTCCGGGGCTCGTGGACTCCGTACGCGGCGTCGACGGCCTCGGTGGGGGTGCCGTTCAGCTTGTACGGCGGGTCGTAGGCGACGACATCGAAGCTGCGGTCCCGGTAGGCGAGCGCCGTGAAGTCCATGGGCCCGTCGGGCGCCTTCGCCGGGTCGAGATCGTGGCGGAGCAGGCAGCCCTGGTACGGGTGCCACAGCTTCCACCAGTTCCCCAGCCCGTAGGTCGGATCGAGGATGCGGTCGGTGTCCTTGATGTAGCCGAGGTCGGAGCAGTCGAGGATCAGCTCGGCGTTCGTGCGGCGCTCGGTGTCGAACGCGAGCACGGTCATGGTTCCTCGATCTCGTCGATGATGTCCCCGAGGATGTCGTAGAGGTCGCGCAGCTCGAAGATGTCGAGCACGACGCCGTCGCGGGACGACTGGAAGCGCACGAGGGGCGCGTTGGGGAACTTCGTGACGCGCAGCTCACGGTCGGAGCCCCCGATGATCTTGGCGCGCTCGTTGTTCTTGCTCATGCGTAGCTCCAGGGCTGGGGGTGGCGGCGGAGCCACTCGGCGGACAGGAAGTCCCGCGTCCACGGGCACACGGTGCCGATGCGGTACGGGTGGGGGCGGTCGACGGTCCACGGCCAGTCGAGCGTCTTGCCCTCCCGCTGCTCGTCGGCGTAGTGGGCTTCGTGGGCCATGTAGTCGGCCATGTCCTTGCCGCAGCCGGGGCACTCGAAGACCTCAGACACCGTCACGACGTCTTCCCCCGCACCACGTTGCTCACCGTCGCTTGACAGACTCCGTAGTCGGCAGCGATCACTCGCTGTAGCTCCCCAGCGGCAAACCGGCGACGGATGGCGGCCCGGTCGTCAGGAGAGAGACGAGACGGCCCCTTGTAGCGCCCTCGGTCGACCATCTCCCGGCTGTTCTCGGCATGCGTGCCGATGCGAAGGTGGTCTGGGTTCACGCAGCGGCGATTGTCGCAGGCGTGAAGCACGCACATCCCCGCCGGGATTGGACCGCGGTGGATCTCGTACGCAACGCGGTGGGTTGACAGGCTGCGCCCATCGACGACAAGGCGCCCGTACCCATTGGAGCTCAGCGCCCCCTGCCACTCCAAGCAACCAGTTTCCGGGGCGCGAGCGACTCGCTCAGTAACCACGCTACGGTCAGCCATTGGTCAGGGCCTCGTAGACGGCCTTGGCCCATCGGGCATCAGCCAAGGCGGTGTGGTGGGTATCAGGGTCAGTCGCCACGCCGACCTGCTCGGCCATCTCCCGTGGGGAGTAGGGGTGGATGACGTCAGCCCCTGCCGCGCCGAGCATCATCGACTCAACGCAGATCAGCCGATACCGCCACGGGTACTTGCCCTCGGGGCGGCCCAGGTGCAGGTCGTGCATGCGGCGGAGGCGCTCCTCGTCAAAGCTGACGACCGCGCCGGCGAGGTGCAGGCCGTTGGAAAGGTCGGCGAAACGCTCAGCAGACTCGCGGGGCGAGAGGATGTCGCAGTTCCCCTTGTCGTAGCGGGCCTCGAAGCCGTTGATTTCCAGAGCGACGGGGTCGGCGTTGTCGAGCACGGCCCGGGACCACTTCACCTGCCAGAGGTGCTCAGTGCCATCCCCCTCGATCGCCGCCACCTCCCAGATCGGGTGGCGAGCCGGGTCCAGCCCCGTTGTCTCGCTGTCCACACACAGGATGGGATGATCGGTCACTTGCGCTCCTTGTTCAGGCGGTAGGCGAAGACATGGGTGTCGGTCGACCGGCGCACGGACACGCCGTTGCGCAGGGTGCGCAGCAGGGCGTTGTTCACCGAGTTCGCCGGCCAGCGCCGCCCCGTGATCTCCAGGATCTTGTCGTTCATGGTGTCGCGGGTGAACTCGTCGTCCGGGTGGTCCTCCAGGACCTCGGCGACGGCTTCGGAGAGGCCACGCTGGGAGTTCTTGCCCAACTTCCCGCGCTTGCCGTAGCCGCGCTCCTCCGCTTCGAGCCCTCCACGCACCCCGTAGGGCTCGTCGATCTGGGCGCTCCGGCACTCAGCGCGCACAGCGCAGCCGGCGCAGATCGCCTTCGCGATGTCGTTGTCGCCGTCGGTCTGATCGTCCTCGTGTTCGGCAGGGAAGAACAGGGCTGTCGGGAAGCCCCGGCACGCCGCCTGCTCCATCCAATCCTCTGTGGTGGACACCATGCTCCTTGGCACACGGACCATCCGTGCGTCTGGTGGGACTGTACGGGTCACGTCAAGCGGTGGCGTGCCATCTCCTCGTCGAGGAGGTCCTCGAAGTCGAAGTCTTCCCCTGTCGCCGCCAGTACGCGGGCGCGTCGCAGGGCGCGCCGGCGGGCGTTGATCGTCAGCCGGTTCCGGCGGCGGTAGTCGCGCATGTAGCGCGCCCAGGCGGCCATGCACAGGTCGCAGCGGCACACGTGGTTCGTGTACCCGTCGATCGTGCCGTGGGGGATGGACTGGTCAGCAGACTGATTCGAGGAGGTCACGGTACTGGTCCTTCATCAGCGATGAGCGGAAGCGGCGGGCGTTCGCCCGGATGGCGTCGCGGTCGAGAACGCCGGGGCCCTCGTCGGCGATGGAGCGTAGGGCCTTCCACCAGCGGTCCGGAGCGTTCGGCAGGAGCATCCCGGCGGCGTCGTCGTTGACGAAGCCCTGGTAGGCGGGCACGTTCGAGCACACCGGGTACGCCCCGGCGAGCGCACCTTCCAGCGCGTTGACGTGGCTCTTGCTGGCGTTGAAGCGGGTGT
The DNA here is from genome assembly GCA_964566135.1 of uncultured Candidatus Saccharibacteria bacterium. GTDB lineage: Bacteria > Patescibacteriota > Saccharimonadia > Saccharimonadales > CAIOMD01 > CAZMHM01. The sequence goes on from CAZMHM010000009.1 coordinate 5,889, forward strand.
GGTCGAGGGGGCAGATGACGACGTCGGGCTGCAGCTCGATGACGCGTCGGACGTGCGCCTCGGGCGAGTCGACCCACGGGAGAAGTTCGGCGTCGGGGACTCCGAGCTCGCGGCGGTAGTCGGCGCCGGCGAACACGAGCCGGACGTCTTCGCGCTCGTAGAGACGCTTCGCTGCGTAGCGCAGCACCTTCACGTCCTCGCTGTGGGTGTTCGAGCCGCGCCAGAACACGACGAGGCGGTCGTCGGTGCGGGGCCGGAGGGACACCTGATCGGCGAAGTCGAACAGGTCGTCGGGGATCGTGTTCGGCACGATGGCGACGCGGTGGGCGCCCTCCATGCGGACCTCGTCGGCGAGCTGGGAGGTGGACACCGTGAACAGGGGGGCGTTCGTGATGTGCCAGTTGAACCGCTTCGCCACGACGGGGTTGGCGTAGTGGGTGTACGCCGGGTTGTCCGGCGTGAGGCGCCACAGGAGGTCGTCGGCGTCGTAGACCCAGGGGCGACGCTTCTGCTGGAACTCGTCGAGCACCATCATCGCTGCGGGGTGCGTGGAGCGCTGCAGGACGACGAGGCGGTCGGGTTCGTCCATGATCGAGTTCGGCATGACGGTGCCCATGCCGACGTCGTCGGTGTCATCGAGCGTGTGCAGGGGTGTCTCGATGCGATACCACGCACACCCCCCCTTGTCGGCGGGCCAGCCCCACACCTTCATGTCCTGCCTCCTGCTACCGTCGAGTCATGGCGCAGCATAAAGTAGCAACGCCGGCTCTGCTCCGAGTTCGGATGCCCCAGCAGGTCATCGACCTCCTCGACGCCAAGTGCGCCTCCCTGAAGGTCTCCCGCTCCGAGCGCGTCCGCCAACTCGTCGAGCGGGACATCCTCACCGACGCCAAGCCCCGCCCGAATCGCCTCTCGCGCCGCCTGCGCCGCCTGCGCCGCTGCGTCACCTGCTCGGCCTTCGTGCGCAACGGGTACACCTGCAAGACGTGCCGCATCACTCTCGTCGACTCCGTCTCGCTCGGTGGTCGCACCGTCGCGCTCCCCTACCTGCCTCGCCCCGGGCTGCAGGCTCGACCGGACGTGCGCGACCCCGCCTGGGCGCATGCGGAAGCCATCGTGCTCGACGCGTACGCTCCGGTCGTCGCGATCGTCTACGAAGCGGTCAGCGGCGAGGACTCCTACGAGATGACGGACCTCGACGACATCGCCGATCTGTTGGCGATGGCCGCTTCGTTCAGCAACTGAGAGGCTTGGGCAATGGCTCGCATGGATCGCCTGCATCAGAACGCGCTGGTCGCTGCCATCAGCGCCGTCACCCCCTCGGAGGTGGCGAACCTGACGACGACGTCGAGCGCGGGGCGCTACTGGCGCTACTACCGCAAGCTGCCCGACATCCGCTACGTCGTCAACCTCGAAGGCCGGCTCCTCGCCATGAGCGAGCCGCAGCTGGAGCGCATGGACGACAACGGGATGTGGCAGTTCGTCGACGACCCGCCGCCCGAGGCTCTCGGCGCGCTGACCACGGTCTACGACTCCCCCGGCGGGGTCGAGGACGTCTGCCGGCGCTTCGCCCAGCAGTACGCCATGGATGGCGAGCTGTACCTCGTCGGCTACAACAAGTCGGGCTCGACGGTCATCGAGTCGATGTCGACCTCGGAGCTCTACGGCGAGAACAAGACGTGGTACCGCCGCGACTCGATCAGCTCACAGGGCACAGCGTTGCCCCCCGGCACGAAGGTCAGCCGGGTGTGGCGCCGCCACCCGGAGATCTCCAAGCTTGCCGAGACGCCCATGGAGGCGCTCGTCGACGACATGGAGACGCTCCTGTTCCTGAACGACGCCCTGCGTGCCCGGGTCCGCTCCCGCCTCGCTGCCGCCGGCATCCTGTTCCTGCCGAACTCGATCACGTCCGCAACTCCCTCCGAGCTGCCCGACGGCACGGGCCAGCCCATCGACTCCGTCACCCGGCAGCTCCTCGAAGCGATGGCAGCGGCGATCCGCGATCCCGACTCCCCCGATGCTGCGATGCCGGTCATCGTGCGCGGCCCCGACGGTGTCGGTGAGCTCATCAAGCACATCACCCTGGATCGCCTCATCGACGAGCAGGAGATGAAGCTGCGCAAGGAGCTGCGCGCCAACATCCTCAACGGCCTCGACGCCCCGACCGAGATCGCCTCGTCCGAGACGAAGATGATCCCGACGAACCACTGGAACGACTCGTCGGTGAAGATGGAGATGTGGGAGCACACCGTCGCCCCCATCGGCGACGCCCTGTGGGAGTCGCTCACCCAGATGATCCTCACGCCCTGGCTGAAGAAGAAGGGTGTGGAGGGGCGCTACCGCTGGCGTGTGAACCGCGACAGCGTCCAGATTCGCAACAACCAGGACGAGAAGACCCGTGTCGCTCTCGATCGCCACCTCATCGGCGACGCCGCCGCCCGCCGGCGCCTCGGCATCCCCGACACGGACTCCCCCTCCGAGGAGGAGTACGTGCGCGCTGTCGGCGTGCAGCTGGCGATCCCGGAGCTGGCCTTCTACAAGATGGACCTCGGCATCGACCTGTCGACGATCGGTTCGGTGAACACCGGGCCGCCGAAGACCGGCGACGGCCGGGTCCTGCCGGGCGACACCCCGAACGATCGTCCGCAGCCCGGAGATCCACGGGTACGCTGACCCCCATGACACATGACACCGACTCTGTCGTAGTGGGCACCACCATCCCGGCCTACGTCCTCGATCAGGAAGACACCTGGGCGGCGTGGCTCTACAACGCCGAGGCGATGGTCGAGGCCCACCCGGAGACGTCGTTCTTCGCAGCGCTGGAGGTTGACTCGCGGGGTCTGGAGCCGTTCCGGCCGCTGCTCGACCGTTTCGATGACCTCCGGTCAGCCGGGGTGCGGATCGAGTCCTTCACGTTCCTCATCGACGACGGGGCGACGGAGATCACGACCGGGAACCGTCTGCGGCGCATCACCATGGGCCAGAACCTCGTCAGTGACTACTGCCGGTCGTGGGACGTCGACTGGCTGCTGTTCATGGCCGCCGACTGCTGCCCGCCGGCTGACGCCATCCCCGAGATGCTGAAGCTGAACCACCCGCTCGTCGGTGGGCACGTCTCGACGTACGGTCTCGACGGGCCGATCGTGTCGAAGTACATCCCCGAGTACGGGGACCTGATCCGCGAGCACATGGCGACCGCCGCCTTCGTGCTGCTCGCCCGCAGCGTGTTCAACGCCATCTGCTGGCGCTGGGACCGCGATGCCGGCATGAGCGACGACCCGTGCCTGCATCACGACGCCAACACCCTGCTCGGCATCCCCACTTACGTGCACCACGGCGTGGTCGGCCAGCACTACCCCGAGTGCATCGGCCCGATCGAAGGTCGCGGCCACGACAGGGCCCTGCGCTGATGATCCAGCGACTCCGTCCCGCCTGGACCGCCGAGGAGCTCGCTGAGATCTACGGCGAGCCCCACGACCACAACCGCTTCGGGCACGGCCACCACCTGCGTGTCGAGGCGACGAAGGTGCTCGCGAAGTGGGTGCGTGACGCCACCCGCTCGACATCGGTCGCCGACCTGTCGTGCGGCAACGGAGAGATAGCGACGAGCCTCGGGTTCGGGCCCCGCCTGACGATCCTCGGCGACTACGCACCCGGCTACGGCCTCACCGGGCCGCTGGAGGAGACGTTGCGGCGCATCAACGACGTCGACATCTACATCTGCTCCGAGACCCTCGAACATCTCGACGATCCAACGGCAGCGCTGTTCCAGATGCGCGACGCCTCCGAACACCTCGTGCTGTCGACGCCGATCAACGCGTGGGGCGACGAGAACGGCGAGCACTATTACGCCTGGGACCGCGAGGGCGTCGAGTCGCTGTTCGCCACGACCGGGTGGGAGCCGATCATGTTCATGGCCGTCGACTCGACCGTCTTGGGTGAACCTTATGAATATGGGCTGTGGGCGTGTAAGTGATGGCGTACTGCACGGGAGTAGACCAGCCACTGTGGAAGGGCGACGAGGTCGCGTACCGAACGCTGCACGCTTGGGTGGCGCGGCACAAGGGCCGACCAGCGGCCTGCTCGCACTGCGGCGCCAACGGGCGTACGGACTGGGCCAACGTTTCGGGTGAGTACCTTCGCGATCTGGACGACTACATCGCCCTCTGCCGTCGGTGCCACAAAGCGTTCGACGGGCCAACCGAATGTCAGCGCGGCCACCCTTTCGACGAAGCCAACACCATCATCCGCAAGGACGGGCGGCGCAGGTGCCGTACGTGCACACGCGAGCAAGAGCGTCGACGTTACAGGGAGCGCCAGTGACCAAGACGGTCGTCATCACGGGCAGCCGGGGGTTCGTGGGGCGCCACCTGC
>CAZMHM010000009.1:10362-14015 GCA_964566135.1 uncultured Candidatus Saccharibacteria bacterium
GTGACCAAGACGGTCGTCATCACGGGCAGCCGGGGGTTCGTGGGGCGCCACCTGCGTAGCGCCTACCTCCGCGACGGCTGGGACGTGCGCGAGGTTGACCTGCGCGACGGCGACGACGCCATCGACTTCTTCCGGCTCTGCGAGCAGGACTACGACCTCCTCATCCACTGCGCTGCGCTCGTCGGTGGGCGGGCGAAGATCGACGGGGACCCGCTCGCGATCGCGACGAACCTCGCGCTCGACTCGTGGGCGTTCCGATGGGCGACGAAGCACGCCGACCGCATGGTCTACTTCTCGTCGTCGGCGGCCTACCCGACGGTGCTCCAGGATCGGTGCTGCGCCCAGGACGCGCTGTCGGAGTGGATGATCGACCTCGACAACCCGCGCACCCCCGACGCCACCTACGGGCTCGCGAAGTTGACCGGGGAGATGCTCGCCCGCGAAGCCGAGGCCACCGGGCTGCCGGTCCACATCTTCCGGCCGTTCTCCGGTTACGGGTGGGACCAGGACCTCGACTACCCCTTCCCCAGCTTCATCCGCCGGGCCCACCGCCGCGAGGACCCGTTCGAGGTGTGGGGCGACGGCACCCAGGCCCGGGACTTCATCCACATCAGCGACGTCGTCGGTGCTGTGCGCGCCGCTGTCGCCGAGGATGTGCGGGGCCCGGTCAACCTCTGCACTGGGCACGCCACGTCGTTCCTGGACCTCGCAGCCATGTGCCTGCGCCTCGCCGGGTCGACCGCGAGCGTCCAGGCGCTGCCCGACAAGCCGGTCGGCTGCTGGCGCCGGGTGGGGCATCCGGGGCGCATGCTGGACTTCTACCAACCGATGGTCGACCTCGAAGCCGGGGTGTCATCGGCTCTGCTCCGACGCGAGCGGGGCTTCGACGCGCGTTGACCGCTCGGGGGACCGGGGGGAGAGTGGTGGGATGGAACGCGGATTTCACGCCCCCGTCCACTTCGATCAGCTCATGCTGCTCGACACGTGGACCCCTGACGGTCGTCGCATCGAGTCGAGCGGCTTCGGGACGCGCAACCTGCCGCGCCCGATCTACCTGATGGACACGCAGTCCGAAGGCGGGCATCTCGGCTCGAAGATCGCCGGCCGGCTCGACTCGGTCACGGTCGACGGCTCCGTCGTGTCCGGTGACGGCCTCCTGCTCGACAACCAGACGGGCCGCGACGCCGCGATGTACCTGGAGACCCGGTGCATCACCGGCAACTCGGTCGACCTCGCCGACGTCACAGCGGAGCTCGCCACGTTCATCCCCGACGGCTCCGAAGAGGAGCGGCAGGGCACCGTGTTCACGCAGGCGAACATCGGGGCGACGACCCTCGTGGGCATCCCCGCCTTCCCGGGGGCGAACGCCGAGACGACCCTGCTCTCCAACGGGTCCCTGAGCCACATCGGGGCGTTCTCGACGACCTCGTTCAAGGTGGCGTCCCCCTCCGCTCCCACGCTGCTCACGACGGACGTCGACAAGGACTGGTTCGTCGGCACCGAGGGCCGCCGCGGCGCCTACCCGCTCACCGTCGAAGCCGACGGGCGCGTGCACGGCTACCTCGCCGACTGGAAGACCCTCCACCTGTCGACCGCCGGGCGCGTGCGTGCACCGCGTGGCAACGGCTACTCGGTGTTCAACGCTTCCACCGTGCTGACCCCCGACGGCCCTGTGTCGACGGGCCCGCTCGTCATCGGCGGCGAGCACGCCGGGGTGCAGATGTCGTGGACCGACGCCATCGACTACTACGCCTCCACGTCGTACGCCTGGGCTGACGTGCACGCGACGGACGACCGCTGGGGCATCCGCCTCAACGGCATGGTCCGCCCCGGCACGCCGTCCGAGCTGGTGCACGCCGGCCGGGCCTCCCGCCTGTCGGGCGACTGGCGCCGGATCAAGAACCGCATGGAGCTCATCGCCTCGCTGTCGGTGAACTCGCCCGCCTTCCCCATCGGGCGTTCATTCACCGCGTCGGACGGCGCTGCTTCAGCCCTGATCCTGCTCGCTCCCGGCGAGTTCGCCCAGGAGGTCAGCGACGCCGACCTCGCTGTCGCTCGCGCTCGGATCACCCGCCTGCGTCTCGCCGGCATCTGAGAACGGCAGGGTGTCCGCCTCCCCCGTTGTGACGGGGTGCGCCTCGATGACGTCCACACGGCGGCCGTCGACGAGGTCGATGAGGCGGGCGACCTGCTCGCGGTCCGGCACGATCACGTCGACCTGATACTCGACCTGGAAGAACCAGGAGCCGTCAGGTTGGCGGTGTGCACCGCGACCGGAGAGCGTCGGCTCTGCGGTGCGCCACTGGTCGAGGGCGTACAGGATGCCGCGCAGCTCGTCGATGTCCGCCGAGTGCGGCGGCGGGGTGCCGAAGTCGTCATCCATGGCGGTGCGCCTCATGGCGGGCGTGGGCGAGGTGGGCCTCGAACTGGCGCAGGTTGCCCTGAGCGGCCCGGGGCCAGACGTCGTCGCTCAGTGCGTGCCAGTCGCCCTGGGTGAGAGCCAGCAGGTTCGCTGCGAGCATCACCGCGGCAGCTTCGACCTTCGGGTCGGACTCGTCCTCGGGGATGACCTTCGTGGAGCCGGCGGCGGCCAGCAGGCGAGTCACCATCTGGTTCACCTCCTGCACGAAGGTGAGTGAGTCCTCGCAGAACTCGACGGTGCGGTGCATGTCAATCTCCTCGTTTGTTGTACTTGCGGGTGGTGCGCTGACGCAGCTTCTTCATCTGCTTCGCGCTTTCGGCGATGGCCTCGTCGTTGATCGGTGGGGTGGGACGGAAGTAGCGGCCGGGGTCGTAGTTGCATCCGGGAAGGTGGCGGAGCGAGACGCGGAGCACGTTGCCCTTGGCGTCCTGTTCCCAGCTCGTGACGGTGGGACGGCAGACGCAGCCCCACACCTTCGCGATCCGGTACGCCTCGTCGCTCACCTCGCCTGGAGGTTCGGTCACCAGTCCTCCGATGAGACGAGACGACCGAGCGGCGCCCACATGAGGCGGCGTGTCGGTTCGTGTGAGGCGGGGTTGCCCCACTGGATCTTCTCCGGCATGAGGACCGGCTCGCGGGGGTAGCGCCACGGTGTCACCTCGGCGAGTGACCGGCGGTTGTCGTCGAGCGTGATGCAGAAGCCGAAGTACGGCCACGACGCCCACGACGAGTCGCCCTTCGGTGCGCCGTTCCCGTCGCCCTTCGGCGGGTGTCCCTCGATGAGGGTGGCGAAGTTGTAGCGCCGGCGCACGGTGTCGACCCAGGTCTGGATGGCCCGAGCCTCGGAGCGCCACGACTCCTCGCGGGGCGAGTAGAACATCTTGTAGATCGGGCCGAGGACCACGAGGTCCGGCCGGAACGTCTGCATGTGGTGCTCCAACCGGAGGCGGTCGGCTGGCTCTGCGAGGTTCACGCCGCCGAAGCGGAAGGCGATGTTCGACACCTCGGCGTCGGTGCCCAGGTCGATCATCTTCGCCGCGATCCGTTTCTTGCGGGCGACGACCCCCGGGGAGTTCTCGGCGTCGATGTACAGGACGCGCTGCGGGGGGACGGGCCGGGCGGTCCACGGGTGCAGGCCGATCGCAGCGGAGATCGCGAGGTGCAGGCACAGCGTCGACTTGCCGCCGCCGTTCGGCCCGGTGACCATGACGACCCAGTCGCGGTCGATCAC
>CAZMHM010000009.1:14115-18700 GCA_964566135.1 uncultured Candidatus Saccharibacteria bacterium
ACGGACGCAACACCGAGGCCGAGCGCATCGGCGACAGCGCCGGCGTCGTTCGTGTCGAGCGTGGCAGCGGTCAGCAGTACGAGCTTGTCTTTTGTTGTGTATTCCTCGGCCGCGAGGAATGTCAGGTCAGGCACTACGCCTCCTTCGATCGGCCCCTATCATGCGGGCCGTGTCAACCTGGGAGCTGTCCTACGACGCCAAGGCGTGGTCGCTGAACCAGGAGCGCACCAAGCACTGGGGGTGGCGGAACGCGAAGGTCGAGGAGTGGGTCGACGCCTTCTACTGGGCGGCGAAGGACGCTCACATCCCGCGCTGCGAGACGATCGCGGTGACGGTGGACGTGCAGATGCCCGGGGTCGTGCAGGACATCTGTAACTGCTATCCAGCGGCAAAAGCGGCTGTCGATGGGGTCGTATTGGCTGGTGTCATCGTCGATGACGGCCCGGCCCACCTCGTCGCCATGACCTTCACCGCGCCGGTGCACGCCAAGCAGCCCCGGCTCACCTTGAAGGTGCAGCAGCTGACCTGATCCGGGCGCAGGCCCGGCAGCGGCGATGGCCGCGAGGGTCGACGTAGGTGTTGGGCTCGTCGAAGGGGTGGCCGCGCACACACTCCTCGCGCCGCGACTGCCGGTTGTTGGCGGCGTTGGCGATGTTGTCGAGCAGCCGGAGGTGCGCCGGGTTGCAGCACACCTTGTTGAAGCACAGGTGGTCGATCGTCTTGTGGCCGGGGATCTGCCGGCCGTGGTGCAACGTCCAGGCGACGCGGTGGGCGACGCGTGTCGTGACGCCGTCCCAGGTCTGGCCGTAGCCGTGCGACCCGAGGGACAGGCGCCACTCCCAGCACTCCCCCGGCTTGCCGACTGCGACGCGGGACCACCAGTCGATCCTGCGCAGGTAGCGCAGGTCGAGCGGTGGCGCTTTCTCTGTCCGGTAGCCGGCCCCCATGGGCGGTCAGCCCAGCAGGCGCTCCGGGAACGATCCATAGCCAGCGCGGGGGTCCCACTCGCCGGCGTCGACGCGGAAAGGCTCGTCGGCATCGCGGGGCGGCGGTGCCTGCTGGTAGCCGCCGTCACCCGAGGAACGCTCGGTGCGGGTCACCTGCGCGGTCGCCCAGCGCAGGTCGGGGCCGACGGCCTCGGCGGTGACGGAGATCTTCGAGCGCTTCTGGCCCGAGTCCTTGTCCTCCCACGAGCGGAAGTTCAGCTTGCCGAGGATGATGACGCGCTGCCCCTTCGAGATGGACTCGGCGACGTTCTCCGCGAGCTCGCGCCAGCAGGTGATGTCGTAGAACTCGGGATCGCCGTCGACCCACTTGTCGCCTTCCTTGCGACGCGAGTTGATCGCCACCCCGAACTCACAGAGAGCGATGCCCGAGGGGAGGAACTTCATCTCCGGCTCCCTGCAGGCATTGCCGATCAGGCTGACAGTGGTCGTCATGGTCCCTCCAGGGGTCTCATCTCGTACGAGGGGCCATCATAGACCACTGCATGGCCTTGTGTGTTCGTGGAGTCGCAACTCCACTGTGACGGTACGCCGTCCTCGAAGGAGCAAGGCTGTGGACCGTCCCGAACTGCCCGAGAACATCGAGAGCCTGTCGCTCTCGGAGCTGACCACCCTGCTGGACGCCCTGCGTCCCGCGGCCGACGCGGCCCTCGCCTCCGACGAGCCCGACCTGGAGCTGCTCGAAGCATTCGCCACCGCCGGCGAGCGCGTCATCGAGCTGCGTGCAGCAGAGACCGCTGCCGCGGCGCTGCGCACCCGGGCCACCGCCGCCCTCGCAGCGACCGAGGAGGCCCCCGCAGAGGAGCCGGCCGAGGACGCCGTCGAGGAGCCCGAGGCCGAGGAGCTCGCTCCCGCAGAGCCCGAGGTGGCCGAAGAGGCACCCGAAGAGACCACCGATGAGGACACCGACACCGAGGCATCCGCCGAGGACGCCGGAGAACTCGCCGACGAGACGCTGGACCGTTCCGATGCTGACGCAGAGGATGGGGCAGCCGAGATGAGCGACACCGGCACCGAGACCGAGGAGTCCGAGATGGACAAGCCCAGCACCGACGACCTGAGCGGCGACACGACCTCCGACGAGGTCGTGACCCCTGGCGTCGTGACCACTGCCCGGGTCCTGCCCGGCGTGCCCGGCTTCGAGGCCAACGCCCCGATCGACAGCCGCATGGACGTCGCGAAGGCGCTGGCGAGCAAGTGGCAGACGGTCGCCGAGTCCGGCACCGGCGAGCGCTTCGCCGTCGTGACCATCAAGGCCGAGTACCCGGACTTCGCCGACCTGAGCGACGGCAACCTCGGTGGCCTCTACGACGATGCGATCGTCGCAGCCTGCGCCCCGCTGGAGCCCTACTACGGCGTCGGGTTCTACTCGTCCGAGGAGCGCCCCGTCTTCAACTCGATGGCGAAGTTCGGCGCTCCCCGTGGCGGCGTGAAGATCTACGCCTCGCCCCGCTTCTCCGACGACCTGATCCCCGCCGACACCGGCTTCGGTCAGTGGACCCGCACCGACGACAACAACCTGTCGGCCGAGAAGAACGACCCGTACGACTTCGTGTGCGGTGACACCACCGACTTCGAGGTCTACGGCGTCTACCGCTCGATGAACATCCGCAACCTGGATGCCATCACCTTCCCCGAGCTGGTCGCTGCGCACCAGAACCAGCTGGGCTCGAAGTTCGCCCGCTACGCCGACAAGCTGCTGCTCGACGCGATGGTGGCGCAGGCCGACATCCACGTGCACGCCTCGGCGACGTACGGTGCGACCCGGACGATCATGTCCCGCATGGATCAGATCGGTGCCCAGTACCGTGAGAACGAGCGCCTGTCGGACACCCCCGTGCTCGACATCTGGCTCCCCCGCTGGGTCCGCAACGCCCTCCGCGAGGACGTCATCCGGGCTGCGAACGACTCGGGCGTGCCCGAGGTGGTCGTCGATGCGACCATCGCCTCCTGGTTCGGCGATGTGGGCATGGTCCCGCACTTCACCTTCGACAACCCGACCTACGCCGGCGACCTGTCGCTGCAGACCTCCGGCACGGTCAACGCATGGCCCGACACGACGTGGTACGTCCTGTCGGTCCGGGGCAACCTGAACATCCTGGACCTCGGTTCGATCAACATCGGCGTCTCGCCGAACGGGTCGTTCCGTGACGAGAGCCTGACGAAGCGCAACCGCTTCCAGATGTTCATGGAGTCCTTCGAGGGCCTCGTGAACCGTGGTGCGCCCGTGTGGCGTGGCGACGTGGTGGTCTTGGCGAACGGCGCACAGCCGGCCGGCGTGACCGCCATCTCGGACAACGCCACCGTCTGATCCTTCCTCCAGAGGGACCGTGGTGGGGGGCTGGAGCTACTTCGGTGGCTCCAGCCCTTCGTCGTTCACGGGCCTCTCGGTACCCTGAACGCAGACCTGATCGAGGAGCACCGCTATGACCATCGGGATGTACGAGTCTCGAATCCTCCCCTCGCACCGCCCCCGCCGGTACGGCCTGCTCCAGGCGGCCGACGTGCGCCTCTCGGACCCGTCCGGCACGGTGCGCTGGGTTGCCGGCGCCGAGATGAGCCGGTTCGGGACCACGCTCCACAACATCGACCTGACAGCCTGCGACGTGGAGGTGTCTGGGTGGCTGACGACCGCGGGTGAGTCGACGACGCGTCTGGCGTTCACGTCGAAGCTGACGGGCGAGTGCTCCTCCCTGTCGGGCCCCGACACGCTGGACTCGATGCGGGCGAACATCTCGGCCGAGCACGATGCGCTGCTCCCCTACATCGTCGACACCGAGCTGATCCTCTCGCAGACCTCCGAGTTCACCGCTCAGTCGCTGACAACTCTCGCGACCCGTGACAACCCGGCCAGCGCCCTCGCGTCGCTCGACGTGATCGGCTACGCGGAGGACGTCAACCTGCCGTACGAGACGATCATCATGGTGCCCCTGGGCATCTTCCAGCGCGCCGCTGACGGCTGCGTGCTCGATGGCTCGGTGTGGCGCACGAAGGCCGGCAACGCCGTCGTGCCGCACGTCGCCGGCGAGGACGTGTTCGTCGTGCCCGCCCCCATCACGATCGACCTGATGCGCGGTGGCGGTGGCGACACCTCCGAGTGGGACTACTCCCGCAACGTGCAGCGCGTGCAGTCCACAATCGTCGGACTCATCGAGATCTCGGACGAGATCATCGTGTTCGACCCCCAGCCCTGACCAACCAGTAGGAGCACACCATGGAACAGTTCATCGCGGTGGCGGTCGTCATCGCTTTCGGCATCAGCATCCTCAACATCATCAAGATGGCAGCGGCAGGCGAGACCAACAAGGTCGCGACGGCTGTCGCCGGCTACGGCGTGTTCATCGCCCTGGCCTTCGTGTTGCGTGAGAGCGACTTCGCTGGATCGGTCGCTGTCGGCGACTTCTCCCTGAGCTCCCTCAACGCCTGGTCGACGGTCCTGTTCGGCGCATCTCTCGCCGGTACTGCCGGCACCGCGTACGACGCCCTCCCGATCAACACGCCGTCGTTCGGCGCGAACACCCCTGAAGCCTGATGGTCACCGGCGGCGTCGAGCATCACCCCGACGAGTTCGATGAGCCCGC
>CAZMHM010000010.1:0-18700 GCA_964566135.1 uncultured Candidatus Saccharibacteria bacterium
CCATCAGGCTTTCGCCCATTGTGGAAGATTCCTCACTGCTGCCTCCCGTAGGAGTCTGGACCGTGTCTCAGTTCCAGTCTGACTGATCATCCTCTCAGACCAGTTATCGATCGTAGCCTTGGTGAGCCATTACCTCACCAACTAGCTAATCGAACGCAGGCTATTCCCAAAGCGCATAAAGCTTTAATCCGAAGACCACATGCGGTATTAGCCACCCTTTCGGGCAGTTATCCCTCACTTTGGGGTATATTCCTACGCGTTACTCTGCCGTCCGCCGCTCGCCACCAGTCCGAAGACCGTGCTGCCGCTCGACTTGCATGTATTAGGCACGCCGCCAGCGTTCATCCTGAGCCAGGATCAAACTCTCCAAAAAAGTGTTTTTAATTCATAAAACACAGTAAAAACTGACGTTGACGCTTCACTATTCAATTTTTAACGTCCATTTTTTGGGCCACTTTAATAGATGACCTCAAAAGCAACAGATGTAAGAATACCCCATTTGCCCACGCAGGTCAAGCCTAAAGTTGGTAAATATGTTGTAACTAAAGCAACTACAAAACAGAGGTGACAAGTAGTCCAACCAAAAAACCAACCAAAGACCCAACGATTACCTGTGCCGGTGTATGACCCCTAGCAAGAGCTATTTCCGTCTTGAGCTCGTGCTTATTTGCTTTGGCTAGCTCTTTAATGGCAACAGTTTGCTGGCCAGTCGTACGGCGCACGCCCATGGCGTCATATATAACAATACCCGTCAGGCTAGCTGCAATACCAAACGCCACGCTTGTTATGCCGGCATTAATACCTACTACCGTCGTTAGTGCAACCATTAAGGCAGAGTGTGAACTTGGCATACCACCAGATTCAACCAACTCGCCCCAACGTAGACCCTCTTTCCGCATAGTTATAACGTACTTAAGGCTCTGCGCTACCAGCCAGCCGAGGACTGGTGCGATGAGGTATTGGTATTGCCGCATAGGTTATTCTCCTGATTCGGTTGTTTCGTCTTCGTCGTCTTCAACAATACTATCGCGTACAAGCGCAAGCGATGCAACGGTGTCGTTAGCGTTTAGGCGCATAATGCGAACGCCTTGCGTCGCGCGGCCAAGTTCTGGAATGTTCTTAAGTCCAAGTCGAATAGTCTGGCCTTGGGTAGAGATGATAATCACCTCGTTCTTTTCTTCTGTGAGCGTTGCTACGCCAACTAGCTGGCCAGTCTTGCTATTAACTACGGCGCTACGGATACCAACGCCACCGCGTGCATGGGCAGTAAACTGTGACACCTTCGTACGCTTACCGTAACCAAGTTCGCTAATTACAAATATGCTAGAGTTCTCGGCAACAAGGTCCATACCAATTACTTGGTCACCTTGTCGTAAACGAATACCGCGTACGCCTCTAGATACACGACCCATTGGGCGAACGTCTTTTTCGTGGAAGCGGATAGCTTGACCCATTGATGTTGAAATAACAACTTCTGCATCACCATTACTGAATCGAATCCATTTTAGCTCGTCGCCTTCATCGAGGTTGATTGCAATCAGGCCAGACCCACGAACATTCTTGTATTGCTCGTAAGCAGTCTTTTTAACAACACCACGCATAGTACACATAAATAAGTAGCCATTTTCTTCAGTTCGACTAACCCTAATAACAGAGCTGACCTTTTCTTCAGGCTGGAGCTGCAGGAGGTTAACGATTGCGATACCCTTAGCGTTAAGGCCAGTTGCAGGTACTTCGTATGCTTTAAGCCTAAAGACACGGCCACGGTTCGTAAAGAACAACAGGTAATCGTGTGTGCTGGCCATAACAACGTGCTCAATGATGTCTTCTTCACGCGTTGCCATACCACGTCGGCCCTTACCACCCCGCCCCTGTTTTTTGTATTCTGCTTCAGGACTTCGTTTGATGTAATTTGCCGATGTTAATGTCACAACGATTTGTTCATCTGGAATCAATTCTTCATCGCTAAACTTACCAAGTTCTTGTGGAATAATCTTGGTTCGACGCTCGTCACCATACTTATCACGCAGCTCAATAAGCTCGTCTTTGATAATCTGTAGAACGCGCTTTTCATCTTCTAGGATTGCCTTAAGTTCGGCAATTAACTTTCGGAGTTCAGCAAGTTCATCTTCAATCTTCTTGCGCTCAAGACCAGCCAATTGGCGGAGTTGCATCGCAAGAATAGCCTTTGCTTGGATTTCAGATAGTTTAAATTTAGCTATCAAGTTTACTTGTGCTTCTTCGGTTGTTTCGCTACCACGGATAACCGCAATAACTTCGTCAATGTGGTCAAGCGCGATGCTTAAGCCTTCTAGGATGTGCGCACGAGCTTCTGCCTTACGGAGTTCAAACTCAGTACGACGACGTACCACTACCTGTCGGTGCTTAATGTATTCTTGCAAGATATCGCTTAATC
The DNA here is from genome assembly GCA_964566135.1 of uncultured Candidatus Saccharibacteria bacterium. Taxonomy (GTDB): domain Bacteria; phylum Patescibacteriota; class Saccharimonadia; order Saccharimonadales; family CAIOMD01; genus CAZMHM01. The sequence continues at coordinate 2,417 of CAZMHM010000010.1, forward strand.
CTAATACTCGCGGCTGAATACCGTCGACAAGTGCCAACATATTAAAGTGGAACGATGTCTGTAGTGATGTGAGCTTGTATAGCTGATTAAGTACCTTCTTAGGGTACGCATCCTTTTTAAGATCAACCACAACACGAACAGCGCCACGGGCGCTTTCGTCGCGTAGGTCTGATATGCCAACAATCTTCTTATCTTTAACGAGTTCAGCAATTTTCTCTAGTAAGCTTGCCTTATTAAGGCCGTATGGCACTTCGCTGATAACAATGCGGTGTGTGCCCTTTTTACTGCGTTCTTCGATGTTGGCGACGCCACGGACAACAATACCACCGCGACCGGTAGCGTAAGCAGTGCGCAAGCTATCACGACCAAAGATAATGCCGCCGGTTGGGAAGTCTGGACCTTTAACGTACTCAAGTAGCTCGTCTAGGGTAGCTTCTGGGTTATCAATAAGCGCAATGGTAGCGTCGGCAATCTCGGTAAGGTTATGCGGCGGAATAGATGTTGCCATACCAACCGCAATACCAACTTGGCCATTAAGCAACAAGTTAGGAAGTTTTGCAGGCAAAACAGATGGTTCTTGTTCTGAACCATCAAAGTTATCACGGAACTCAACAGTATCTTTGTCGATGTCTGCAAGCAGCTCCTCAGCATGACGGTTCATTTTGGCCTCTGTGTAACGGTGAGCAGCTGGTGGATCTCCGTCCATCGAGCCAAAGTTACCTTGACCAGTTACAAGTAAGTAACGAGTAGACCAGTCTTGCGCCAAGCGTACCATCGCATCATATATAGAGCTGTCGCCGTGTGGGTGATATTTACCCATCACGTCACCAATAATACGAGCACTCTTGACGAACTTAGAGCTTGGGCGCCAGCCATTCTTTTCCATCGCGTACAAAATACGGCGGTGTACTGGCTTTAGGCCATCACGAACATCAGGCAATGCTCGAGCTACGATAACGCTCATAGAATAACGAAGGTAGCTGTCCTCCATAACATCTTCGACAGTACGAAGTTCTAGCTCACGTGAGTGTGTTTGCTCTGGTGGCAAAATCTCAAGTTCTGGTGTGTTTTCGGTATTTTCTTCCATACTAGATATCCAAATCCTTTACAAACTTAGCTCGAGTTTGAATAAAGTTTTTACGCAACTCAACTTCTTCACCCATCAGCTTATTAAATATAGCGTCTGACTTTTCTGCATCTTCAACACGTACCTGTATAAGCACACGATTCTCTGGATTCATGGTTGTTTCCCATAGCTGTTCGGCATCCATTTCACCAAGACCCTTATAGCGTTGTAATTCTGAAAGTCCTGCTTGCTTCTTGCGATCATCAGTTGGGTCAACTTTTGTACCATTGGCTTTGCGTGCCTCAATAAGCGTATCGGTAATTGAGTCGCGTTCACCGTCAGAATATGCATAATACTTCTTATTTCCCTGCGTCTTTAGTAGGTACAGAGGTGGTTTAGCGAGATATAGGTATCCGCCGTCGATAATCGGGCGCATATACCTAAAGAAGAACGTCAAAAGCAATGTGCTAATGTGTGAACCGTCAACGTCAGCATCGGTCATGATGATAATACGATGATAGCGCAAGCCATCAATGCTAAATTGCTCATCAATACCAACACCAAGTGCCTTGATAAGGCTGACAATTTCGTTGTTTGCAAGCATCTTGTCAAGACGTGCGCGCTCAACGTTGAGCACCTTACCACGAAGTGGCAAGATAGCCTGCGTCTTACTGTCGCGGCCGCTCTTTGCAGAACCACCAGCAGAGTCACCCTCTACTAGATAGATTTCTGAATTGCTTGGATCTTTGCTAGAACAGTCAGCAAGTTTACCCGGCATACTTGCACCGTCCAAAACACCCTTACGGATGATATTGTCACGAGCTGCTCGGGCTGCTTTACGGGCGCGTGAGGCAAGCAAAGCCTTACCGATGATTCCCTTGGCAACATTTGGATTTTCTTCGAGGTAATAAGCAAAGTACTCGCTCATAACCTTATCTACATAGCCACGAATCTCGGGGTTGCCAAGCTTGTTCTTTGTTTGGCCTTCAAATTGTGGGTCAGGAATCTTAACTAAGATAACAGCCGTTAGACCTTCGCGGCAGTCTTCACCAGTTAGATTCTCTTCTTTTTCTTTGAGGAGTCCGTTTTTACGAGCGTAATCATTCACAACGCGGGTCAAAGCAGTCCTAAAACCAACGAGGTGCGTACCGCCATCTGGGTTATAGACGTTGTTTGCAAAGGCTTTGACGGTTTCGTTAAAGCTATCGTTATATTGAATCGAGATTTCAACCATAACGTCTTCGATTTGTTTCTCGACATAAAATACTTTGTCGCCAACAACATCACGTCCAATATTTAAATGGCGTACGTAGCTTTGAATACCACCTTCAAAATAAAAACTATAATCTTGGCCTGTTCGGTTGTCATGAACAGTCGTTTTAACACCCTTTGTGAGATATGCCTGGTGACGTAAGTAATCTACTACCCAGTCATATTCGAGAGTTGTAACCTGAAAAATCTGGTCATCAGGCCAAAAACTAATTGTTGTACCCGTTCGATCAGTTTTGCCAACAATTTCAAGTTCTGAAGTAGGAGTACCACGTTCATACGTCTGGCGATAAATATTGCCGTTCATATGTACTTCGGCAACAAGCTTTGAAGATAACGCGTTTACAACGCTAATACCCACACCATGAAGACCGCTCGATACCTTGTAGCCACCACCACCAAACTTACCACCTGCATGCAGAATAGTAAGCACGGTTTCAAGCGTGCTTTTGCCTGTCTTTGGATGAGTATCTACCGGAATACCACGACCATTATCTGAAATGGTAATACCACCGTCTTCAAGCATAACTACCGTAACGGTGTCAGCTTCGCCGGCGATTGCCTCGTCGATAGAGTTATCGGCAATTTCTTTAATAAGATGATGCAGACCATCGCGGCCTGTTCCACCAATGTACATACCCGGTCGCTTACGAACCGGCTCTAGGCCCTCGAGGACCTGAATCTGATCAGCATTATAGCTGGCTGAATTGGTTTTTTGTTTAGCCATACCCTCTTACACTCTTAACGTTTAATAGCTTCACATTATTATAGGGGTTGGTCAATAATTACACAACCATAAGCTACTTGATTGAACACACTAAAATGTGTTTGAATAATAGTGAAGGTTTTTACCTTGTAGCAAAATATAAAAAATTAAGGAACGGCACTCGCAGCCATGTTTCGCAAAATCGTATCCAACCTACCGTTTCACCCTGCTCTATTAGGTCAGGTTACTTTTTATATGCATCGGATGCGACAAGAAGAATCGCTACGACGTTTGGGTTTTGCATTAACAGCACTAGTGGTGCTTGTTCAAATTTTTGCCGTTCTGTCACCAGCTAAACCATCATTAGCAACAAGTGCCGCCGACATTGTATATGGCGCTTCTAGTCGCCAGGACGTCCTTACAGCGTACCGTAATAACCGAGACCAGCTCGGGCGCAATGATATTCAAGCAATATTTAACTACTACGGCATTGGTGCAGACCAAATTGCCACCGCTAAAGTCACAACCGTAAAAGATGGTGATGGCAATAATTACATTAATACGTCACGCAGCACAACTCGCTTCCCTGATACGTTTGTTAAAATCCCAGGTGCATCGGACGGTGGTATTTATGAATTCCCACTGGAGTATTGGCGCAAGGGTGAGTATCCAAACGGATATCCAGCGATTACTGGTATGAGCAGTTATGGCTTTCGTTTCTGGATACTGCTAAAGGGCTGCGGCAATATCGTCATCGAAAAGGGCGCCAAAAAACCCGACCTAGACATTGTGAAGCAGCGTGTCAGTGGTGCTACTATCAACCCCGGCGACGTAGTGACATACAGCATACAGTTCCGCAACAAGGGCATAGCAAATGCTAACGGCGTTTCTATAACAGATAGACTGGCCAGCGAATACACATATCAAAGCTTTACCAGCAACGCAGACCTAAGCCTTACCCAAAGCGGGCAATTATTAACCTGGAAAATAAAAAATACCGGGAGTGTACTTGCACCCTCAACTCGATGGTTCACGATTACAGTTAAGGTTAAGGCAAAACAGATACAGCAAGGCTCACTTAAGGTATGTAACGCTAGCACAATTGACGCAAGCAATGCACCCGCAGTCGGTACGACGAATAGCGAATCAGCACGTTGCGTAACTATTGTTAAACCGCTTTGCCCAGGGACGGGACTGCCAATACCCTCCGGGGGCGTATCGCAATGTGTTATCACGTGTCCCGACGGGTCAAAGCTCCCATATGATAAGCAATGCCCCATTCCACAGCTAACCTGTCAATCTCTTAAGTCCGTAGCTGAACCAGCTTGGGATCAGCGCAAGTATGAGACAACCCTGCTCATGCAGAAAGGTGCAGTAGCCAAACAGGTATCGTACTTTGTAAACGACAAAAAAGTTGCCACGCAAGCAGTAACAGCGGGCTCGACAACACAGTTCTTTACGTATACCTTCCCTGGCGTTGGCAATTACAAGGTGCGGGCTGAGCTAGAGGCAACAACCGGGACCGTACAGCCAAGTCAAAGCTGCGCAGTAACTGAAGTAATCGAAAAGCCAACACAACCAACGCCCCGTATTTCTACCGATAAAGCCGTCGGTAACCTGACGCAAAAGATTGCTGATGCAAATAATACAACAGCGCATGCTGGTGACGTATTAAAGTACACACTGACAATAGCTAATACCGGTGACGCACCGGCCACCAACTTAGCCCTTGAAGGTGAATACGGTGAAAGCATTGCAGACATTCTTGAGTACGCAGACCTTACCGATAAAGGTGATGCGACCTTTAACGATAAAACAAAGTTCTTGACCTGGGCGCCTGTAACCATTGCCCCAGGTGCAAAAGTAGAAAAAGTCTTTAGCGTTACCATAAAGAATCCTATCCCCGCCACACCAACTTCTGTATCGAATCCACTTTCATTCGACTACGTCCTACATAACAAGTATGGCCGTGACGTAAACGTAAATCTTGATAAGCCCGTTAATAAGGTTATCGAGCAAACAGCTACTTCATTGCCGGCTACGGGCCCTGGAACAGGCATGTTTGTAACAGCCGTTGCTGTAGTAATTATCGGATACTTCTTCTATCGCAGCCGTCTACTGCGCGAAGAACTCGAAATCGTACATCAAGAATATAGCGCAGGAGGCATGTAGGTATGAGCGAACAACTAAGGCACACCCCCGAGCATCAAGCTGACCACGAATCACAGGCACGACAGCACGAACAGCTTGCTAACCTAGAAAAGCAGGCCAACGCAGCGCATCACGAACACGCAGAACACCTAGATGAGATTAGAGCTAATATCGAACAGCAGGCCGAAAAAGCCGAAAAGACTCAAGAACAACAGCAGTCGTTAGAACAACAACCAGATCATCACCACTACGTAACCAAGAAGATTAAAGCCGAACAATACCAGCAAACCCTAAAACAGGTACGAGTTCACCTACCAAAAGGTCAGCAAAAATTTAGCGCCTTTGTGCACCAACCAGCCATAGAACGCATTAGTGAAGTTGGTGCTAAAACCGTAGCTCGTCCGAGTGGTATCTTGGGCGGTGCGCTCATAGCCTTACTCGGTAGCGGAATAGCAATTTACGTTGCCCGTCACGTTGGTTTTGAGATACCAAACAGTATATTTGCTGCTCTATTCATCGTTGGCTTTCTTATTGGAATCAGCCTTGAACTTATTGTTAGCCTTATCAAAAACTTACGGCCTAAACATCGTCGTCAGAAAATCTTGCAAAGCTAGCCACTGATTACTGGCGGTAGCTTACTCCATTCAGCGTTATTGTAAGGACTTACAAACTGCCTTTTGCCACGCCATGAGTCATTGAGTAGCTTTGTCGCAACATGTGGTCCTGCGGCTCCGTAGCGCGTCTCAAGCTCATCTATCGCAGCCATAAGACTAGACGTATGCTCGTGGTCTTCCTGTGTATCATACAAACTAAGTTGTTGCTGTGAACGTAGAGTTGGGCATAGAACCATTGCTTTCGCATATTGTCGGTCATTTTCAAATAGCTGACTTGCGGCTGTCTCTGCTGCACGAGAGAATTCAAACGCATCGTTTGTCCACGTAAAACCAACCTCAGTCGCTTTGCTAACTCCATGCTTTTTACCCTCAGCCTTATACCGAACACTAAAGATTGCTTTGTCAGCTAACAGGTGCTTTTTTCGTAATTTAGCTGCTATCTCGTTACTAAAATCAGCAAAGACCGCACGCAAAGCATCTTGGCTATCGATAGCGTGCCCAAACGATCTACTATGCATCATCGACTGCCGTGGCGTCTGTGCATGCCCCAATACCGGCCAGCCACGTAATTCTCGTATCAAATCTATAGTCGGTCTGTCGAACATCTTGAATACAGGATGTGTCGGCTCAAGTTGCATGAGGTCCCAAGCAGTTCGTACGCCACACAACCGGAGCTTTGGGCTTAATCGTCGTCCAACACCCCAGACATCTGCAATAGGAGTTATCTTCAGCGCTTCATCCGTGGCTGCAACGTCATTACCACCCAAAATACAGATACCCATAGAATCTTTTTTTGCAATTTCTGTAGCTAATTTAGCCAACGCTCTCGAGGGAGCAATGCCAATACTAACCGGCAAACCTATCCATTCAAATACGGTTTTTCGAAGTGTTATTGCCCAGTCCCGTGCATTGCCTAGTTGCTCATCAGGCATAACTACAAACGATTCATCAATCGAGTAGACCTCTATGTCCGTACTCGGCAAAGCTCTTAGTATGGTTTGCAGGCGCTTTGCTAAATTACGATACAAAAGAAAATTCGCCGACAGCACCGTTGCCCCAATAGCATCAAGTTTATCCTTACACTCATGGTAGGGCTGCCCCATCGTAACACCGGCAGCTTTTACCTCTGCAGTACGCGCAATCACACAACCATCATTATTCGAGAGTACCGCAACAGGTACCTTAGCAAGCCCTGGCTGCATTACCCTTTCGCAAGAGGCAAAAAAATTGTCACAATCAATCAATACAACCATATAACTCTATTCTAAATCCCGTGCCGAATGGGTCGCAAGGTAAAGGTAACCACACCCCATATTCGAAGCTCATCACCCTGCTCTATCGTAATCTGACCGTGCGTTTTATTCTCGGCAATAAGCTTAGGGACGCCGTTTACGTGCGCTAACCGTTTTAAGGTGTAAGCCTCGTTTAAGACAGCCACAACAACATCACCGTCTCGCGGCTCCAGCGATTTATCTACCACTACAATATCTCCATCAAAAATACCGCCGTCTTGCATAGAATTACCCGTGACGCGCATAAAAAATGTCGCGGCAGGATTGCGGACTAACAGTTGATTCGTATCAAGCGGACTACCCTCTAAATCCTCACCTGGCGCTGGAAACCCAGCAGTAATGAAATTAACCAGTAGGGTTGGCTCTGTGCCAGCCATTACTGTGTCTCGTCTTTGTACTGAAAGTTACCTTCTTGATCAATCACGATAGTATCGTTGTGCTCTAAAAGGCCGTCACTCTTCTTGGGTGGTACTACAACAGGTTGCTGCCCTTTGCTTGGTTCGTTCTTTGCAAGGCTTTGACGTAGCTCATCCGCAATCGAATTAACCTCTTGCGAATCTATCGCATTACTCGAAATATTATGGTCGTTCTGCGTATCTTTATAGTTTACAGAGCTGCCACTCCCAAGCTTATCATCTGGGGTTGGCTGCGCTGGCGCAGGTTTTGGTGGTACTTGAGCATCGGTTTTTGATGTGGCTGTCGGTGTAGGATTTTTAGCCGGTGTTGTTGCCTTGCGCTTTGCCAACCACTCATCAAGGAATGAAGACTGTCCGCCGGGCTTTGGTGCGGCTGGCTGTGCCGGGCTACCGAATGGTGAGGCGCCACCTCCAAAGGCAGGCTTTGGCGGAGCTGGCTGGGTAGCAAGACGTTTGAATATCTCGGCTTCGACTTGCGCTTTAGGGCGGCCATATTTTGCAGCCGATAGCTGCTTTAATGCGCCTTCGAGCTGTTTATTTGCGTTACCTAGGACTGGTAAATCAGCCATACTAAATGGCTGAGTCGGTACGCCACCTATGAGCATGCGAACCACAGCATTATAGTTAGGCAGCTGCTGCAGATCATCAACATCAAAGATTGGGCGAACCTGTTTCTCGAGTACTTCTGCATCAGCTGTACCTACACGGTGAGCAACGACCGTGCCAATATTACCGAAGATGGCATCTCGTATCTCTTCGCTTAACTGCGTAATAAACTGATTGGCAACAATTAGATTTAGGCGATACTTTCGGGCCTCACTCAAAATGGTTGCGAACGAATCAGTCGAGAAGTTTTGGAACTCGTCAACGTACAGGCTAAAATCACGTCGCTCTGATTCTGGAGTATTAGCCCTGCTCATAGCTGCAGCCTGGAATTTCATAACAAAAATCATACCCAGTAATTTTGAGTTTAATTCGCCAGTACGTCCCTTGCTTAGATTAACGAGCAAGATTTTACCGTCGTCCATTATCTGTCGCAAATCGAATGAACTCTTTGTCTGACCAATAATATTTCGCATCATTTCGTTAGACAGAAACGCGCCGAACTTACTAACTACCCAGCTTGTCACCTCTCCTGATTCATTTGATCGTTGCGAATTTGGATATTCTTTTGTCCAGAAATCTAGCACGGTCTGGTCGGTGACATACTTAAGCTTTTGTTTCATGAAATCGTTATCTACCAGTAGTTTAGGGATATCAATAAACGTGCCGCCATTTGGATCAGACATCAATAACAGTGCACAGTTGCGAAAAATGTGTTCATAACGTGGCCCGATAATCCCTTGATGTTGCGGGTCATACAGTTTGTACAGCATCGATATGACTTCCTGGATAAGGAAGTCTTTTTGTTCAGGTGTGTGATACTCGAACAGATTCAGCCCAAGTGGATAATCCATATCAGATGGACAGAAGTAAATCACATCCTCGGTTCGTTCTTTAGGAATCATACCAAGTAGCTTCTCGGCAGTATCACCGTGCGGATCAACAAAGGCAAATCCTCGACCCTCTATCATGTCTTGTAAGGCAAGGTTTTCTAAGAAGGTAGACTTACCCGTACCAGTCTGACCAACAACATACATGTGACGCCTACGGTCGTTTTCACTCAACCTAATGGGCTTCTTTGCACCCCTAAACACATTGTAGCCAAGCAACAAGCCTTCATCTAACAAGTTTCTCGGACCATCGACTTGCTTAGAACTTTGGCGCTCAAGCTGAGTTGTCGGGATATTCGTTGCATCTGGAAAGTGAAATAATGTTGCAAGTTCAACAGCATTAAGAATACTAGCGTTCTGCTCGGGCGGAAAGAATCGTAGAATATATGCCGTTACGAAGCTCTCTATATCCTTGGCGGGCAGAAACTTAAAGCCATTTTTACCTGGCGAATCAAATAATGAAAATGTCGCCACAATATTACTTAGTATGGCTTGAGACCGTTGTGAAATGTTCGACGATGCAACAACACGTATCAATACCTCATACCCGGGCTGGCGCGTTTTTTCCTCTATTGCATCAGCAATTGATTGATCAAGGTTTGAAGCTGGCTTATCTGGCTTCTGGCCTATTTCTTGTTCTTTTGCCTCAGGTGGCTTAACAGGAGCTATAAAGATTTGGCGCAACCACCAAAACGTTAAATCCATACCCTGGCGACTTTTCTTGCCCTCGCGTAGCTTTGCTGCCTCCACCTTTGCAGCTTTCGTCCAGCCATCAAAAGCAGGTCTTAACAGAATCTGTATACCAGCGCCATCTTCTTTTTCTAGCGTTGCCAAAGAGTTGAGCAATGATTGCATTGAATCACGCTTTAAGTCTTGAAACGTAGCAATTGGGAACGAAAACTGCTCTTTCAATACAAGCTCACCACCTATGGTGCCACTCAGCTTACCTACGGGGCTAAAGATATTATGTTCTGCAACTTCTTCGATCCGACTATTTGGATATGCACTCAGTACTGCCTGTTCGACGACCGAAACAAGAGCAACCGGTACTGCTGCATAAAAATACACCAGTCCTTTATGGGCCACAATCTCAAAACTAATATGTCGTTGCCCGTAAAACTTGCTCTTAAAGCCTTTTTGAGCAGTACTGGCAATGATGTTATATAGCACCTGAGCTTTGGATATATTCTCGTCAGCAATGTCCCGAGCATCACGTCCATTTGCCTCAACGTCATCACTTGTCGGCGGCAGATGGATAAGAAGTGGCACCATTTTAAGACCACGCTCGTAGTTCTTAGCCTCACGCAAAAGCTTTCTGGTTCTCCAGAGCAAAAAGAATGCCAGCAGGAATAGTGTCGTTACGATGATGAAGAGTACAGCGAGAAATGAGGAGTTCATAGACTACCCCTTATGCTGCTCTATCTTCAGGCATTTTTATTTCTTTGCCGTAGCGTTTTTTCATGTAGTCATGCTTAAAGGTGGTTAGCTGTACAGACTGAAGATGTGGATCAGCTTTTGTTTTTGAAACAATATCTTTGGCTTTTTCTACCCACTCCTTTTCGATGACATCTGCATCGTCGGCTATGACAGGATTAGTCGCATGCGCAGGATTGATAGCCGCCCCTTGCTGAGCAGTATCGTCTACTATCGGTAATGGAATAACCGTTGCGTCCGTTGCCTGTGCCACAGCACTTGAGGCCTGCGAGATTCGTTCGCCTGGGGATGCTTGTTCGAGTTCTTCAGGGTACGGCACCACATACTCACCTCCGGCTTGCTGGGGTGCTTGTCGCTCTGGTTTCGGCAACTCCGGCCCTGGTATAGGTAGCATTTGGTCCATCAGAGGTTAGTATAGCAAAAAAACCGTCTGACAATATATAGCTTACGGTTATTTTATGATGCCACGTTTTAAACTGTACCAAACGATAATAAACGGAACGCCCACTGCAAGTACAACATCGATGATAGATAGTGATGTCAACGAAGCAAGTGCCAGTAATATTGTTGGAGAAAACCCAAGGACAATTGCCGTGAATAATTGCTGATATCTGCTGATATGAGAATAAGCTAATTCGATAAATAACAGACAAAGTACTGTAAAGAATACATACAGTAGCGAGAACACTAACAGATATGTAGAAAGCTTTGCACCCGTTGGAGGAATAGTTCCTAAAACGATGACAAGTGCGGTTATGCTACTGGCTAAAATGATAATCTTTTTCTTCATACTGCTACTTAATTCTACCCTAAAATTGAATACCCGCCTCCAACCAGGCGGGTATTCACCAACAACAGAAAGCCGTTACTTGTTGTTCCAGGGGGTAAAACCGCCCTTTAAAATTGAATTATTGGCGCTTACCTGGTCCCCGGAACTGACTGACCGCTCTCTCTTGCGAGAGGGCGATATCCGTTGTGTTATCGCAGAGGCGACAGCACTCGTTTTGTAAGTTTTTTTGTTTTAACTTACTGTTTGAAATTTAGCACATCAAAGCATTTCTGTCAATCATATTATGTAGACTTATTAACAATATTCATCTGTTATTACAAATATAAATATGTTGTTTTTTATATAACATAGCTCAGAATTTTTAATGAGTATTTGTTCTATTCAGGCTCTACTTACGGTGCATGTTGCCCGACTACCCTGCATACATTAAATACAATTACTTAACGTGCACATTTTGCGTAGTACTCTGCTCATCAAAAGTCATTTTCAGTATCGTTGCGGCACCAGCCTAAAACGAAAAATATGTTTTCTTGGTCTTCTTGCATTCATAATGGCATCACTCTCATGCAACACAGACTGCGCGAATACTTGTCATTGGCAAACATCTAGCTATTTCTAGTGCAGCAAGAAAACTATATCCATTACCCAATTCGTATGACGTTGCGGCAACGTATCTACTGCTTGCCAAGCAACACGCCAGCCAATCGTCGCAATTAGATGCTGGCTAAACACAAGTACAATTACACGCCACGTTGGCGAAGACACCCAACCCCAAACGAGTTTTATGTCACACTCAAAAATTCAAAATTTTGTGGTTCATTTTTTGCGCAACACGCTCCGCACTGCGCGAATACTGCATACGATCTAGCAACATCAAATTACCGCCAGCCGCTTCGCCACTATAAGTTATGCACAGCTTTTTCTATTTTTCTCATTGACAGCGCTTTTGCTTATTTATTACTATGAGGCCAGCACTGAATAAAAAAAGTGCTCAAAAACAAAAACCTCGACTGCAAACAACGGCTTCTCGCAAGCCGTTGTTTCAAAGAAAAACAGTCAGGGGTTAAATACAGATAAAAACACGAAAAACAGAATCCCGTCATCGTCCGCAGCTCGATGACGGGATTTTTAGTTGAAATTAGCGGTTCTTAGCAATTACAATACGTACTAACATGGCTACAAGAAGCGTAATCAATGTTGGCTTTCAGGGAATTGTTGTTGACGTAGAATGTAGCCTTTCTAATGGCCTGCCATCGATTACTATTGTAGGCCTTGCAAGCAAAGCAGTCGACGAGGCAAAGGACCGACTACGGGTCGCAATTACAAACAGCGGGCTTGCATTCCCGCGCAAACGAATTGTCGTGAACCTGGCGCCTGCAGACTTGCCCAAAGACACGGCAAGTCTCGATCTTGCAATTGCAGTTGCCATACTGCAGGCAGATGGGCAGTTAGTGGGTGCAATCGACGATTCGGTATTTATAGGCGAACTTGGGCTTGATGGTTCAGTTCGCCCGGTGAGAGGAATATTGGGAAAGATCCTTAGTCAGCAGGTTCGCGGCATAAGTGCCATATACATTCCAAAGGACAACACCGACCAAGCAAGTATTACCGAAGCTACTAACATTTTTCCAGTCGCAAGCCTCAAACAACTCATAAATCACCTCAATCAATCATCCCCACTTCTCCCGATGACAGCTCATACCCAAAATAACGCCGAAACTACCTATGAGACATACCCTGATTTCGTTGAAATCTACGGGCAAGAAACTGCAAAACGGGCACTCTTAGTTGCAGCCGCTGGCGGGCATAATGTGTTGCTAAGCGGACCGCCCGGGACTGGTAAGTCAATGCTCGCAAAGGCATTTACGGGCATATTGCCCCCACTGACAAATCGTCAGGCAATAGAAACTACACACATTCATAGCTTAAGCGGTATAAGTTTTGATAAAATCGTACTTTCACCACCGCTTAGATCGCCTCACCATACCGCAAGCGACGTCGCAATTATCGGCGGAGGTCATTCTCTTCGTCCCGGCGAAATAAGCCTAGCCCATAATGGCGTCCTGTTTTTAGATGAATTGCCCGAATTTAGCAGATATGCGATTGAATCGCTGCGGCAGCCGCTCGAGGATGGCGTTATTACTATTGCTCGTGCGCAACAAAGCGCACAGTTACCTGCTCGGTTTATGCTAATCGCTACAAGCAACCCATGCCCGTGCGGATATCTTTACTCAGAAAAACCATGTACTTGCACTCCTTCACAAATTCAACGCTACCAAAAGAAGCTTTCTGGCCCAATCATTGACAGAATTGATATCCATGTAACAGTTGGTATGATCGAGCACGAAAACCTACTAAAAACTGGAGCTGAAGCGCAGAATCCTTCATTACAGGCCCAAGTCGCAAAAGCACGTCAACTGCAACTAGCAAGAAATCGTCAAAAACTTAACAGCCGGCTATCAAACACAGACCTTAAAAAAACTGCTAGAATTGCCGAACCTGCCGAGCATCTGTTAAATAGGGCCGCTGCTAGCCTCGAACTATCACCCAGGAGTTACATTAGAACCATAAAGGTGGCCCGTACCATAGCCGACATCGAAGAGTCAGACGAAATTAAAGAGTACCATATTGCAGAGGCATTACAGTATCGACCCCGCCAGCAAACCTACTAACAAATATTTGACCTCTGTACCCTTATCTGTTATACTCAACCGTTGAATAAGGAGAAAGCTACATTAACAAGTACACTCGCCTCAACGAGGCAATCAGGGCGAGCGTTTTACGGGTCATCGACCAAGACGGTAACCAACTCGGAGTCATATCCAAGCAGGAAGCCCTACAAGCTGCACGTGATGCAGAGCTTGATTTAGTCGAGATCTCGCCAGACGCAGATCCACCGGTTGCTAAAATTGTCGATTGGGGCAAATATAACTACCAAAGAACCAAGCAGCTTCAGAAAAACAAGCGCAATGCAAAAGCTAGTGAGCTTAAGCAAATGCGATTTGGCCTGAAGATTAGCGATCACGACATTGCCGTGAAGCTCAAAAAAGTAAGCGAATTCCTCGCGGATGGCGACAAAGTGCGCCTTAGTATCATCTACCGCGGTCGTGAGCTAGCTCACAAAGAGCTTGGATATAAATTGATGGATAAGTTAATAGCTGAACTTGGAGATAATGTAGTCGCTGATCAACAGCCACAGTTCGCCGGAAGACAGTTAAGCGCAGTAGTAAGGAGCACGAATGCCAAAGCTAAAAACTCATAGCGGTACAAAAGACCGTGTGCGTATTACCAAGAATGGTAAGGCACTAACCCGTAAGAATGGCGGCGTACATAATCTTGAAAAAAAGAGTATGGCCCGCAAACGAACCTACAGTGGTTTCACCGAAATCCACGGTAGTACAAAGCGAAATATTAAGCGTAAATTGGGAGCATAATTAGATGCGCGTTAAACGAGGTGTAACTTCACACCAAAGACATCAGAAGATTCGTAAAGCAACCAAGGGAATGACCCATTCCCGACGTCGCAGTGTTCGCATGGGGCGTCAAGGCGTTGTTAAGGCTATGCAGTATGCATACCGCGACCGCCGTAACCATAAAAGAACATTTCGTGCATTATGGAATGCGCGTATTAACGCCGCAGCTCGCGAGAATGGCGTAACATACAGTGTTCTTATTAACGGGCTTAAGAAAGCTAACATTTCTTTAGACCGTAAAATCCTTGCTGAACTCGCAGTTAATGAACCTGCTGCTTTTAGCGCAGTAGTAAAATCTGCTGCAATTAAATAAAAATATCGACTCCTTCTAAAAAACCACCCATACGGGTGGTTTTTTATTGCCAGACCACCCGTAAGCCGGGTTCTGTTTTATCTGGCCATCTATCTAGGCTCCATATTGCTACGAAGCTCGAGCGGTAACTAACGCGAACTCTGGCGGGCAGCCATCTGCACTAGGCAGAAATGAGTCCACTCCTTGCAGCCGACAGGGTTTACCTCTTTACGCCGTCACCGACGTAAACTGTAGGCTCTTACCCTACTCGTTTCACCCTTTCCCGACATTAGCCAGGTGGTTTCGTTTCTGTGGCACTTTCCCTAGGATTACTCCCGGTTGCCGTTAACAACTGTCGCGCCCTACGCTGCCCGGACTTTCCTCCCACAGGGGGCGGCCAGTCGATGGTCTAGCTATAGTATTATAGCAACTCCGAGTCCAGTCCGCTCTTTTCTTGCATATCTAATGTGTTATTCACTTCAGCGTCGGCTAGCTTATTCATTTCACGCGGAATATGCACAAATGTAACTTTATCGAATTTACCAAGTTCACTTTTAATAGCCTGATGTATTGGCCATAGTTCCCGATTTTTAATTTTAAAGATTCCTGACATTTGGTTAACAACAAGTAGGCTATCCATGTACACATGAACAACCCTGGCTCCGAGTTCTAAGGACTTTTTTAGACCCAGTAAAACGGCTTGATATTCAGCCTGATTATTCGTCGTAATACCGAGATATTTACCAGTATTTGTTACAACGTTACCATCCATGTCAGTTATGACAAAGCCCGCCGCAGATGGGCCAGGATTACCCCTCGACCCGCCGTCTGTAAAGAGTTTCACCTCTGTTTTTATATTTGTATTTGTTACAACGTTAACATGCTGCTTATGTTTACTAAACGAATATTTTACGACTTTAACAATTTCTTGGTTGGTAATATCATAGCCGTAATATCGACTAAAAGTTTTAAACATTTCGGCGTCATTTGTATACGTTTCATGCCCTTTCTTGTCATCATCGGTTAGGTCACAAAATCGTTTCGAGATGACTTCACGAACTACGCCGTAGCCAAAAGTATTACCGGTACTGCTATCTAAAAACTGTATCTCGTCACCTACCTCGAGCTGTTTATCGTCATGCAACCTCCATGTTGACGTCTTAGTACCGTCAACAATTATTGCTACAAGGTTTGGTTCGAACTTCAATGTTTTCATGGTCAAAAAAATGGTCGGGGTGACAAGACTTGAACTTGCGACCTCACGGCCCCCAGCCGTACGCGCTACCAA
>CAZMHM010000011.1:0-16375 GCA_964566135.1 uncultured Candidatus Saccharibacteria bacterium
CAGCGACCTAGTCGTTAACAGCGACCCGCTCTACCACTGAGCTACTCCCGAATATGGTAAATATTGTATATCGGTTTTACACCGAATTACGACAGCTGATTATAGAGATAAACTCTTGTCGCGTCAACGAACTTATCTGGCATTGCGTATTGTCAGTACGAAACAGGGTTACAAACAGATAAAAAACCGCTATTATGAAGCTATAAATAAGGAGAGTGATGTGAAAGAAGTAATCTTTGCGCTATTCGCCGGCTTGCTTGGCCTGGCGCTTTGTTTTGCGGGCTATCGCCTGGCCCGAATACTAATCCCGCTATGGGGGCTGCTAGCAGGCTTTACGCTTGGAGCTGCAGGTGTATCGGATGCACTTAACAACAGCTTTATCGGAACAACTATGGGCATTGTTGTTGGGGTAATCGTTGGCTTAGTATTTGCCTTACTCGCCTACTTCTTCTTTAGCCTGGCGGTTATTTTGTTTACCGCTAGCCTTGGCTACTGGATTGGCACCAGCCTTGTACTGTTTCTTGGCTTTGACAAGGGCTTTTTGTCGGCAGTAGTCGGTATAGTTCTAGGTGCAATTTTTGGTTTCTTTGCACTATTCGGCAATCTTACAAAGTACTACCTGATTGTATCTACCGCTATCGGTGGTGCTGTCGTAGTTCTTGGTGGATTCTTGCTACTATTTAACAAAATTGAGCTTGATGCATTTAACTATGCAGCCGTTAGCCAAACCGTGGCAAACTCATGGCTATCACTAGGTCTTGCGCTTGTACTTGCAGCAGTTGGTCTTGTATTCCAAATTAAGTCTAACCCTAACTACACCCTCGAGGAATGGGGCACTCTAAACGCTGGCCCCGCACCAAAAAAGGTTGAATCAAAAGTAGAGTAGTAAGCTGCTACTAATAAAAAATACCCCGGATAACCGGGGTATTTTTTATTAGCAAGTTTTTTTACTATGCGTGCTTTTCGCCAACATATGTTGATTTATCAAAGCCGAGCATTAGATAGCCGATGACACTAAATAGCCATAGGCCAATTACACCAAAGGCAGTGCTTTTGCCAAAGTGCTTAGCTAGGTCAATAGAAATCATAAGCAAAACAACAATGTTAACTAGTGGGATAAGTAGTAGCAAGAATCCCCAGCCGTTACGACCCGCAATGCGGAATAACGTGTACGTGTTGTAAAACGGAATAAGTGACTTCCAGCCAGCTTCACCAGCTTTTACAAAAATCTTCCAGTACGCTACAACGAGCAATACTACTACTGCAACATAGACAAACCATAAGAAGCCTAATGCTGCTGAGTTACCTGTTGATACTGTTGTTGTCTGTACGGTGTACAGTGTAGGATCCGCTGTTTGAGCAAACCACATAATTGAACCTCCCCTTTTATAACCGTAACTATACACGGAATTACGGTGTTGTGAAATATATCTTTGCATAAAATCTTAAGATATACTGAATGTCATGCAAGAACGAACAGAAATACTCAGAAGTCCAGCAGCATTAAACTACCAAATTATTTGGTTTAGCACCGCATATTTTATACTCGCAGTTGTTTCCATATTTATTCTTATTGTTCCGGCACGATTTTTCGATGGCAATGTTACCATTTGGTTTTTAGTACTTTCGATTATCGCCATACTGTTATACATGCTTAGCGTTGGCTTCATGAAACGCACCTGGCGTACTGGCCGTTATTTTCTGGCTAAGGACTGCCTCATCATCACAAATGGTGCCATTGGCACCCGCGAAGATGTTTACCGCTACGAGACCATAGCGAGCGTAAGCATGCAGCAAAACCAGACGGAAAAAACTCGTGGCTATGCACGATTTATCTTGGCGCTTAACGGTGGCCAACAACTTGTACTTAAAGATGTAATTAAACCGAATGAGATCTTAGATACTCTGCAGGGAAATATTGTTACTGCATCTAGAAAAAGTGTAAATACTTAACCTTGACAATTATTTGCAGTAAGGTCATTATGAGCTTACTAACATCTTAAAGAAGGAGCCTATTATTATGCAACGCTTAGTAGTTCATAAAGTAGGGGTGGGATCTTTAGCAAAACTAGTTGGGGTTTGGTTCGCGATTGTCGGCCTTGTCCTCGGCGTAATTTCAGCAGTGGTAAGTGCGGTAAGCGTATTTGCTAACAACAGCTACAGCCTACTTGGCGGTATTGCAGTTGCTATCCTAGTAGTACTCGGTTGGGTTCTTGTATACCCAGTGGTTATGTACTTGGTTGGCTGGGTACAAGGTGCTATTTTGGCCGTTGTATTCAATGTTGTTATCTCTGGCTCGGGCGGTCTTTCTGTCCACGTCGAAGAAACCAACATGGATGGTACTTCACTCGCTAAGAAATAGTTTTACGCTGTACTTGCAAAACACCCGGTTCGCCGGGTGTTTTTATTGTGGTGATAACTTCTTTTTGAGTAAGCCTAGCCGTGGCATGAAGCTTTGCGCCGCACCATCTATACCTAATACCCTGAGTGATCCAACGAGTACATATAGTGCATCAACTTCTTTTTGTGGCGGCCGCGAGAATCCCTCTACATACACAAATTTAGCTTCAATCAGTTCTACGAGCCATTTTTCTTCGGCGACCTTTATTTGGTTACTATAAAACGGCTTATCTGCATCGGTATTAACGACCTCGAGCGAGCGCGCTGACCTATCGCGCTTTTGTAAGTGCCCTCTTTTTATGAGATTACCGACATGCAGTGCAACAGTAGCAACAGATGTATAGTTACAACCGACCATGATTTCTCGGTAACATGGGCTGTAGCCGTGCTCGGCAATAAAGCCACTAATAAACTCAAGTAGCTCGCGCTGCTTTTTTGTCGGCCGTATCGTCGACGTAGAATCTAGTGTTGCAGTATTAGACATGATGACGAATCCTTCGCTTATGTGGTGGTTCTTTGAAAACCCAGAAGCGGTACCAAAGGTAGTTCCAAATTGTAAAGAAACCCGACGAGATAAACTGACCAATCGATACCGGGATATTAATACCCATCAGGAATTTCAAAATAAAGTAATTCAAAAAGAAATTAACGGCCGTAAGCACGATATACCGCCAACTAACCTCTGTTGTCTTACGTTTTTTAGAGCCCTGAAACACCCAATAACGCTCTAAAATAAAGTTAATTGTTAGGCCAACGCCATTACCAATCAGATTCGCCCACCACAGCCCAATAATAGGCGTAAGAATGACAATAATAAAATAGCCACTCCAAAACCAGGCGCCACCGGCTACCAAATATTCACCAAGCTGCAACAGCAATCGTTTTGTTCTTTTTGTCATTTTTTTGTTCTTTAAACGTTCTTATTTACAGCTTAGCACTTTTATTATGTTTTGTGCTAATTTTTGTCATAAGCACTATTCCAGCCATACCCCACCATAGCATGCTTACGGTTTCATCACCCCAGGCCGGAAGGAGCAAGTTAACAGCGGCGAGACCAATAAAGCTAGCAAATAGCGCCGCCGTTATATCGTCAAACCGATGTTGCCATAATTTTTTTGCAACGAGCGCTAAAATTGCCATGAATACGAGCAGCCCCAATATTCCAAGTTCTGTAGCAATTTGCAGATAATAATTTTCTACGATGTTTGGCTTGCTGCCATATGTTGATGCTAAATTAGCACTGCCCGTCCCCGTACCAAGTGGGTGTTGCACTACATGCTTGATGGCGTTTGCAAGCGAACTCTGATGTTGAGTATCAGAATCAACATTACTCGATTCTAGCGGATCACGATGCCGTAGCGTGGTTTGTACAAAGGTGGTGTTCCAACTTGCAGCAAGCAATGCACAGATTAGCGCTACGCCAAATACACCCCCAATCAGTAGCCGTTTTTGCCACAGCGAATTCACGGATAATAGAATAAAAATACCAAGACTTATGACGACACCTAACCAGGCGCTTCGCGACCGTGACCCAAATAGCGTAATAAGGCTTGCTGCCCAAATAAGCACAGCATAAACACGATATTTCACAGCCACATACCACATGCGTTTTGTTACAAGCGCTAATAGCGGTAACCAAAATACTAGATATGCACCAAGTGCGTTTGGCCCCCGAAGCGTCGACAGTATTCGTACATAGGCTTCATTGTTATCTATCGTAAAGTATGGTGGAATAATGCTCTTTTGGTAACCAAAATGTCGCAAAAAATCATGCGGTAATAACAAAACCTGCATGGCCCCAAATACAACAACAACGAGACCACCGAAAAAGACAACTCGCAGCAACAGTTCGCTTAGCGCCTTTTTTTTGATGGAAAGCGCTAGCACCTGCGCGACTACAAACATCGCAAAAAAGCGTAGATTAAACGCGAGTCCGGCAACAATCGCTTTTTGACCATTATCGGCAAAGACTGCCATTAGTACATTTAATCCAGCAAACAATGCGATTAACAGATTAATGTTACTGGTAATTACTCTGTTACGGATATCTTTATCTTTGGCAATAATCCAACAGCATATGGGCACTGCAACAAAAAACAGCAGTAGCTCTTTCCAGGATTTAAATAGCAGTTCGAACCCAAAATTACTAATGGCCCAGGTACTTATAAGGGCGTGGAACGGCAATAGCGCCACGATAGCTATAAAAATAGCTGCAAGTACTTGAATTTGTTTTGGCTTACCAGAAAACATTGCCCTTATTGTACAGGCTTATTGGACTGACTTACAGGCGTTAGCTATATCTGTTATTTTGTTTATTTCGCCCGGATTGTCGCGTATAATCTAAGGTAAGTGAAAAACAACACCTCAATCTTATACGCATTTTCGCTTGTTGTGGGTGATTTTTTAGCGCTTTTAGGCGCCTTTATACTGGCTTATATATTTCGGGTTACTCTTGACCCGCGCCCATTGATTAACCAGGTTGGCGCGGTTGAATATCTGCAAATATGGTTTTTGCTCACCCCTATCTGGCTCATTATTTTTGGGCTACTAGGGCTCTATAGCAAACGAATTTATGATTACCGGTGGCGCGAGGCCATAGCACTGCTCGTGGGTAGCACGCTCGGCATTATGGTTGTAATTACCTATGATTTTGCAGTTAAGGCAGCCATATTCCCTGCACGGCTTGTTCCCGTTTATGCACTTTGCTTAGGGTTTTTACTACTCGTGCTCGAACGTACCCTGCTACGAGCTATTAGAATGACGCTGTGGCGCTATGGTACTGGCATTAATAACGTTCTGCTAATTGGCGACGGCCCAGTTGTAGATAACCTTATTGCAAATATGAATCACCCTGCCAAGACTGGTTACAAAATCATATCGGTAGTATCTAAGGTTGCACCCGTAAAATATCGGGGCAGGCACTTTACGTCTGTCGAACAAGCGTTTGCTGAGCTTGATACACTTGGTATCCAAACTGTTATTTATACTGGAGTTTCTAGTGACACAAAATCAGTTGATAGAGCCCTGGCCTTTGCCCAGTCTAATCACTTAGCATTTAAGTTTGTGCCTGCCCACGATGGTATTTTAAGTAACAATATAGAGGTAGAGCTGTTTCAGGGCTTGCCGGTTGTGTCGGTTCATCAAACCGCATTAACGGGCTGGGGCCGGATTGCAAAACGCCTGTTTGATATTGTCTCTTCCCTTACGGCTATCATCGTATTATCACCACTATTTCTGATTATCTACATCGCAGAGCTTTTAAGTGGTGGTTCGGCAATTTTTAAGCAGAAGCGTCTCAGTCGATTCGAAACTACCTTTAATATCTACAAGTTCCGCACGCTCAAGATTACCTACAACGGCCTGCTACCAGAAGAAGGCTTTGCAAAAATGGGCAAACCCGAACTAGCGCTAAAATACCGCGCTAACGGAGACTTCTTAAAGAACGACCCGCGAATCAGCAAGCTTGGCAATTTTTTGCGTAAAACAAGTCTCGACGAGTTACCGCAGTTATTCAATATCCTTAAAGGTGATATTAGCCTTGTTGGACCACGGGCGCTTGTCCCGCGCGAGCTCGAAAACTACCCATTTAAAGCACTGCTATTAAGCGTCAAGTCTGGCCTTACCGGCCTTGCTCAAATATCTGGGCGAAAAGATATTAGCTTTGAGGAGCGCCGAGCGCTTGATTTGTACTACGTACAAAATTGGAACTTCTGGTTAGATGTTAAGATTATTTTCCGTACCATTATCGATGTGTTCGGAGGCCGTGGTGCCAAATAAACTTGCTGATAAAAAAGTTGCGATTGTTTGCGACTGGTTAACCAGTATTGGTGGTGCCGAGCGCGTTGTACTGGCGCTGCACGAACTGTTTCCGAATGCACCAATTTACACCAGCCAATACGACCCAAAACAAGTTGATTGGTTTAAAAATGCCAATGTTAAAACAACCTGGCTACAAGGCCTGCCTAAACAATCTACGGTGCGGAAACTATTACCCGTCTTGCGGCGGCAGGCATTCCAAAACCTTGATTTATCAGATTACGATATCGTTATTTCTTCTAGCGGCGCCGAGGCAAAAGCGGTCAAAAAGCTCAAAAAAGGTGCCCTACATATAACATACTGCCATTCGCCAACCCATTATTACTGGGCACGTTACGATGAATATTTAAAGGAGCCGGGATTTGGCATGCTCAACCCGCTTGCCCGCAATGGTCTACGCATTTTGGGTGGCCCCATGCGTAAGTGGGATTATAAGGTTGCACAACGTCCGGATATTTTAATTGCTAATAGCACACATATTCAAAGTAAAATTAAAGAATATTATAATCGTGAATCAGTAGTTATTTATCCACCGGTAGACATCGAGCGTTTTGCCCAAAAAACACAACCAAAGCGTAAGGGTTTGGTAATAAGCGGGAGGCAAGTCCCCTATAAGCGTTTTGATTTAGCCGTGCAAGCTGCTATTAAATTAAACTTGCCGCTTACCGTCAGCGGTAGTGGCCCAATGCACGAAAAATTACTCGCACTTGCGCATGGCCACGATAATATTACGTTTGTTTCTGGTTTAAGCGATGAGGAGTTGCCAAAGCTCATCGCCCAATCAGAGCTGTTTCTGTACCCAGGCATAGAAGACTTTGGCGTTGCGATGGTAGAATCATTGGCTGCCGGCACACCAGTTGTAGCATACAACGAGGGTGGTGTACTCGATTACATTACCGACGAAACAGGGCTGCTATTTGAGCAGCAAAGCGTTGATTCGCTCGCCGAGGCAATTACTATTGCGCTTGGAACCAAATGGGATCACACAAAAATCGCCAAATTTGCACAAAGATTTAATAAGCAGACATTTGAAAAGCAAATGTTGAACGTAATCGAATCAAGTATTTCTTAATCAAAGCACCGACCAAAGTTGGTCAAAAAGCAACCGCTGCATATTTGCAATACCGCTATCGTCAATAACGACCCCGTAAGGTGTGAAATCTTTTGAAATAGAGATATGGGCCACTTTGCTTCCATAGATAATCGTATAGCTTGATAGCTGCTCATCTGTTTGATTCTGCAGCCATTTGCGCTCGGAGCTATCAACCCTATCACCACCTTCACCAACAGCAATTACTTTTACGTAAATGCCTTCCTCTATACGACGCTCCGTGAATTTGGGAAACTTACGGTAAATATATTGTCGTAACTGTCGCGAAGAGTAAACGTAGTATTCTGGTGTGTCTAGCTTTGCTACTGTCTGCAGTACATCTCTAAGAATCGTTACCACTCCTTCGTCATCTTCGAAATATTTCACGATTGGCTTCCCCTCTGGCCTAGCCTGCCGAGCAATTATTTCCGGAATAACTTTTTGAGCTTCTTGCTGACTACGCCATAGGCTCTTGCGCCTTTCACGGATTAAGTCATAGATTATTTCTGGACTTTCAGCTGTAAAATATTCGCGGGCACCAATTTTACGCGTAATAACTAGGCCGGCTTGAACTAATTTCTTTATCGCATCATACGTCGTGCCCCGATTTATTCCACTTACTTCAGCAACTTTACGTACTGATACGCTCTCTAACTTAAGAAGTGCCCAGTAGGTCTCTGCCTCAACTTCACGAAATCCTAAATCTTTTAATAATTTCTGAATAGTTATTTTGTCATCATTCATGTGTTATAAATATTACTTTTATCTATTAATTTGTCAATTTAATGTTGCCATTAATTATTGTTATATCTTTCTTTTGAGCCTATATTTTATACTTATGCCCAAACTCATCATTCTGCGAGGACCAATTGGAGCTGGCAAAACCAGCTTAATGAATAGCTTAGCGCGTAACTTGCCCAACACTTCAGTCATTGAGGTTGATGCTCTTAAGCGTATGTTTGACCCCAGTGCGTCAACAGATTGGCGTCGAAAAGCAGCTTTTGATTCTGCGTTATACATGACAAAGCAAGCACTTTCGGCGGGCCGAAATGTTATTGCAGAAACGCACGCCAAACGGCCTGAACAACAAAAATATTTTTACGATTTAGCCCAAAAGATACCCAAATTAACATACATGACTGTACTCGTTACCGCGCCACTGAAAGTCTGCATCGAGCGTAGCCAAAAGCGATTCGTACCAAACATCAGTTATCCGATTGACGCAACGATGGTGAAATCGTATTATGCTGGCTTGAAACCGCTACCTAACGAAATCGTGATAGATACAAGTAAGGTTACGCCAAAATTGGGCGCACAAATGATATTAGCAACATTAACAGAAGTACGGGAGTAATTATGTGTGGAATCGTTGGCTATGTTGGCCGCGGCAATGCATTGGAGCCAGTAATCACAGGATTACGTAATCTTGAATATCGCGGATATGACTCAGCTGGTGTCGCGTTCTGCAGTAACGATATCTTTCATAGTGTTAAGCAGGTTGGCCGCGTTGACGCGCTTGAATCCGAACTTGCCGGTCTGCGCCAAGTAAAGCCGAACTTGGCA
Organism: uncultured Candidatus Saccharibacteria bacterium; assembly: GCA_964566135.1. GTDB lineage: Bacteria > Patescibacteriota > Saccharimonadia > Saccharimonadales > CAIOMD01 > CAZMHM01. Next base: position 8,870 of record CAZMHM010000011.1, read on the forward strand.
ATTGGCCACACGCGTTGGGCAACACATGGTGCACCAACAAAACTTAATGCGCACCCCCACTACAATGCTTCACGCACGATATTCGTAGTGCATAACGGTATCATCGAAAACCATTACGAAATTCGACAAATGTTACAAGACCAGGGTTATCATTTTATTTCTCATACCGACACAGAGGTAGTACCGCATTTGATAGATTATTTTTATACCAAGTTTACCGATATGGATAAAGCATTCGAAACCGCCATTCGCGAACTAAAAGGCGCATATGCAATTGTTATGACGTCCAAATTTGAGCCAACAAAAATTTACGCGGCAAAATTATCGAGCCCGCTTGTTATAGGCCTCGGTAAAGATAATAATATGGTTGGTAGTGACGCTTCGGCGGTCGCAGATGGCGCCGAAAAAATCGTGTTCCTAGAAGATAACGAAATCGCCATTGTTGAACGCAAGGCGTATACAATTAAAAACGTCCAGAAAAAGCAGGCCGTTAAACGCCAGCCCGAAGACATTGTGCTCGAAGACATAGCTGCTAATAAGGGCGACTATGCGCATTACATGCTCAAAGAAATCCACGAAGCGCCCAAAACCATCCAGAATGCCATTTTGGGTCGTATAAAGTTGGAGTCTAACGAGGTTAAGTTAGGTGGTATAGAGTCTGTTGCTAACCAGCTTAAAACCATTGACCGAATTATCATTATTGCGTGTGGCACATCGTACTATGCCGGACTTGTCGGAGAATATCTACTAGAAGAAATCGCTGGCGTGCCGGTAGAGGTTCAGCTAGCAAGTGAATTTAAATATCGTAAAGAGCCGCTTGGGCCGAACACTGCAATTTTAGCGATATCTCAAAGTGGCGAGACAGCCGATACGATTGCAGCCCTTAAAAAAGTTGAGCCTAGTGGCGTATTACGGCTCGGTATTGTTAACGCACCGGGTAGTACTATTGCCCGCATGACCGACGCGGGGATTTATTGCCATGCTGGCCCAGAAATTTCGGTGGCAAGCACCAAGGCATTTATCGCACAAGTTTCCGTGCTAACCCTACTGGCTCTTTGGCTTGGCAAGGGCAAGAGTAGCCTCTATAAACCTCTGTTAGCAGAGCTTGCTAATCTACCAAAACTTGCCGAAAAGGTACTCGCGCAATCTGACGCGATAGAATCAATAGCACTTGCATATGCACATCATCGCGACTTCATGTATTTAGGCCGTGCCTATGAATACCCGATGGCGCTAGAGGGTGCCCTAAAGCTAAAAGAGATTAGCTACATTCATGCCGAAGCATATGCTGCTGGCGAAATGAAGCACGGACCCCTCGCATTAATAGATGAAAACTTCCCTACATTTGCGCTCGCCGCCAGCCCAACCCTATTTGATAAAACAGCCAGCAACTTGCAAGAAGTTAAGGCACGTAGCGGCCACATAATTGTAGTTACTACCAAAAAGCAATCAAAGCATTTTAAGGGTCTAGCTAATCACGAAATACTAATCCCCGAAGCATCCGATCAGCTCCTACCACTACTAGAGGCTATTGTAGTGCAACTATTCGCTTATTACGTAGCAGTGGCTCGTGGTACCGATATAGACAAGCCACGCAACCTCGCCAAATCAGTAACAGTAGAGTAAAGGGAGAATAAGATGAATATAGCAATAACGGGTGGAGCTGGTTATATAGGAAGTCATACGGTTAAATATTTACTTGAAAATGATGTTTCAGTGACCGTAATCGATAACCTCGAGACTGGGCACAGAAAGTCAGTAGATGAGCGTGCAAAATTTTACAATGCAGACATACGGGACAAAGATGCAATTGTTAAAATACTTAAAAGCAATAATATTGAGGGCGTAATCCATTTTGCAGCGAACTCACTTGTAGGCGAAAGCATGCTTAATCCGCTCAAGTATTATGAAAAAAATGTTTACGGCACCCAGAAACTTCTGGAGGCAATGCAAGAAGCCCAAGTTAATAATCTGGTATTTTCGTCTACAGCCGCAATTTATGGCGAACCTGAGCGTGTACCAATACTAGAAGACGACCCAAAGAACCCTACAAACACCTACGGCGAGACAAAACTTGCCATGGAAAAGATGATTGAGTGGACAAGCCGAGCTTCGGAATTGCGCTTTGTATCCCTTAGGTACTTTAATGTCGCAGGTGCATGGGCGGATGGTGCTATTGGCGAAGATCACACAACTGAAACACATCTAATACCTATAATGCTTCAGGTTCCTCTCGGAAAAAGGGATAAGCTGCAGGTATTCGGAGATGATTATGCGACAGCTGATGGAAGTTGCGTTCGTGATTACATTCATGTCGTAGACTTGGCAGCAGCACATTTCCTAGCCATGAAATACTTAGAAAATAAAGGTGAGAGTAACTACTTTAATCTCGGTAGTCAGTCCGGATATTCAGTCTTCCAAATGATTTCTGCAGCAGAAAAAGTAATCGGAGAAAAAATTCCTTACGAAATTTCCGAGAGAAGAGCTGGTGACCCAGCAAAGCTTGTTGCATCTAGTAGTAAAATCACCGAAATTCTCGGATGGAAAGCAGAAAAAACTGATCTAGAAATCATAATCAGCAGTGCCATGGAGTGGCATAAAAATAATCCTAGTGGATATAAAGAATAAATTTCCAACCCATTTGACAGAGTTAGCTAAATAAATGAGTACCTAAAGGTACTTTTTTCCACCCTGCTCATCAATGATAGCTTGCAGATCTTTAACAGTGTCCAGCCTGTTGCGAGGAATAATAAGTAATACATCGTCAGTGTCTACAACTACTAAATCATCAACACTCGATATTGCCACCAGCTTCTTTTTAGACGTCTTAATTATCGAACCACGTGAATCAAACGATGCAAGTTCGCCGTCATAATAGTTGGCTTCACCGTCAGAAAAGTAATCATACACCGATTCCCATGTACCAAAGTCAGTTACCCTAAACGGCAACAAGAATGCAACAGCTTCGCCGCTATCCATCACATTACGCGTTACTTCTTCGGTTGCGCCCTTTTCCATGGTTTCGTAGATTGCTTTTATGGCTTCATCTTCACCTGGCTTGCCAATCACATCTTTGATTTGCATTAGTTTTTCATACCAATCAGGGCGATATTTTGCATATGCCTCAAGCATTAGGTCTGGATACCAGCAGGTATGGTTCCAGTGAGAAACAACATGAAAGTTTTCTACTAGCTCTTTGGTTTCTTGAATGGTGCCCTTTCTAAAATGAAAAGCGTCGATTGTATACACCTCTTGCTTGCCATCCATTGGTACTTGCGCACCAAGCTGTAAGTAGTCTGCACCCATATTGGCACTCGTTGCTTTAATGCCTCCAGTCATAAATTTTTTGTGCTTAACAGCAAGCTCTTCGGCATCTTTTACCATGCCCAAAAAGGCTTCTTCTGGCTCGCGAACCATGTCAGATTGATATACAAAAAATGGTTCGTCTGGGTGGCGCATACTCAGTGTCAAAAACGCCAAACCCTCACCCGGGCCACGGTCTTTAGCTATGTCGGGTTCAACAATATAGTTCTTTAGTGGAATTTGCGGTGCTTGCTCGGACACATACTTAATAAACTTGCGCTTGGTAGATACGAATATATCCTCTGGTGCGTATTGCTTAAGAAAGGCTTCAACACCATATTGGAACGTTGACTTTCCATTTAAAATTGGCTGAAACTGCTTTGGCATGTCTTGGCGCGAATACGGCCACATTTTTGTACCCTGTCCGCCGGCAGTAATAATAATCTTCATCTAATCTCCTCCGCAGTATTTATGTATATAGGTATGCCTGCCATTATACGCGCTAAGCGTATGCTTTTACATCTGTTTGTGATTAGCACAACAGATTGACAAAACATACCTAAAAGTGGTAACGTTTACTTAGCTAAAACGTTAAAATAAACAGTATGGTAAAAGCAGCAAAAAACAGTTCAATTTCACTACGTAGCCTTGTATTTTGGGCTGCTTGTATTGCACTCGCCTTGAGCTTTGGCATTTTTGTGCTCGAAAAGACTCGAGTTACTAATATTTATACTAAACCAGTTGCAGTAGTGAAAACTTCCGAAACTAGTGACCCTACTGGTATTATTGATTACCCAATCCAAAATAATACAACCAGTAGCGATGGATCACCCCCCAATAAAGAAGCTGGAACAGATAAGCCAATTCCTGCCGATAATCTAAGCGGAACAATTAACTTTAAATCCGTTACGGGTGATAGCATATCCTTGAGAGTGACTATATATCAGGTTGTAGATGAAGGTAGCTGCACATTGAAGCTAAGTCGTCCTTCAGATAATAAGTTAATTGTAAAAAACTCGAAAATAATAAGTAACCCGTCTTCAGCGACTTGCGGTGGTTTTGATATACCGATTGAAGAAGCAGGGCCGGGAAAATGGAATATAGATGTACAACTCACAAGCGGAAATAAAACAGGACAAATTTCAGATGAGATTACGCTATGAAAAGTCTAATAGCTAAAGCATTTGTACTTTGTTTAGTACTAAGTACTTTTGGCATATTGCTAGGCACTAGGAGTGCTTTTGCAAGTGTAGACGGGTTTAATCCTGGTCGTATTATGGACGACTCAGTAATGAGTAATAAGACATCCATGTCTGAATCTGAAATCCAGTCATTTCTTAAGAGTAAAAATTCATGCAATGACAGGAACTTATCTAAGCTCAGCGGGTATAACTCAACAAGCGGATGGTTGACGTGGACTGACAGAGATAATGTTTCCCATACTGTCTACTACAATCTAAAAGATGGTCATTTTGTGTGTTTAGCTGATGAAACTTTCAATGGTGAATCTGCTGCGCATATCATCTGGCAAACGTCGCAAGATTATAACATTAATCCTCAAGTCTTATTGGTTTTGCTCGAAAAAGAGCAAAGTTTAATCACAGATACATGGCCTAATAGTTCTCAATATACTTCCGCGACAGGGTTTGCGTGCTATGACAACGGTACACCCTGTCAGGGTTACGCCGCTGGCTTTAAGGTTCAGGTCAGGAAAGCAGCCAATTTATTTCATGAAGTTCTAGATAACCGTGATTATGATAATGATGGACTGATCACAAACTATCCTGTTGGTATCAATTATGTTAGGTATAATCCAGACTCAGCGTGTGGTGGTACAAATTTGAATATACAAAATAGAGCAACCTCAGCACTTTATAGATACACCCCATATCAACCTAACGCTTATGCTCTTGGTGGTGGCGGAATATCTTCTTTCCCTGAATGTGGTGCATTTGGTAATAGAAATTTCTACGATTATTTTACAGCTTGGTTTGGAGGTACACGGGGGCCCGAGTACTCAGCACAACCAATGGGTCAATCGTATTACCCCGTCATCCCACAAGGACAAAAAGCTACATCATATATCTCTTACAAAAACACAGGCAATGCTGCATGGTTTGATGATGTGTCGGCATGGAGCGCGGGCCAAAAAGTAGTAAAACTTGGTACCGACAATCCGCTTAACAGAAGTAGCCTATTTGGCTCAGATTGGCGCTGGGGCCCAACCCGAGCTACTGATGTGTTTGCAGCAGTATATGAGGCTGATGGCACTACCCTGGCATCTAACCAGCACGTTGCTTATCCTGGTCAGATTGCGAAGTTTAGCTTTAACTTCTCTGCACCTATAAATGCCACTCCAGGCTTCTATGGGGAAGCCTTTAGGCCTATCGTAGAGGGTGTAGGCCCTATGAACCCAACCGGTACTTGGCTGGGAGTAACTGTAGTGAAGGCGAACTACTCAGCACAACCAATGGGTCAATCGTATTACCCCGTCATCCCACAAGGACAAAAAGCTACATCATATATCTCTTACAAAAACACAGGCAATGCTGCATGGTTTGATGATGTGTCGGCATGGAGCGCGGGCCAAAAAGTAGTAAAACTTGGTACCGACAATCCGCTTAACAGAAGTAGCCTATTTGGCTCAGATTGGCGCTGGGGCCCAACCCGAGCTACTGATGTGTTTGCAGCAGTATATGAGGCTGATGGCACTACCCTGGCATCTAACCAGCACGTTGCTTATCCTGGTCAGATTGCGAAGTTTAGCTTTAACTTCTCTGCACCTATAAATGCCACTCCAGGCTTCTATGGGGAAGCCTTTAGGCCTATCGTAGAGGGTGTAGGCCCTATGAACCCAACCGGTACTTGGCTGGGAGTAACTGTAGTGAAGGCGAACTAAAGACCAAATGATTGTTTAGCAAAACTTATAAATCTATCAGCCCAGATATCACTGGCATAATCTTGGCGCAGTATATCCGCAGATTTCCTTCCCATCTTCTCCCTAAGCACTTTATCGTTAATTAACTCAAGCAAATACTTCTCAAGTTCCTTGCTACTTTCATTTTTAATTAGATATCCATTTTTCTCATGCTTAACTATTTCCGGAATACCGCCTACATCCGTTCCAATTACGGGCTTACCAGAAGCCATAGCCTCTATGTAAATCTGACCAAAAGATTCGTACCTCGAAGGTGCTACAAAAATATCACAGTTTCTGTATGCGGCAGCCAACTCTTCATCTGTGACATAACCCTTTAATTTAATCTGTTTAAACCACGGCTCTTTTGAGTAGTGTTTCTTAAATTCATCTAAGTAGCTTACTCCGTTCTCGTCCAGACCAGAGTTATCGCCTATTAACTCAAACTCGATATTTGAGCGACTTTTAAGAATTTTTGGCATCACATCTAGCAATAAATCTATGCCTTTTCGCCTTTCAAATCTGCCAACATACAAAACCTTAATTTTATCGGTTGCTTTTTTTGCCTTATACCATTCATTCAAAGATTTGTCATCGATTATAAACTGCGAATCAACACCCAGAGGAATCGTTTTAACAGGCACTTTGGCCTCTACATCATCCCAATCAACATCGTATAGCTCGCCGATCGTTTCTTTGATATTTTCAGATATTGGCATTACGGCATCAGCATGTAATACGCAGTATCTTTCAAAGGCATAAGTAATTTCGTAACTTGGGTCTTCTGAATTAAACCACTGCGTCTCAACGACCTTTTTTAGTGGCGACATAAGCGATAGGATTGTTGGCGCGACCTTGTGAGTAAGAATCGCCAAACCTTCTACGTCCCAAATTGGAACAAGAATAAAATCAATCTTCTTTTTATCATTAATCTTTCTGACAGTTTCTAAGACACTGCGCGCATAGGCAAGCTGATTATCGACACGACCATAACCGGTTGTTTCGTATTCAAACCTTTTTGTGACATGCCGATAGACCCAAGCCCCATTGATGAAATGGATTGTGTTATACTCGACATTTGATTTTGAAACAACAAAAACATTATGACCATTTTTTGCCAACTCTTTAGCCAACGCCCCATTGTGTCGTGCGTTACCGTCGGTCTGCTCTGGCGGAAAACCTTGATTCACAAGAACTATATTGAGTGGGTTCTTAGGAATCTCTCCCTCAATCTTAAACCTTTTAAATTCTTCAGGCTTATACTTGTAGTTTTTTATTAGTTTTCT
>CAZMHM010000011.1:16475-17775 GCA_964566135.1 uncultured Candidatus Saccharibacteria bacterium
CGTCTAAAGCTCGGTGCCATTTTGTGGTGTACGTAAGCATTATCTAGCTGAGCGACCTCATAGCCTGCTTCGATAAGCCGAACACATACATCGCTCTCATCGTGATAGTATTCAATTTCTTCGTCAAAGCCGCCAACCTCAATTAGGGGCTCACGACGATAAGATGCGTTTGTGCCAATATTAATATTAAACCAGTTGCCATTGGGGTCATTAAACTCGTATGGCTTATCATGCCTAGAAAGAGGGTACCCCCATCTGTCAATTGCTCCGTAGCTATACTGAAAATCGCTTCCGTCCGCATTAAAAACACGGCCGCCGGCAGCAGCAACCTTGGGATTAGCGTATGCCGTCACTAAATCTTCTAGCCATTCCGGCTCGGGCACAGCGTCATCATCAATAAATGCAATAATATCTCCGGCTGAGTGTAAAATACCAATGTTTCTCGAAACAGAGATATTGAATGGTGCAGTGTAGTAACGAACGTTATAGCGACTAACTACTTCTTCTGTTTCGTCGATCGAAGGACCATTAACAACAACAACTTCAAAATTGTCATAAGTCTGACGCTTTAATCCTTCAAGGGTATCTCCAATAAAGGCACCTCTGTTACACGTGTTTAAAACAACTGAAATCTTGGGCTCAAATTTTTTTATTTTCATTTCTTAATCAAAACTTCCATTTCAAAACATTCACCATTCCTTCTGCTCGGTGACACAACTTCAAACTTTGCCTCTGGCAGAGTTTCTTTGATAAAGTCTTTCATACTTGCTACAGAGAAATGATTAAAGTGGTAATCACTCGCATAATCTTGGCCCCCAAGCGCAACAGACCTAAATTGTTCCCAGGTAATCTCACCATGAGTATATCGTTTTGTCATGTCCTCGATATTTGGAAGTATAAGCCGTATACGTCCACCATCTTTAAGCAACTGGAACCAGTATCTTACAACTTTAACCAAATCTTTCTGAACAAAATGCTCAACAACATGTGATGCAAATACCTCATCTAAAGTGCCTGGCTTAAATGGTAGGTCGAGAACATCTGCAACTACGTCTACTCCATCGAGCGCTCTATGGTCGACGTTAATGTAGTCATCGCGAATATCCATACCACTACCGATATTAATTTTCTTGATACTATCAACTTTACGTTGGTTAACTACCTTAGTTTGCGGTTTTTTGTATTCAGAAGTTGCGGCAGAACCACCCTTAATCTCAACTAACTCAAAAAGAATTTCCTTCTTAAACTTATCAATTAACTTTTGAGTCTCATACATCTTCTCGTCTAAAGCAAGAATTAC
>CAZMHM010000012.1:0-17293 GCA_964566135.1 uncultured Candidatus Saccharibacteria bacterium
ACCCGGACGGATTCGAACCGCCGACCCTCTGTTCCGAAGACAGATGCTCTAATCCACTGAGCTACGGGTGCATAAATAACAGGCTACATTATAACAGATATAGCCTGTTATCTTAACAGATTACACTATGGGTTTAATCTTAGCTTTTTTTGGCTTTTTTACTTCTTTTCGCCCTTTATCTTTCGCCATAATCGTAAAATCCTTTATTTAATCGTTATCGGTATGATTAATTATATTCTTGCGCACAACAATTGGCTAATCGGTATACTGTGCGTATGAAATATGTTGCATTGCTGCGTGGAGTTAATGTTGGTGGCAATAGTATGGTCAAAATGGCCGACTTAAAGGCTGGTTTAGAAAATAATGGTTTTAATAGTGTAAAAACCTACATTAACAGTGGCAATATTATATTTGAGCAATCAAATAATAATGTGCGAGAGCTAGAGCTAATTGTAGAATCTATTTTGCGGCAAGATTTTGGCATTGCCAATAAAGTCGTCATAGTAAACCAGGAAGATTACGCCAGAATAATTGCGCGAATTCCAAGCCATTGGCTACAAACCACGGCGTTAAGGTGTAATGTCATTTTTCTTCGGCACGAGATTGATTCGCCAAGTATTCTAAAAAACTTACAGCCAAAACCAGAAATAGAAGAGGTTTACTACGCACCCGGTGCATTATTGTGGGCTGCGAACACGAGCGACCTTACTAAAAGCACCATGATTAAACTTGCTAAAACCGAAATTTATAAAAACATGACCGTGCGCAATCTGAACACTACGTTAAAAATCAGCCAACTATTTGACGCAGATAGCAATTAAACAAAAATTCAAACATATGTCATAATATGTTTATGAGTGAGGTAGTACTAAAAGATTTAACTTCAGAACATAGCCCGCGTCGTATGCAGGTAATGTTTTCTGTGATTAAAAAGATGATTGCCCGCAATGTTACAATCGTTGGCGAAGAAAACATTATAGATGCGCAAGATACAGATAGATTGATTGTGGCAACCACTCATACAACCGATTTCGATTTACCGCTTGTGGTTGCCACGTTGGCTGACAATTTAGATATGTCAGTTACAGATATGTCACTAAATCACAAGTTAGGCAGCCCGGGCAGCAGGCTGGATAAACTTGGGCTTATGGCTATTGGCGAAAATAATTTTGTGCCGCTTGATTACCAAAACGCTACAGACGGTACGCAAGTACCAGGTGTATTTAATCCAGATAATTTTGCACCATTGCTTGAACGAATTGATGCAGGCAAGCGCGTTGTTATTGCGGGTCAGAGTGCATCAAGCGATGGGTCGTTTGATAGGCCCGGTGTAGCAGTGCCATATTTAGCATCCTATGCCTCGGCTAGTGTTTTGCCGGTCGCGGTACAAATGCAAGAAAGGGGCAATAAACGTCCAGATGCAACCGTTTATATAGGCGAGCCATTTTTACTCGATTCTGTCCCATATTTGGGCGCATTACGAGCAGTACTTAATAAGCGTAAGGCTGGTCAGCGGGTTAGTCGTGGTGAGCTAGATGAGTATGCCATTGCGCGTATGAGTTTAAAAAAGCAGGGTGCTTTTGTTGTCGAGAAGTTAGTTTCGTTAACAGATCAAAACTAGTGCATCTACGCGTTTATATCGTCAACGCGAACTTGCACTATCTTTTTTAACACTGCGTCAGGAATTGGTTTTTCAACGGTGAATTGTATCGTGCCTTTAGATTGCTTAAATTCGCTTAAATCGTTTTGCAGCGCCTCAATAGCATGGGCGCCAGGGAAGATACTTAAGTGATTCTTAAATGCTGCAAACGTTATTAAATACTTTCCTTTATATTTGTATCCAGGCATGCCGTAGCTAATTGCCTCGGTCGCATCTGGTGCAACTTGCGAAATAACATCACTAACATGTTGCAAAGCCGATTTTTGTGGCTCTTCTATTTTGGAAAGATAATTGTTAATAACTGACATAAAAGTAGTGTATCAAACTTCCTCAATTACGATTATCTTTGGAACCTTTGGAGGCACCGATTCCTCATATTTTGCGCGTCTGCGTTCCATGACCTGCTTAGCACTATTGATACTACGTTGGAGTGCTCTCAATTCTGAACGTATTTCGCCCCTTTGTTCTATGGTCTCATCTTTTGGAAATGATTTTAGCGTTTCGAGCATTGATTTTTTAGCTTTGATTTGTGCATACAATGCACCATAGGCAAAGACGGTAGGTATCATTTTCGCGCGAAGCACTTTTTGTTGCTCAATCGAGTATTGCTTTGATTCAAGAATCAAAGCAATACTCGATGGATCATAGCAATAGTATGTGCGGCCGATAGCGTCTTTTCTTAATTCTGGCTCAATACCTAATTCCTGCAAGCATTGTTCTATCCATTCGGGAGAAAGATCTGTAGTACTAGCAATAGCACGTGAGGTAAGGTAATCTGCTTTTTCTGGAGCACTTGCTTCTAGCTGGCTAAAGGCCCTAAGTTCTTCTAGTACTCTGGGCGGGTAGTGGAGGTACGGCACAGTGTTATCCGCTAATCGTAACTCTGCGACATGTTCGTAGGGTGCAATGTTCCTTAGAATCCATTTCTTTGATTTACCGAGTATGTTCCTAATTGTTCCTGCGGTAAGCCAGTCCCCACCGGGTGTTGTAACCTTATCCCGTTCTTGAGCTAAAATATTGAGGGCAATAGGCGGAAAATGATCTAGAACCTTTCCCGAAAGAGAAGAGCGTCTTTCCTGCGAGGATACGTTTGAATCTCTCAAAATCTGCAGCAATCGAGTTTTGCTTAACTGACTTTGTTCGGCAAGCTGTGTAATCGAATACCACCCGTCGTCCAACGGTACAGACATATTGATAAGTCGCAGTTCCTTAATTACTTGCTTAGGATAACGACGATATGTTTTTCCGCCAGTTTGTTTTACTCTAGTTGGTTTTGCATCAAGCTCGGCAAGAGTTCGCAATGTCCAAATCCTTGATCGTCCAACAGCCTCTGCTATCTGACCAACCGATAATGGCGTTGGCAGTGCTCTGAAGTGTTGTCTCCAGGCATACTCTTCTTTGATAATTGCAACCGCATATGGTGGATACATCGCAATCTCAATGTCATCGACTTTTTGAATTTCCGATTCGAATCCAAATTCTTGAACCATTCTATAAACCCAGCGGTCATTGGTACCTAAATCTCTAGCGATTTTTGCAGCATTTTGCCACGGACCATCCAGCTCTTCTTTATCGATAAAAGTAAGCCAATTGTCCAGTGGAATATTCCTTAGCCTTCTGGACTGGTCCGCATCAAAATACTCATCGTCAAATTCTTGCGAAGAATCATCAATCTGCTCATCAGCAGTTTGCAATAGCTCACTCATTAGGAATATATAATGCAACAGAACAATCCATAATGCAAACATGTGGCTTACTCTTATTGTATTTCGAGCTAAAAGAGTAGTATGGAGATATAAAAGGGAGATGGCGCGATGTTAGCAGAGTTTAAAAAATTCATTATGAAAGGCAATGTTGTAGACCTTGCGGTTGGTGTTGTCATTGGCGTTGCATTTGGCGCCGTTGTGTCAGGGCTTGTAAAAGACATAATTACACCGCTTATTGGCGCGATTGGTGGTCAGCCTGATTTTTCTGGCCTCACATTTACCATAAATAACAGTAAGTTTTTGTACGGTGATTTTATTAATGCTGTTATCTCATTTTTGATAATATCTGCAGTTGTATTCTTTTTTGTGGTTCAACCGCTAAATAAATTGCAAGAACGCGCCGCAAAAAATAAAACACCAGACGACCCAACCGAAAAGAAATGCCCCGAATGCCTAAGCGAGATTCCTAAGGCCGCCAAGCGCTGCAAATTCTGCACATCGAAAGTTTAAACCCGGAACCTATTTAAAGAAAATACCCTCGGCGAGGAGGGTATTTTCTTTTGGAGGGCCAGCGGGGACTTGAACCCCGGACACCCTGCTTAAGAGGCAGGTGCTCTAACCAGCTGAGCTACTGGCCCGCATTTCGTTGTTTAGTTTTGCAAAAAACAACAGGGGTAAATATAACAGATAAAGCGTAGTTTGTAAATGCTTTAACGTCGTTTTTTTACGGGTCGTACTGCTCGCAGTAAAACTATCGTGCCCATCAGTTGTATAAGTGACATGGTAATAAATAACGGTGCAAGTCCATGATTTTTTACTATCAAACCACCAATTATTGCTGCCACGCTCATTACCAGCATATTACCTCCATCCATATATGCCCATTCTGTCGCTTCTTTACCGTTGTATTCAAGTTTTCCATAAAGTGCTCGTAGCGATGGCGTCAGAACTCCAAACCCGATTGCGAATATTGTTTGTACAATTGCGACCTGGGCAAGGGTTTCTACGAATAGATAGCCGAAGGATGCGACTACCAACAGTGAACTACCCAATATAAGTGCGGTGCGTAGTCGATGCATCTTATCGGCAATCTTCCCCGCAATAATCATCGTTATGCCGACGACCAATGTGTAAAATCCCCAGATTATTCCAACGCTAGCAGCGTCACCGCCCTTGTCTTGTATGACAATCGCAAAAAGCGGAGCAAAGAGCCCCCATCCAAACATGCCAAAGTAGTTACCAATCAGTAATGGCATAAACCGCGGTAATAATTGTTTTTGTTTTTTGCCCATTAACCCAATTATACCTGAATATTTGCTATGCTATTAGGCGTGAAACTATTACAAGGTGACGAACTAGCCGGATTTATCAAAGAGCGCCAAGCCCACCAAGTGCGCGCGCTTATACAGGCAGATGGCATACAACCCAAGCTTGCGATTGTTGTTTGCACTAATAACCCCGTTATTAATACCTATGTTGCCCTTAAGCAACGGTATGGCGCCGATATCTCGGTTAAAGTAGAGGTGCATAAAATTGACCAAAAAGACGCACTAAACGTAATTGAAGAATTAAATAATAGTGATGCAATTCACGGTATTATCGTGCAATTACCGCTAGCGGATACCAGCCAGACTGATGAAATTGTAAATGCCGTTATGCCACAAAAAGATGTGGATGCACTGGGCAAAGATGCCACGCTAGACCCAGCAACGCCGATGGCTATTAACTGGCTTTTAGCCGGGTATAATATCGACGTCAAAACGAAGCCGATTGCAATAGTTGGTAATGGCCGCCTTGTGGGCGCGCCACTAAAGCGATTGTTTGACGCATCGAATATAGAAGTTTCTGTAGTAGATGGTGAAACCGAACATCCCGAAGATATCTTGCTGCATTCCCAAATAATTATTACTGCCGTTGGCAAGCCTGGGCTGATTACAAGCGATATGATTCCCGATAAATGCGTTGTTGTTGACGCTGCAGTTGCCAGCGAAAACGGCGAGCTAAAAGGCGATTTAGCCGATGACGTTTATGAGCGCGAAGATATAACTGTAACGCCTCGCAAAGGCGGTGTTGGCCCACTAACTGTCGTTGCTTTATTTGATAATGTGATTCGTGCCGCTCGCTTGAGCAAAGTGTAATTATGAAAAAAATTGGTGTTTTTGATTCAGGTATTGGTGGTTTATCCGTTGCGAATGCAATAAAAAAATCCTTCCCGGACGTTACTGTTCAGTTTGTAAATGATGCCGAAAACGTACCGTATGGCAACAAATCACCAGAGGCATTGCTGAAGTTAGTTGCCCCAATCTTAACGCAGCTTGAGCGCGAGGGATGCGAGTTAATTGTAGTTGCTTGTAACACCGTATCAACTACGATTTTGCATGACCTAAAGGCAGTGATACACGTGCCACTTATTGGAATAGAGCCAATGGTAGATATCGCAACTAGTCTGACTCAAAGTGGAGTAATCGCAGTTTGCGCCACGCCAACAACGCTAAAGAGCCATCGCTATGCAGAATTAAAAAATGAGTTTGCAAACGACGTGCAAATTTTAGAGCCAGATTGTGCTGATTGGTCGTTTATGATTGAAAATGATTTAGTCGACAGAGCTCGTATTGCAGAAAGCATTGATACTGTCTGTGATAAAGGTGCAGATGTAATTGTGCTTGCGTGCACGCACTATCATTGGATAGAAGAGCTCATTACTGCGGTCGCCGCGGGCAGAGCGCAAATTATTCAGCCCGAAGACCTGACAATTCAGACCCTAAAAACATACGTTATAGAATAAATGAATAGCCTAAAGGCAGAGTTAAAGGGCGTTCACGGCAGCTTTGAATTGGTCGCCGCGATCCTTATAGTTCTTAAACAAGCCAAAGCTTGCGTAAGCAGTACTTAGCAAAACGACATCTCCAGGCTGGGCGGCATTTTGGGCGGCATGAACGATTTCAGTCATGGTTGTGCCACCAAGGGTAATTTTTTCAAACCCACGAGTC
This sequence comes from uncultured Candidatus Saccharibacteria bacterium, assembly GCA_964566135.1. Classification (GTDB taxonomy): domain Bacteria; phylum Patescibacteriota; class Saccharimonadia; order Saccharimonadales; family CAIOMD01; genus CAZMHM01. Next base: position 6,357 of record CAZMHM010000012.1, read on the forward strand.
ACTAATAGTTCGATAATTTTCTCGCCTGTTTCGCCAATTACAATTGCTTGGCGCATATTGCCGAGCGAAATTTCACTAATAACGTCATAAATAGGGATACCTTTATCGTGGCCACCAATAATAAGCACCTTGGGTTCTTTAAATGCGCGTAGTGCCGCAAGAGTTGCCTCTGGTGTGGTTGCGAAGCTGTCATTGTAGTACTTAACGCCGTTTACTTCTCGGACAAATTCTAGCCTATGCTCCATGCCACTAAATTCCTTCACAACGTGGCGTATTAGTTCGTAATTGCCACCAATAATAGGCCACACGGCCGCAGCAGCTGCGCAGACATTCTCGAGATTATGACGCCCAAGCAACGCAACTTCTTGCACATCGCAAATAATTTTGCCGTCCATGCATACTTGGTCACCTTCTACATAGGCACCATGAACAGTATTCGCGAGCTCGCCAGCAGGCGGAACGTAGTAGGGTACCTTGGTACCTTTGCTTTTTGCGGTAATCTTTTTTGCAATATCACTAGCGTTATTAAATATCGTACGGTCTGATTCCCCTTGGCGGATAAACAGTTGTTCTTTTGCGGTGTAATATTCTTGAATGCTTGTGTGCCAGTCTTGATGTTCGGGTACAACCATTAAACAAACACCTACGCGCGGAGCGTACTTAAAATCTATAAGTTGAAAGTTTGAAAGCTCTAAGACTACCCAGCTATCTGGGGTTATCTCGTGCAAGAAATCAAGTGGGACAGTGCCAATATTACCACCCAAAAAGGCTTTTTTTCCGGCTGCTTCTAGAATTTTATAAATCAGCGTGCTGGTAGTGCCTTTGCCTTTTGTGCCAGTAACGGCGATGATAGGCGCAGGGCAGTGAGCAAAAAATTCATTAATGCTCGTTGTAACTTTTTGTAAGATGTCGGGATTATCGGGATTTGCGGCGGTAATCTTTTCGGGGCGTAAGCCGGGTGAGCGTACGATAATATCAAACCTGTCTAAGTTTGCTAGGTAATCATCGCCGAGTTGCTGCTCGACATAGTCTGGTAGTAGTAGGTCGGTATGTTCGTCGCAAACAGTAATAGTAGCGCCCTGCTTGTGCCAGTAACCGGTGGCACTTGCTCCGTCTACGCCATAACCTAAAATAGCAACATTCATAGCACAATTATCGCACAACGCGACCGATTGTTTTTTGTATTAGTTTTGGCCATATACACAATATAAACGTAAGCCGTTGTGATTTGTTACGCTTGTTGACCCATTTGTTGCTCAACAAGGTCGGCAACTTGGCGCGGTGTCATATCTGCTTTTACGATAAATGCGCTAACATTAAGTGATTTTAAGACTTCAGGTGCTTCTTGCTCGCCCATATTGGTCAGAATTATCACTTTTATATCTTTGCCCCATTCGGTGGCGCGAAGCTTTTGCAGCATCTCGTCGCCGTTCATCTCGGGCATCATCAAATCGAGCAAAATAACATCTGGTTGCATTTGTTCGGCAAGCTCAAGCCCTAGTTTGCCGTTTTCGGCGGTTTCGACAACATAGCCTTCTGCCTCGAACTTCATTCGATACATTTGGGCGATTGCTGCGTCATCTTCAATAATTGCGATTTTAGTGGCCATAAATTTTCCTTATATGCTTATAAGATACAACAAAACTACGCGCTAAGCACTTCTTTGATGATTTCGAGTACTTGGCTCGGAGTGTAATGCACTTTAACAATGTAGTGACTGATGTGTAAAAACCTAAAGTCGGCTGGCGCTTCATCTTTGCTGATATTTGTAAGCACAATACACTTTATGTTTGAACCCCAATCTGTTGCACGCACCCGTTTTAACATTTCGTTACCAGGCATATGAGGCATTTTTATATCAAGCAAAATCAAATCCGGCTTAACATCCTCTATCAGTTTTAAGCCTTGTTGGCCATCGTTAGCAGTAGACACATCATAGCCAGCAGCGCGAAGCTTAAGGGCGTACATATCACGGATAGCAGCTTCGTCTTCTACGATTGAGATTTTAATTTTTGGTTGCATCACCATTAAGCATACCAGCAAACGAACGCGGGGTATTATATCGATTGCTAAGACTGCAGTTGCTCTGTTCATTGTGCTACGTAAATTCTTGACTTAACAGAGAAGATATAGTATTATACCGATAGCCATAGAGCTACCTGTACATTAGTAAATTGCACTTCAAATAATCATCAGCTTCAAGCTGATGATTATTTGAAGTGTTTTTTATTACAAAAGAACAGTATAATTGACAAAACTAATAAAAAGTGATAAAATATATTTATGTCTAATATTGACCCAACAGTTACCAACGCCGAAGTAATTCCTCATATTGTTACTGAAGTTTTTAGGGATAACCCCGATGCCCGCTTTGCTACGGGTCTTATTGCTCATGGCGAGCAACCCCGCGAAGGCCTTGAAGGAATCACAGAGGGTTATTATAAGTTACGTGAACGAGTATATATCGATCAAACACGCATGCTAGGTGAAGAAGCGCGTCTTGCTAATGGTGGCGAAATGGATGAAGACGATGGTCGCTCTATACACTTTTGTGTTCTTGAAAATCACGGGGAAACCCAGAGAGTTGTAGCGTCGATGCGTGTTATACACGGTGGCGACTTTGGCAAACTACCTATCGAAGAATTTTTTCCAGAGGTTGGCCAATCTACAAACGGCACTAGTAAAAGTATTGAGATTTCTCGATATATTTGCCGACATGAAGATGACAGGGTTCAAAAGAAACTTAAGTGGTTGCTCTATCCTGCAGTTTTGGCGTACATCATGAAGAATGATTTTGGTCCTACCTATGCAGTCATTGAAACACAACTTGAAGAGGCCCTGTTAGAAGCAGGAATCCCTATGGAGCGAATTGCCGACCCCGTTTATGTTCCAGAATACAGAGATGTAAATCTCGGTGTTGTCATTGATACTCATCAGCTTGCGGCGAATATTGAATCGCAAGCACCTGGTTCAGTATCGGGAATCAATCTGGACGCATTTGTCTTTAGTGGAACGCGTCAAGATTTAGTCCCAACGGAATAGAGGAAAGAATATGAATTCTGTTAATTCCCCTGAATTTGCGAGAAATTATGGTTTTTGGAATGAGCATGAGCAGGCAGCATTAATGGCCGCAAGGGTTGCTATTGCGGGTGTTGGCGGCGATGGCTACCAATTGGGATTAAAACTTGCCCGAAAGGGTGTCTCAAAATTTAATATTGCAGACCCTGAAGTGTTTGAACCGGAAAATGTGAATAGGGTGCCAGGAGCTACCCGTTCGACCATGGGCAGGCTTAAGGCTGAAGTCTTCGCAGAAGATGTACTTGATATCAATCCAGATGCAGATATTCGAATCTTTCGCGATGGCGTAACGGCTGATAATGTCGTGGATTTTTTACAAGATGCAACTTTGAGTTACGATGAGTCAGAATTGACACACATGGAAATTGGAACGGCACTTGCGAGACAAGCACGAAAACTTGAAATACCTAACGTGTTAGTTATGAATATTGGCTTTGCTGCTCAGGTAACCTCGTTTAGGCCCAGGGGACCATATACTTTCGAGAAATTTATGGGTATTCCTAAGGGTATGCCTTTAGATGAAGTAGCAGAAATGACCGTTGATTTGAGCCGTTGTGTTCCATATTTGCCACCTTATGGTGATATGAATACACTTTTGGCTGTACAGAATGACGAAGATGCTCCATTGCCATCTATTGCAGAAGGAGTGGATATTGCATCTGCAATTGGGGCAAGCCAGGGCTTCTTACATATTGTAAAAGATGTTGCGAACAATCGTCCTGAACCTGTTTGGGCGCCAAGAGTTGCATATATGGACGCGTATAACTTTAAATCTGGAATTGCTCGCGCTCCTCGCTTAAGCCACATCAGACGCGGTATTCATATGGCTCTAGAAAATAAGTTGAACCGAAACCCTAAGGCAAGTTTTACTCGTGCCGAACGTCAGCGCCGTGCGTCTGAATTTGCCAGTGAACAGTAACTGATTTTATTATTTTGCTTATGGCTAGTAAACTGTAAGCAAAATGATTGACATATATTTGCTGATTGACCTCATTGTAATTGCTGGTCTTGCAATCCTTGGATTGGCAGTATTGCTCCAGGATAAAAAGTCGGCGTTAAATCGTTCTTTCGTGTTCTTTGTTTTTTCGGTCGGAGTTTGGCTGATTGCAAATTATGTGAGCAACAATATTTCAAATTCAGAGAAAGTTGCAACGATAGCAAACTATTTTGTGTTTGCATTTAGTTATTTTGCCGCATATAGCTTGTTATATTTTGGTGCTATTCTTGCGCAAGACGACAACTCCAGAAAGTGGATAAATAGATTCGCAATAGTAACATTGGCGATCGGAGTACTATCATTTACTCCATTATTTATAACTGGCGTCTCGGTGCAAGGCTCGATTTACGCTGTTGAGTTTGGTCCACTGATACCAATATATGCTGTAAGTTTGCTTGCTACACTGGGGTGGCTATTTTTTGTGATTATAAAAAATTTACGTACATCATCGGGAGTGCAAAAGGCTCGACTTAGAACACTTCTTATTAGTTTAATATTCGCGCTCCCGGCGCTTGTTTTGGCTCAATTTATTATTCCGGCTACATTTGGTTGGTTTGGATTAACCAATATAGGCGTAACTGCAATGCTTATCATGGTCATTGGGCTATACTATGGAGTTTTTAAGCATAAACTATTTAGCCTTAGGCTTGTTGTTGTTAGGTCGCTAACGTATGCGTTTGCTGTTGGAATTCTTTCAGTTCTATACGGTGCAGTCTCATATTATTTGACAACGCTGATTCCCGCCTCAACAAGTAATTTGTTTTATCAAGAAGCTATAAATGTCATTCTTATAATATTAGCTGTAAGCGTATATTCACCTTTAATTAACTTCTTTAAAAGAATTACTGATAGCATTTTCTACCGTGACGCATATGACCCTCAAAAGGTCATTAACGAAATCAATTCTACGTTAGTAAACTCCCTAGATTTAGAAAAATTACTTAATGATACAGCAAAAATTATCGAAAGAGATTTACGGTGCGAATTTGCTGATTTTTATCTCGAACCACGAGCCTCGATAGAATTTCATCTTGCCGGTTCTAATGCAAAACTTTTTGCGACGAGCGAATGGAAAGACTTCTCACAGGTGCTTGGTTCGCTCGATGCAAAATCAGTCGATTCAAAAAGCTCAGATATTGATGTTCAAACCAAAGACTTAATGAGCTCGATGGGTCTAGAGGTTGCAATAAAGATGCTCTCTAATGGTGAAAATGTTGGATATATGCTGATTGGTGGCCGTAAGAGCGGCAACTCATTTACAGGCCAAGATATCCAGTTACTGCAAATTATCGCCGATGAGGTTGCGATTGCAGTGCAAAATGCACTAAGGTTCGAAGAAATCAGTCAGTTTAACGTCACGCTGCAAAAGAAGATTGATGACGCTACCAATCAACTACAAAAAAGTAACGAGAAGTTGCAGAAGCTGGACGAGGCAAAAGACGAATTTATTAGCATGGCGTCACACCAATTACGCACACCGCTTACCAGTGTTAAAGGCTATATAAGTATGATTTTAGAAGAAGACGCCGGCCCAATTAACGACCAGCAACGAACCTTCTTAGATCAAGCCTTTTTAAGTAGCCAGCGCATGGTGTACTTAATTGCCGATTTACTTAACGTTAGCCGACTAAAGACAGGCAAATTTATTATCGAGCCTAAGCCTACATACTTGCCTGATGTCGTGGAGAGCGAAATTGCGCAACTATACGAAACGGCCAAAGCACGCGATTTGAACCTTGTGTTTAACAAGCCTGATGAGTTCCCAACACTAAATCTCGACGAAACCAAGATTCGACAAGTTATTATGAACTTTGCCGATAATGCTATTTATTACACGCCCAAGGGTGGAAAAATTACAATTAACCTAAAAGCAACAGATGATGCGATTGAATATACTGTACGTGATACCGGAATTGGTGTGCCAAAAAGCGAACAGCACCACTTATTTATGAAGTTTTATAGGGCAGGTAATGCTCGTAAAGCACGCCCAGATGGCACGGGCCTTGGCTTGTTTATGGCTAAAAAGGTAGTTGTTGCCCAGGGCGGCGGCATCATCTTTAAAACCGAAGAGGGCAAAGGCAGCACCTTTGGCTTTAGTTTTCCTCGTGCCAAATTAGAAGTTGAGCAAAAAAGGTAACTATTGTAACCATAAGAGTTTTATGGTTTTATATATTGACAAAAATCAACGCTTGTGGTAATATATAGTTAATCCTGAAACAGGGGTGCGCAAGGAGGTCGTCGAAAGGGGTAACCCCCCAAGTAGGCCAAACTACTAACCGCATAGAGGTGGGAAGCGCATGAGTGGCCCTGTAGGAGCAATTTAACAAGTCACATCATTATAGTTCACTACAATCTTACGATTGACGTGTCAGTGTGGCTTATCAAGCGCAGAACAGTGTACATCTGATAATACAGATGTATTTTTGCTGTTCTGCGCTTGTGCAAAAGCCGTGACCCAATGGGTTTTAATGCTTGAGCATATTGTTTATCTTTTTGTTCGCAGGCGAACTTATTGGTAGCTGATACCAAGCGTAAGAGCCTTATATCTGTTTTACAGATATAAGAAGTGACTCAACTAACTACTAGATACTAGTATTTCAATACTAGCGCACATTTTCGGGGACGACACAGAGCATATATACCTTATATGTGTTGCGTGTCGTCCCCGAGCTTGCTCGGGTATGGGATTGTTGCCGTAAGGTGACTAACCTGCGCCCGAGCGACGGGGCCCCACTGGATGACACCGTGTCGTTCAGCTGAGTACCCCGGGGACGGGGTAGATTGGAAGGCCAGAAATGACCACCACAAATCTCTCCGGTATCAACGCCCTCCGCGAGGCCATGCAGGCCTCCGCGGCGAGCGTTCGTGCTCGTTCCGCCGAAGTGGCATCCGCCGCCGAAGCAGAGCAGGCAGCGGCAGTGCAGGACGCATCCGACGCGGCGATCGCCGCCCGGCTGCTCGCGCAGCAGCACCGCGACGTGCTCGAGGGTCTCAACGAGGAGGCCGGCCAGCTGGCCTACATCCTCGGCGGTTCCCCCGTCATCACGGCGCCGGCCGCTCCCGCGACTCCGGCACCTGCTGCACCCGCACCGGTCGACACCCCGGCACCGACGCCGGCCGCACCCGCGGCCCCCGTCGCACCGGTGGTGCAGACCACCCCGGCACCCGCAGCCCCGGCTGCGACTGCCACCACCCAGCGGTGGTCCTACCGCCGGGTGACGGAGAACACCAACGTGCTCCTGGCCCTCATCTTCGCGATGATCGTCGGGTTCTTCACGTGGCTTCTCTGGAGCTGGCTGTCCAACAACTTCGCCAACGGCGAAGGGAACTGGGCCAACAGCCCGCTCGTCACGCTCTTCATCGTCGTGTTGGTCATCATCGGCTCCTTCCTGGCGGCACTCGCTGTCGGTAACCGGAGGGTCGTCGAGACCACGACCACCACGACCACCCCGCCACCGGCCCAGCCGGCGACGATGGACGAGTTGCTCGACCCCCCGCAGGCCTAGCCTGCCGGACGCGCCCATGATGGGTAGTCGGTACTCCATAGTATCGATTGGTGGCTCATTACCACTAGCGTCCACGAAGTCCCGCTCCCAAGGAAGAGGTGAATCACCATGCGTAAGACCTATGCAATCTCGGCGATCGTTCTGTTCGTCGTGGCGGCGCTCGTCGCCGCCGTCGCCCTCACTTGGGGCGGCAACCGCATCGGTGCCGACGGCAGTGACCCTGCCGGCGACACCAATCCGGCCGTGAGCCAGCAGGTCATCGATCTGCTCACGGTCAACCAGGCCACGATCAAGTGCACCGACATCGTCGGTGCTGCGAACGTGGCCGACGCTGGCGACGGCCGTATGGTCGTCAAGCCGAGCATCGGTGCTCTGCAGAACGTCCCGCCGCGACTGTGGTCGGACGCTCTGAGCACTCCGCTCAACCCGCACAGCCTCCGGGCGGTGCAGGTGGCGGTCTGCGAGGACCCGCTGCTGGGTGTGACCTACGCCAACATGCTGTCGACTCTCAAGGTCGGTGGTACGTCGGTGCTCAGTCTCAACCCGTGGCTCAAGCCCTTCGCGGGCTCGCCGGCCAACATCAACAACATCGCATCGCTGTACGTCCCCCAGCTCAACGGGGGATCCATCAACGACGCGGCCATCGCGGCGAACCAGTCGTGGCAGGCAGAAGCCGAGTTCATCGGCACGCTGCTCGGCCGGTTCAACGTCGAAGGTGTCAAGGCTCTGCCGTCCAAGGTCAACTACCACCTCACTGGTGGCGGTCTGGCTGTGGGCGGTCTGCCTGAGGTTGGTCTTGACCGCCTCCAGGACAAGAAGTCGGCGCTGATCCTCTCCGTCACGGAGAAGAACAACCCGGCGTGCATCCTGAAGATCGGTTTCAACCTCGGGGACAAGCGTCCCGAGGTCTTCGGTTGCCCTGCGCCGCCGAAGAAGACCCACACGCCGACGTCGACCCCGACGCCGACGAACACGCCGACGTCGACCCCGACGCCGACGAACACCCCCACGCCGTGCGTGAAGCCGCCCAAGCCGGGCGACGGACCGTACGTCTACGACAGCAAGACCTGCACGTGGCACAAGCCCGCGCAGAGCGATGACTGCATGCTGAACGGCGGGAGCACCTGTGCTCCCAACAACGCCACCCAGGATCCCCAGAACAACGATACCTCCGGAGTCAACACCGGTGGTACGTCTGGGGCGCCGACCGTGGCACCCAGCCCGGTTCCCACTGGATCTGCGCCCGGCCCCGCGCCGAGCAACAGTCCCAGCACGGATCCGAGCGCGACTCCCACTGGCTACGCCACTGGGATGCCCAACTAGCAGTTAGTTCGAGTCAGTCTGAGCCCAGGTTCGCCTGAGGCTCATCCGTCCTTGGAGTGACGGGCTGGGAGTCGCAAGATTCCCGGCCCGTCACTCCTCGGGCAAAACCCCTAGTGAGCGAATTATAATGATGCGACTTGACCTGCTGCTTTTATAGCGTCAGATCAAATCCCGTCCTTTAACAATTAAATTGACATTATATAAAGATTATGCTAAAGTAGTACTAAATGTTCTTGTGAGCTGGTGGAAGCAACACAACGAAAGCTTCGTGCTTTAACAATTTAGCGTAAATTTGAATTTAACGGTGCCCTAAGGGCACAGTATCGATATTTTTAAGAGGAGGAATTTATGAAAAACGCATTTTCTTACGTTTTTAAGTCTTTTCCAAAGGCACTCCTTGCATCTGTTTTGATTGCTATGGCTATTTTAATACCCGTATCAAGCATTACTGCTGCAGGCGTGAAATTGGAAGGAGCAATGGGTGTTGCTAACGTTACAGCTGGTGACACCAAATATAGCCCAAGTGTAAACGCAAGCTATGATCAAGTAGTAAAGGTTGAAGTGTACTATCACAATACCGAAAACGCAGATTCAGGCAAAGTTGCCGAAAATCTAAAAGTTAAAATTACCATGCCTACTGGTGCTGGTAAAACCCAAGTTGTTAAGTCAACAATTAGTGCCGACAATGCAGCTAACACAGTTGCTAATTCAGCAACCGTAAACTTAGACCGTAGCGATGCTACTCTAGATTACATTCCTGGATCAGCAGTTTGGAAGCACAATACTGGTACTAACGACAATGTTAATATGGTAGAAACAAGGATTTCGGATGCCATCGTAACAAGTGGTCAAGGCCTTGTTTTAGAAAATGAGAAGCCTTGCTACAACTTTGCAGCAACTGTAACCGTTTTGGCTCGCGTTCACATCCCTGGTGTGAAAGTAGTAAAAGAAGTTCGCGTTAAGGGTGAAACTGCCTGGACAAAGAGCAATTCTGCGCCAGTTGGTAGCAAACTCGAATACCGTATTTCTTACCAAAACGTTGGTAATACAAATCAGGATAACGTAGTTATTCGTGACGCATTACCAGCAGGCGTAAAGCTTGTTTCTGGCACAACTACACTTGAAACAACTCAAGGCAAAAAGAACTACAATAGCGATAACATCGACAACGGTGGCATCGTAATTGGTTCATATGCCCCTGGTGGTGGTGCACGTGTAGTGTTTGAAGCTACAACTCCTGCGGAAAGCGCACTAGCTTGTGGTGCTAATACGTTCCACAACATTGGTGTTGCACGACCACAGGGCTTCGGTGAAACCTACGATACGACTGATACAGTTATCACTCGTGTATGTAACCCAAGTGCTCCACAATATTCTTGTGACGCACTTACGGTTAAGTCAATTGGTACTCGTCAGATTGAAGCAACTGTTGCTTACACTGCTAAAAACGGTGCAACATTCAAGAGTGTTTCATTCGACTTTGGTGATACAACAGCACCTTTAGTTACTGACAAGACAACTACCAACCACACCTATGCTGCAGATGGCACATACACAGTACGTGCTACTCCAAGCTTTATGGTGGATGGTAAGTTAGTTACATCTAATAGCGCAGCTTGTGCGAAGGTTGTTACCTTCAGCAAGGGCGAAGTTGTAACCCCACCAACACCTGGTACGACTCCAAGCACCGGTCCAACCGAGACTATCGGTTTGTTCATCGGCGCAAGCGTACTGAGCGCAATTGGCTATCGTCTTTGGATGATTCGCCGCTTGGGCAACTAAGTTATAGTGCCAAGTCTGTGGATAAACACTAGCGATTTTACCCAAAATCTGCTAGTGTTTACCACTGTGTAGAGCACATGACTGACCGCTCGAGACTTATATAAAAAGAGGCCCCTAGTATTGGGGTCTCTTTTTATGGCTAGACAAATTACCCCTGTTTTGGTACAATTTCCTGGCACTTTTAACACAGTATTATTTTGGTCCCATCGTCTAGCGGTTAGGACACCGGGTTTTCATCCCGGCAACAGGGG
>CAZMHM010000013.1:0-15062 GCA_964566135.1 uncultured Candidatus Saccharibacteria bacterium
GGGGCATTAGCGCAGTTGGCTAGCGCGCTTCCATGGCATGGAAGAGGTCAAGGGTTCGAATCCCTTATGCTCCACCAAACAAAAAACCGGTTGTAAAACCGGTTTTTTGTTTGACATATCTCAGTGCTAGCTGGTTACTGAGTTACAACTAAGTTGTCAAAGCTAACTGCGTTGTTTCTGCTACCAATGCCTACTTTTCCACTGGTAAATGCGGTATCAGCTACCGAACCAATAACCACATCGTTGCTAGAAACAGTAATTGTAGAACCTGACTTTTTAACTGTGATTTTATAATCAGTGCCGGCTTTTATAACTGGGCTAAAGTCTTTTAGTTGCGTCATAGTGCCATTTTTAATTCTAAATATTCCGTTTGTGCCACCATCGTTCGTCTCGTTAAAGCTCGCGTAATAGTAATTATTGGCGTCAACGTAGTCAAAGATTACCGAAAAGTCGTCATATTGCTCTGAGGTTGCCTTAACGAGTCCGTTAACATTTAGTGTGAAATCTCCAGCCACAGCAGTTGGGCTAACTGCTATATTACCATTGCCAGAGCTTGCATTTTTTACAGATGAGTTTTCTGCCCTGCCCCCTACTATGCTCCATGCTCCATAAACCTGATCGAGGTTGACCTTTTGGTCAAAGTTTTCAGACACAACAGTTTTAACAGTAGGTGTTGTTGGCGTCGTGGGGGTGGTTGGTGTTGTAGGCGTTGTCGTCGTACCACTATCTACTGCATAACCAGTACTAGTGTAGCCAATGCCTACACTACCAGCAGGTACAAAGTCACCTGCCGCTGGTTTACCGTTAAGAATAGAACCACTGACAGCACTATTGGTATAGGTTGCACTTGTGCTACCTGGCTTTAAGCCACAACCACCATCCCATAGGCTGTTACCAAGGTTACGACCACTCCGTGGTTGTACGTAAAAGTTACTAAAGCTATATGTAGTGCCAGTGCCACACTTTACCCATAAATAGTAGCCGCCATTACTCGTAGGTGGCGCAACGCCTGAGTCGCCAATATTGGTGTTCTTGATGGTTACCTTACCAATATGGCCTTGGTCATCATTAATCTGGAAACCCTGGAAGTTACTTGTGCCACTTAAACGATCAACCCGTAGTTCTTTAACGCCACCCCATGGTTGGATAATGTCAGAGTGGTTATGGATAGCAGTGTCTTGACCACCATACAGTTTGTTTATGCGAACGTTCTCTACTTGTACAATCGCATTCGGCGAACTAATGGCTATGCCATCAGCCTCAGCCGTGGGAGTACTACCGTCAATATATACGCCTTCGATGTGTACGGTACCAGAGCAGTTATTTATGTAAATACCTCGTACGTCTGGGACAGCTGGACCAGTCCCTGCTGGGATAGTAATCTGCCCACCAATCACTACTGCATTGCGACAGTTCTTAATAGAGATTGGGCCGGTTGGCTGGATTGGCAGTTTAATGTACATATCCCCACCCTTACCATCGAGATTAGTGTTGCTAGCCGTCGTAACACCAACATTAAACACTGGGTAGCTTGCATAGCCACTTGGTGGTGCCCACGTTAATGAGGTTGCGGCCTTAGAAAAGAACACAAAGTATGAGCCAACTGCAGCAAATAGTACCGCAAACACAATGAGCATTATGCCTTTTGGGTCAAGACGGAACCTTGAACTTTGTCTAGGGGCGGTTGTCTTTTTAGTTGTTTTCTTTACAGGTGATTTTTTGGCTGGCATACGTAATACCTATTTTAATTAGTTATGTTAATAATACTGCTTTTGGTTGCTATTGCAAACTAGCGTAACTCCTTAAAATTATCTGGCGCAATAAACCGGGCGAGTGGCGCAGCAGCCGCCGCAATCATAAATGCAATAATAAGAGTAAATTTATCAGATGCACCGGCCTGATGTACTGCCCACAGTACAAAAAAGAAACCTGCAAGCACGTATCCAGTCACACTTTCGTAGGTGGCAATATAGCGAATCTTACTATCTGATTTCTTTAAACGACGATAAAACAATACACTAAAAGACACATCTACCGCACCTCTTGTCACCTGGGCAGCAATATTCAAAACAATCATACCAACGGTACTGCCAATGCTGATTACTCGTAGCATATAGGCAAGCATCGTGCCAACAACACCAAAATCGAGTAACACGCGGGCATCATCTACGTCATCTGCAATCTTGCCAAAAATAAGATTCATAAATAGAGCTGCACCGAGCCCTGCCGCAACAACAAAACCGACCTGGGCGTAATTAAGTAAGGCAAATACAACAAATAATAGAGGCCATATTACACCAACGATGCTCGCATCTATGAGGTTTCCAGACCCCGCGATGATATCAAACTTTAAATTATGATAATCAACATGTTGGCGCTTGATTGAACGAGGCCGGTGTGGCCACGATATCTTTGCGCGCAAAATCATAAACGAGGCTAATCCAAGTACTACTGCACCAATTAAAAAGTTGTAGGCAAGCCCAAAATGTTGCCCAATGTAACCACCAAGCGCAATAGCAATAATTGCTGATAAATACGTACCGTCATACATAACACCAACTTGCGAACCTACTCGCTTATGGTGCTGGGCGGCGCTAAATACATAGTGATAGCTAGACCACAGCGCGCACTGCAATACGCCATCTATCGCGCCTATAACAAGTAATGCCGATTTATTATCAATAAGTAGCGCATACGCCCCATACACAACACCGAGTGCAAGCATGCTAATAGCAAACGGGATACGTACATCTTTTTTACGCCAAGATAAAAAGTATGCATATGGCAGGCGCATTAGCCCATTAGCAAGTGCCTGTATGCCCAAAAAGATAAAGATAAAGCCAAGCCCGTAGCCTTTTTGATAAAAATAGATGGGCGAAAACACCGCAATCATGCCAAAAGCAAAATTACGTAAACTCCAGGCAGTAAAAAAAGACCGCCACATGGTGTCGGTCAAAAAGCGATTATAATCTCGTGCGAGGCTAGACATACAGCATATAAAACTCGCGCGAGCCCACCCGGCGGCTTTATCCAGATTTTTGTTAGTATTATTTGTTTTAAAGCCGCGTGTTCGCGCGAAGTTTACATGTTAGTTATACCGCTTATCGTTAGCGTATGTCAAGAAACCCAAGCAACGTCTCTTCGTCGATTACTTCGGTACCGAACTTTTCGGCCTTCGCCAGTTTGCTTGCTCCAACACTGCCACCTGCGACCAAATAGGTTGTTCCCTTGCCAACACTACTTTGGAACGTGCCGCCAAGCTCACGAATTTTATCTGCCGCTGCCTCACGACTCATGCCTGTTAGCGAACCAGTAATTACAAAACTTTTACCGGTTAGCGGGCCTGTTTGTGGCGCCGATAAAACCTGTGGCACAACACCGTTTTTGGTAAATTTACTAAGCAAATTTTGGTTCTCAGCATCGCCAAACCAAGCAACGATTGATTCGGCAACAACCACACCAACACCGTCAACTGCGCTTAGTTCTTCTACGTTTGCAGTAGCTAGCACCTCAAAACTTCGGAATGCATTAGCCAAATCTATAGCTGTTTGCGCGCCAACATGCCTAATACCTAACGCAAAAATAAACTTAGCCAGTGGCGGTGTCTTTTTTGCGGCAATTGCATCGATTAAGTTCTGAGCACTTAATTCGGCAAATCGTTCAAGTTCAAGCAATTGTGCTTTTTTAAGACTATATAAATCTGCCGCGTCGTTAATAAGTTTTGCGTCTAGTAGTGCGATGACGTTCTTTTCGCCGAGACCATCAATATCGAGCGCTCCTTTACTTGCAAAGTGCTGAATATGACGCCACGTTCTTGCGGGACAGGCCGTGTTTGGGCAACGCCAAACGACTTCGCCCTCTGGCTTAATAAATTCGGTTTCGCAATCTGGGCAAGTTTTTGGCATAACAAACTGCCGTTCGGTTCCATCGCGCAAGCTAACAATTGGTTCTAACACTTCCGGGATGATGTCGCCTGCTTTTTGGATGATTACCGTATCGCCAATAAGTAGCCCCTTGCGAGTAATCTCATCATCATTATGTAGAGTTGCCATCTGTACTGTGCTACCCGCTACTACCACCGGCTCGAGCACTGCTACAGGAGTTGCCGCACCGGTACGCCCAATACTTAAAAAGATATCTTTTAGCTTAGTTGTTGCTTGTTCGGCAGGATATTTAAATGCAATGGCAGCGCGTGGCACTTTGCCAACAATGCCTAACGCACTGTACAGTTCACGGTTATTAATTTTAAAAACTAAACCATCAGTGTTAAATGGCAGCTCATGGCGCTTTTCGGCCCATTCCTCGCTAAAGCTCACAATTTCGTCTTTAGAGCGTAGTTTTTTAGCGCCGGTATTTACTAAAAAGCCCAGTTCGGCCATAGACGTATAAGCAAACTCTTGCGTTGGTACTTGGCTTGGATCATCTCGCAAAATATCGTAGCTTCTAAAATAAAGTTTTCGGCTTGCTGCAACACGCGGGTCTAACTGCCTAATTGTGCCAGCAGCTAAATTGCGTGGATTGGCGTACGTTTTTTCGCCATTTTGCTCTAGCACGGCATTGAGCTTGCCAAAATCATCTTTGTACATCACTATCTCGCCACGCACCTCTGTTTTACCAATCGAAAACAGCGTCTTACCGCGTAAGGCGAGTGGTACGCTACCGATTGTTTTAACATTGCTTGTGACATCCTCGCCCACGAGCCCATCGCCACGTGTTACTGCGCGAACCAACACTCCATCTTCGTAAATAAGCGAGCACGCAAGACCATCCATTTTAATATCGGCCCAGAATTCTGCAGTCTTTGTACGATCATCGAGCTTTGCAATTCGTTCGAGCCATGCCGTAACCTCATCAGTACTAAAGACATCATTAAGGCTGAGCATTCGGCTGGCGTGCTCGACTTTTTCAAATCCGTCTACGGCTACGCCACCGACACGTTGGGATGGCGAATCGGTTGTAATAAATTCGGGGTGCGCAGCTTCAATCTTCTTTAAATCTGCATAGAGGCCATCATACACTGCATCGCTCACTGTTGGTGCATCAAGCACTTGGTACTCATACGCATATTGGTTCAACTGATTTTTTAGTGCAATATACTTATCGTGCTCGGTCACAACAAACTCCGGTACAACTCATACAAATATACTTGGGTGTACATAAAGACAATAAATAGCACGACGTACACAATGTACGGAATAAGTGCAGGCGTTAGTAGGCCAAACGGTAGCAACAAAAGTAACACGGCAGCTATCACCAAGAAAGCAAGCGCGAGCAGCTTGCGCATAATAGATAACCTGCGTTTTTTGGTAACGCTTAGTGCAGACTTAAGCGCTTGCATTGGTCGCGTACCAGGTAATGATGCAATATAAAATGCTGGCCAAAACATCGTAAATAAATAGGCAGATAAAAACAAAAGTAATAGTGCTATTGCGCTAATAATTGTAATCTCTAGTGCTGCCCCGCCAGCTTGCAGTACTATCCCCAAGATACTCGTGCCAAGTAGCGCTGGTAATAACGTAAATACGAGTACTAGCGACACAAGCAAAACCGACACAAACTGAGCAGGACCTTGGTAGTATGCATCCCTAATAGTAACCGCTTTTAACGCTTGCAGTTTACGGAGTGCCCAAATGGTAGCCAACGCTGCAATCAAGAACAGCACTACTTGCACCAGTACGGTAGCATCGGACTGCGCACCACTGTAGGTATTACTGACTGCGTCAACAATCGATGCCGTAGCCTGAGATAATTTGCTTGTAGAGGTATCAATTTGCGATTGAATATTTGTTGTGACCGAAAGCCCCATAACAAATAGCAAATACAAGGCGGCATACACAAACGTAATCCCAGCCAATGGGCGCCAAAAGGTCGAAAGTTCGAGCCATGTTTTTTTAAGTAGGCTTATGACACTTATTACTTTAGGCGGTTTAACTTTTGGCTTTTTAGCTACTGGTGCTGCTTTTGTTTTTGGTTTGGTTGCCATAGTTATGCCTTTGTTCCCATTTCGCGCAATACTTTAATACGGTCTTCGATTGGTGGGTGGGTGCTAAATAAGTTGCTAAATGATTTGCCATTAAGTGGGTTTGCGAAAAACAGGTGCGCTGTTGATGCACTTTGTTTTTTCATTGTAGACCCGTGAGCCTCTATTTTTTCTAATGCGCTCGCAAGGCCCTCTGGATATCGAGTTGTTAACGCGCCCGTTGCGTCTGCTAAGTATTCCCGCTTGCGCGATATCGATAGCTGAATAAGTGATGCAATGATTGGTGCTAATACGATAGCGATAATCGCTATGACCATGACCACAGGGTTACTGCCTTCGCCCTCGTCGTTATCGCCCCAAAACATGGCACGTAGCACCATGTCACTTATTAGTGACACTGCCGCAACAAGCCCAAAGGCAATCATCGCTACCCGAATATCATAATTTTGTACGTGGCCAAGTTCGTGCGCCAGCACACCCTCAAGTTCGTTATCATCCATGATATCGAGTAACCCAGTTGTAACTGCAACTGCAGCGTGCTTTGGGTCGCGCCCGGTAGCAAACGCATTTGGTGCTGGATCTTCAATGATATACACCCTTGGCATTGGCATGCCGGTAGCAATGGTTAAGTTTTCGACCATACGCCACAAGCGTGGATTATCAGCCTTTTGGATTTGGCCAGCCTTATTTACCGCAAGTGCTAATTTGTCAGATGCAAAGTAGCTCCACAGTGCATAACCGGCAGCAAATACTAATGCAAAAGCCGTAAACGCAAAGTCTTTAAAATACAGGCCGACAAAGTACGCAACAATACCAACCAGCACAAAAAAACCAAACATTAAAAATATGGTCTTGCGCTTATTGGCGTC
Organism: uncultured Candidatus Saccharibacteria bacterium; assembly: GCA_964566135.1. GTDB lineage: Bacteria > Patescibacteriota > Saccharimonadia > Saccharimonadales > CAIOMD01 > CAZMHM01. Next base: position 6,850 of record CAZMHM010000013.1, read on the forward strand.
AATCTGCGAATACACTAGGCTACCCTACTAAAACTTAACTTCTGTTGGATTTTGGATTGTTGCTTGTTGTGATTCGTCTACGTCAAAGAACTCACGTGCCTTAAAGCCAAGCATGCCAGCAAAAATTGTGTTAGGAAACACCTTAATCTTGATATTCAAATCGCGGGCAGAACCGTTATAAAAGCGGCGTGAAGCCTGAATCTTGTCTTCGGTATCGACAAGCTCTGCTTGTAAATCCTGGAAGTTCTGGCTCGCTTTTAGGTCTGGGTAAGCTTCTGCTACGGCAAACAAGCTTTTAAGCGTACCGCTTAACGCGTTCTCTGCTTTTGCAGCCTCGGCTGGGCCTTGTGCATTTAGTGCATTGGCACGAGCTTCGGTTACCTTTTCGAACACACCAGCTTCGTGCTTGGCATAGCCCTGCACGGTGCTTACTAAGTTCGGGATAAGATCATAGCGGCGCTTAAGTTGGACAGTAATGTCGCTCCAGGCTTCATCAACACGAACATTAAGCTTCACTAAACCGTTATACGTTGCAATAAGGTATACCGCCAGTAAGACGACGACACCTAATAAAATCCATAAGACAATCATGCACTAAACTCCTTTAGGTTATGTAGATAGTATAGCGCTTTTACCGATGAAAATGAATGAAAAATTACACTTAAATGAAGAATCCCTGGGCGTATTATCGCCCAGGGTCTCTCCATGTTCTGGCTAGTAGCCATTGTCCAGGTACCAGGCAACGCAACCCAACACTCCGTAGAGAATCGTGACAGGGTTGAACAGCGAGCCAAAGGCTCCGATGGACATGAGCGCCGGCAAAAAGCCGACAATGACCAGAAAGCCACACGTGCGCGCGATAATCCTCCTTCGCCTCTGGCGTGAAGCTAGCTCACGCGCAGCTGTACGGTTGACTGCTTGACGCCGAAGCGTTTCAGCTGCCTCGCGCTTGCGCGCTTCTTCTTTCGCCTTGATTTCTTCGGGAGTCAGAGGCCTAGGAGGCGCAACCTGCTTGGGCTTCTGTGCTGGTTGTCTTACTACTCGCGGTTGTGCTTGTGCGTTTCGCCACCACGCAGCCTGAGCAGCAAGATCCCCAGCAACTTGCTGACGCTGTTGATCGGAGCTTGCTTGACGCAGCTGGTCCTCAGAGAACTGCCGCCCCAAAACACGCTCAGCATCTCTTGCGTTCTGCTGTGCTTCTCGTTCACGCTGATCAGCCGGATTATAACCCGGATTGAAGTACGGATCCTGCGAGCTCACTGTATTCACCACCCTACGCTGTGAAAGAACATGGAAAGTAACTATATTATATAATTTTTTAGTAATATTTCAATTTTGGGCGAGGAGGGACTTGCCTGACAGCCAAATGAACATTACATTTGGCAATGTCACCACTCAAATATGTCACTGGCATATTTTCGGGCAAGGGTCGGGGTTTGCTACTAGCAAACCCGTTCAAGTCCCTGCCTCATAAACTAAAAAAGACTCTCGGACGAGAATCTTTTTTTGTTGGTGGGCGAGGAGGGACTTGAACCCTCAAGCCTTGCGGCAACGGATTTTAAGTCCGCAGCGTATACCAATTCCGCCACTCGCCCATAAAATCACTTGGAATATTATAACACTTGGAGGCACCTACGGGATTCGAACCCGTGTACGCGGTTTTGCAGACCGCTGCCTAACCACTCGGCCAAGGCGCCACGCCTAAAAATTATACCCTATTATCTACAGATACGCCCAGATAAAATTCGTTGTATCAATACACGCGTCTATGGCTGGCCAGTAATAGCTATAACTACGTTGCCTGTCTTTTGGCCTGAATCTACATATTCGGCGGCGGTGGCGATATCATCAAGCGTATACACCGTATCAATAACTGGCATAAATGCACCTTTTTGTACCAGGTTTTGAATGTAATCTATCTTTTGCTTATTAATTTTTGGTATAGGGAAAATTACTTTTTTGCTACCTGTAATTGCAAACCAAATGGCTAGTAGGGGGTTTTGCCCGCCCTTACCTAGTTCTGTCGAACAATACTTGCCCGTTGGCTTAAGTAGCTTTTTGCACACGCCATACGAGCTTTTGCCAACTGCATCAAAAATAAAGTCGAATGATTGCGTGGTATCGGTAAAATCCTGTGTCTGATAATCAATCACCTCATCGGCACCTAGCGATTTAATAAGCTTTACATTTTTTGTACCACAAACGGCAGTTACCCTAGCGCCTAGGTCTTTTAGTATCTGTACCGCAGCACTACCAATTGCGCCAGATGCGCCATACGCTAACACGGCTTGCCCCTCTTTTACCCCAGCAGCTTCGATATCATTGAGTGCATAAGTAGCGCCTTCGCCTGCCGCAGCCATTTGTTGATAGGTAAACCCATTGGGGATTATTGCAATTGGCCCGCCAGCATCCAAAACCATGTATTCGGCGTGCGCGCTACCGTTTACATCATCAAAACCAAACACCTTATCGCCAACCGTAAAGTTAGTTACCTCAGCCCCAACTGCTTCAATTTCACCGGCAAACTCGCTACCCCACACGGTGCGCTTTGGATTAATAAGGCCAGTAAAGAATCGTGAAACAAAATAATTTGCGCGCCTAAAACCTGCATCGGTACGATTAACAGTCGTGGCGTGCACTTTAATTAAAACCTGGTTTTGCTGCGCTATCGGTTTTGCGACCTCTGTAATATGCAGCACATCAGCAGAACCATATTTTGTGTAAACCGCAGCTTTCATGAGCCTACTATAACAAAGTTACGCTGTATCAATTAGCTACCAAGTAACGTAATGATTTTTTCGAGCCGGCGAGTTTTTGTTTCTGGCGCTTTTGCTTCGGCTATTTGGCGGGCAAACTCTTTGCGTTTAGAGTACGCTAAATCGTGAAATATATCTGTTAGATTGTTAGCTTTTAGCGCAGCCTGGAGTTCTGCGGGTACGTCTACAGTACGATAACCGGCATCAAGTTCGAGCATAACAGTAATGCGGTCGCCAGCAGCTACGCCCGATGCTTGCCTATCTTTTGTTGGAAACACTACTAAAACCTTACCGTCCATTACGGCAGCGGTGCTTTGGTAGGTATAGCCATTTAGTGTAATTTTTAGCGGTGCGCGTTTATTGCCACCAAGTTCTGCTAAGTTTTTGGCGGGGATTTCGATTGCCGCATGATTACCAAAACCTAAAATGGTTGTTTCGTAACTTGTTTTCATTGATATCATTTTAGCACTAGATAAAAAAACAGCACCGTTTGTGGCGGTGCTGTTTTTAACGAGAGGGTTTAGTTGCCCCAGCCAAACGCTTGGCTTATTATCCAAACCGTTGCGGCTACAGATATAAAGAACAGGCCTAGCCCTACCGGACTACCCCAGCTAAACCACGAGCCCCACGAGCGCCAGTGCTTTAGGTGGTCATCGTAACTCCAGCCAGTTTCTGCCTCTATATCTTTGAGGTTCTTGCTTTTATGAGCCATACAATCCCCTTTGTTAATTGATGAGAGCCTGTCGCCGCGCAAGATCGACGATGCCTTGCAGCGGCGCAAGCGTACCCATTCATCAGTGGTTTTGGCGTCTTGCTATGTTGTTCGCCGAATGAGCAGCGCATAACTATGAATGACAACCACGTTAACTATATTTAACCACCAAATAACAGATTGAGCAATAGATTAGTCGAGTAACAATACAGCGATAAACGCTTAGCTTTTCATGACAGCAATACTAGCTAGTACTAGTTTTTAGGGTCGAACTCTATTGTCCATTCAATGCCAAATTTGTCGCGGAACATTGCAAAATAGGTGCCCCATGGGCTTTCGTCCATTGGCATTTCTACGGTACCACCTGCCGAAAGCGCGGTAAATAAACGCTCGGCCTCTTCGCGACTGTCGGCAGTTACTGCAATTTTGCTGCGGTTTTCGTTTTCGTTTACGGGCCCCATGGCTGCTGGCACATCGTTAGCAATTAATGTATTTGGACCTATGGGCAAAACTATGCGCATAAGTTTTTCTGCCTCGGCATCGGGTACCGGAAACTCGGGGCCTGCTAAATCCTTAAAGCGAATAATGTTGGTAAACTCGCCGCCAAATGCAGCCTTGTAAAAATCAAAAGCTTCTTGAGCATTGCCATTGAAGTTAATATACGGGTTGATAGTTGCCATGATAGTTAGCCCTCTTAATTTGAATTCGGTATGTGTTTAGTTTAGCAAAAAAGAAAACCCCACTTTCGCGGGGTTATTCTTTTTAAAAACGATTAAAAACTTAGTAAGCTTTTTTTGCGCCTTCTTTAACTGCTTTTTCGGCGTTGTCCTTAGACATCATTGCACAAACGGTAGTGCCACACTTTTCGTGCTTACCCTTTGCCATAAAGCCACCTTTTGCAGTTTGAGTAACTTCTGGAGCTGACAATTCAACACCCTTTTCCTTACACTTAACGCAGTATCCTGTAACCATAGTAACAGTCTCCCCTTAATTGATTATTATAGTGCCTGACTAGTATACACCTACTAAAAATAAAACCCCACTTTTGTGAGGTTTTCTTTTTGGTGCGGGTTAAGAGACTCTAACTCTCGACCTCTTCCTTGGCAAGGAAGCGCTCTAAACAACTGAGCTAAACCCGCATGACTTGCACGGGATGATTATAGCCAAAAGCTGGCTCCCGTGCAAGGGGTAATTACATCTCTGCAGGGTGATGATCGTTGGTTTTGCGCAGTGGAATCTCTTTTAAGAAGAACACTGTTACACAGGCAACTATCAAAATGATGCCACCAAGTAAGAACACATTCGTAATTGCATCTGCCAGACCTGCTTGCGCGGCGAGTACAAATTGATGGAACGCATCTGTTAGTGCGGCTGGTGCATTAGCTAACTTTTTAAGTACCGATGCTTGGCCAGCAGGCGACAGAAGCTGTTGCAGGCTGTTTACGTCTAGGCTCTTCCCTGTTGCTTTAAGCTGTTCGACAAATGCGTTGCTACCGAGTTCGTTAATTTTTTGGGTAATAGAATGGTTAAGGTATGTACCCATAACTGCGACACCAACAACCGAACCAATGCCACGGAATAACTGTGCCGATGAGCTAACCACACCAAGCATTTTTTGCGGAAAGGCGTTTTGCACTACCAGGTTAAATAGCGGCATGATAATACCCATACCAATACCAAGTGGAATCATCCGTATAACAGTTGCTGTGTGGCTGCTGGTTGCAGTAAGCGTAGATAGCCAAAATAGCGAACCGGTTGTCATGAACGCACCGATAATTGCCATTGCTTTGTATTTACCGGTACGCGAAATAATTTGGCCAGACATAATGCTGGTAGTAGCCATAGCAACCACGAGTGGCAACAATATAATGCCCGAATTTGTTGCCGATGCACCCTGCACTATTTGCGCAAACAATGGCAAGTAAATAATGGCGCCAAACATAGCAATACCAATTAAGAACAACATGATAACCGATACCCTAAAGATGCTGTTTTTAAATACGCTTAATGGGATAATTGGGTCTTCGTGTTTTGATTCCCAATAAATTAAGTAGCCAATAAGCACTGCTGCGGCTACAAACAAACTAATAATTTGCCACGAACCCCATGCGTACTTTACGCCACCCCAGCTAAGTGCAAGTAACAACGAACCAAGACCAGTGGTAAGTAATGCGGCACCGCCAAAATCAATCTTTTTATCGGCACCCTTAGCAACAATTGTTGGTAAGAACTTATAAATAAGAACGTAGGCAACAATACCAATGGGTACGTTTATGTAAAAACACCAGCGCCAGCTTGCGTGATCGGTTAAGAATCCGCCAAGTAATGGCCCAATAACAGATGAAATACCAAACACCGCACCAAAAATACCCTGCCATTTAGCGCGTTCGGCCGGTGCAAACAAGTCGCCAATTACCGCAAAGGCACTGGCAAACAAAATACCACCACCAACGCCCTGTAGTGCCCTAAAGGCAATCAGCGAACCCATGTTCCACGATAAGCCCGTAAGCATAGAACCAATAACAAAAATTAAGATACCAGCAAGCACCATACGGCGGCGGCCAAAAATATCGGATAATTTACCGCTAATTGGAATTGTGATGGTTGATGTTAGCAAATAAGCCGTCACAACCCAGCTGAGTTCTGATAAGCCATTAAACTGCTCTACGATGCGTGGTAGTGCGGTACCGACAATAGATTGGTCTAGTGCTGCCAAAAACAAGCTTGTCATCACCGCAACCATGACAAAGACTTTTTGGCGTGTAGAAATTGTGTGTAACATTTGAGTCCTTATTATTTATTCTTTTATGTCTGCAATTTTGTTGCTGATTCGTATAAACTGATCGAGCTCTTCGTCTGTGAGCGTTGCAACAAGATGTTCTACGCGTTGGCGCATAAACTGCAGTTTGGTATCGATAACATGTTTGCCAGCTACCGTAAGCGTTAGTATTTGTTCGCGCTTATCGTGTGGCGATTCGGTTTTAGTAACAAAGCCGTATTCTACCAGCTGATTAACGTGTTGCGTTACCGCACTTGGCGATGCCTGCATACCACTGGCAATATCTGCCGTGCGTACCTCGCCCTTACTAATACGAATAAGGATTTCGGTTTGCACCGGTGTTGCGGCACAGTTATCTGCTTCTACCATTTGGCGATTCATCGAGCGTTTTAATTGCAAAAACGCCTTCATGAGCGCCTCGATTTTATCTTGTCTGCTCATAACTTCACTATTTATATTAAGATACTTAACTAATTTTTACAAATAAAAAATCCCAGAAAACTGGGAGTTTATTGGTGGCGCCTCCCAGACTTGAACTGGGTGAGAATCGCCAGTGGCGATTTGCAAGGAAGCTTCCGATGGTAACTTGTTGCCTTTCGCGAAGATTCGGGGTCGCGCTTGCGTGACCACAAGGCTCACCTTGTGTCCCAAAAAAAACGCCCGATAGTAATCGGACGTAATTATTATTCTGGTGGCGCCTCCCAGACTTGAACTGGGGACACAAGGCTCTTCAGGCCTCTGCTCTACCAACTGAGCTAAGGCGCCACAACTTTTTTAAGAGCCCCATTATTGTACCTAACAGATACACTTTTGGCAATGTTCTAAGGGCGAGGCTTTGCGCGCCCCATATCTGATTCGTCTTCTATTTCGTGGCCCAAAAGTTCCTCTAGCAAATCTTCGATGGTAACAATGCCTACAATTTCGTCGTTCTTTTCTACCATCATCAGGTGTGAATGCGCAGCAATAAATTTACGGAACATAGTATCGAGCGCAGTGCGCGACCCAACCGTGCGAACAGGATGAATGGTTAGCTCGGTTACTTTATACGGGCGTTCATCAAAATCAATATCGACCAAATCTTTCATACGTAACACGCCGATTGGCTCGTTTGTTTTAGCATCAATAATTGGTATTCGACTGTAGTTGTTTTGTTTAATCTCATCTATTTTATCTGCGTCTATGACCGTTTTGTTGCTAACTACGTATGCATCTGTAATGGGCGTCATGATATCTGCCACGTGCGTTTCGCTTAGCTTAAGGGCACCGCGTATTATCTCTACTTCGTCTTCGTCTAGCTCGCTTTCTTTATGGCCGGAATGTTCGGCAATTATCATGCCAAGCTCGTGCCGAGAATGCAGCTTTGATTCGTCATGACCAAACAGCTTATCGAGCAACAATTGTAGTGGCTTGGCGATGGGATACGTAACAATAATCATTATTCGCAAAACAGGCGCAAAAAAGGCAGTAATGCGTAATGCATTTTTTAAAAAGAACGCTTGCGGGATAATCTCGCCGAATATAACGATTAACAGCGTACTGGCAATACCGGCAACCAGGCCGTTGTATTTGTGCTCTAATACCAAAGACGACGCCGATATAACCGCAACGTTGGTTAGTAATATGCTTGCTAGGCTTAGGTGGCTATTTATGCGTAGGGGTAGAATCTTTTTGGCATTTGTATCGCCAAGCGCTGCTTTGCGCTTTAGCTCTGCCGGCTTAAGTGCCATTAGCGAGACATTAAGGCCAGAACAAATAGCAGACATTGCCACCAACACCGCTACAAAGAAAAAGACTGAGTCCATATGTGTAAGCCACTATTGTAGCCGAAAACGACGCCATATACTATGCGCTTTGGCACGAAAATATTGAGTTTTTTCTCTGTTATTGGTATGATTGACAACGCTACTGCATGCGCGAGTGGTGAAATTGGTATACACGCTACCTTGAGGTGGTAGTGGCCGCAAGG
>CAZMHM010000014.1:0-11722 GCA_964566135.1 uncultured Candidatus Saccharibacteria bacterium
TGCCTCCCTGTCACGGAGGAGATCGCCGGTTCGAATCCGGTCGGGCCCGCCAAATAAAAGTCCCCAGCTTGTCTGGGGGTTTTTATTTGGACAGATTTTGTCTGTGATTAGAACTGGCGAAGAATGAGCGTAGCGAATGGCCGGTGCGGCGTATGTGAGCGAAGCGAACGAAGAAGTGACGAGCCAAAGGCGAGGGAAACGCTATCCGGTCGGGCCCGCCAAAAATACTTCACATATTGTGGAGTATTTTTTTGTATACAGACTACACAAACAGGGGTGGAGGTGCTATTATAGAGCGGTCTTGTGTGATGCCGATATAGCTCAGTTGGTAGAGCGGCGCTTTCGTAAAGCGTAGGTCAGCGGTTCGATCCCGCTTATCGGCTCCAAGACGATTTAGCGGAGAGAACCGCGTCAGGTGCGATAATCGAACGGTTAGTGAGATTATATGCAGAGCCCAAGGGGGCCGGCCAAGATAATGGCCACCATGGCGCGAAGCTATATCCCGCTTATCGGCTCCATGTATAGCTCACGCGGGTATCGTATAACGGCTATTATGTATCCTTCCCAAGGATGAAACGAGGGTTCGACTCCCTCTACCCGCACCAATTCACGTAGTCCTTTAGGGCTAGAGAATTGGTATTTGTGAGAGAGAACCCTAAAGAGGGTGCGATAATCGAACGGTTAGTGAGATTATATGCAGAGCCAAAGAGCAACCAGTCATATAAAAGAAAAAGTTGCCCATTGCGCGAAGCTATACTCCCTCTACCCGCGCCAAGTATGAGATAATTAAAGGAACTGATGTTTACTAAAAAATATTTCCAAGATAGGCCGATACTGTTTCTTAACCTTGTTGTTGTATTGGGTGCGCTCATTAATGTTATAGCTGTATCGTTACGTATTGATACGAGCCAAAGCGTTGCTACGGTACGTTATCAGGCAGCGCTTGGTCTTAGCGGTTATCCAAAGGGGAGTGTAACAGAGCTGTATAGCTTCATTATTTTTGCACTTCTTATTGCAATAGTAGCCATAGTGCTTAGTGCGCGCCTGTATTCGCAACGGCGAGCTTTGAGTCTTCTTATACTGACGCTTACTGTCATCGCACTACTGTTTAATCTTATTGTTAGTGGCGCGATTTTAAACTTACAGTAACCGAATAACTTATGAGACACATCGAAATCCCACTTGTAACCGAACGAGACCGGACCTATAAATTTTTCGAAAAGGTTCCTGGCATCTTAAGCTGGTCACTACTGTTATTGCCGGTCATCCTAAGCCTAATAAGTCCAACGTTTGCCGCTTATTTTGTAATTGCATATCTATTAATGTGGCTCGTAAAGGCCATTGCGCTCAACATTAGAATGGCACAAGGCTATCGACGGCTAAATCAGCACATGGCCTACGATTGGTACAAAATGACACAAGAGCTTGATGATCCCGAAAAAGCTTTTATTCAGTACGAAGACGGCATATCGCCGCGCTGGCACTACAAGAACTTAATTGCTCGTTCGGTTCGTCGTAATGAAGATACTCGTAGGCTAGCAGACCTAAAGCAACTTGTTGTGATTGCGGTATATAACGAATCAGTCGATATTGTGGAGCCAACCATTCAGAGTGTTCTAAAGAGTTCGTTTGATCCAAAAAAGATTATTTTAGTTATTGGTTATGAGCAACGAGCTGGCGATAAGGTTAAAGAAGATATGACCATGCTTGCCACAAAGTATAACGATAAGTTTTATAGTATGCATGCGGTCGGTCACCCCAATAAGTTACCGAATGAAGTTATTGGCAAGGGCGGTAACATTACCTACGCTGCACGCTGGGCAAAAGATTATATTGCCGGTGAAAAAATTGATCCTATGAATGTTCTAGTGACGACACTTGATGCCGATAATCGCCCACACCCCGAGTATCTAAGCGCGGCTGCCTATGCCTACCTCGGGTGTCCAGACCCATTGCGCTCATCTTTCCAGCCAATATCTATTTATACGAACAATATTTGGGATGTACCTGCGCCAATGCGCGTGATTGCTACTGGTAACTCGTTCTGGAATATCGCGCTGGCATTGCGGCCCCATATGATTCGCAATTTTGCTTCGCATTCACAAGGGCTACAGTCGCTTATTGATACAGATTTTTGGAGTACGCGAACCATCGTAGAAGACGGTCATCAGTTCTGGCGTTCTTATTTTAGTTTCGACGGTAAGTATGAGGTATACCCAATTATGGTGCCAATTTATCAGGATGCGGTGCTATCGAGGACGTATGTTAAGACATTGCGAGCCCAATTTGTTCAGGTGCGACGTTGGGCTTGGGGTGCTTCTGATGTGGCATATGTTTTACAGATGGGCTGGCGCCGTAAGAATCATATCTCGAAGATGGATTTGTTCTTTAAGACTGCACGATTAATAGAGGGCCATGTTTCATGGGCTACAGCGTCACTTATCTTGTTGTTGGCTGCATTTGCACCCCTGTATCTGGCACCGCAGGCAAGCCAAAGCGTAGTTGCGAATCAATTACCGATTATTGCGAGTCGTATTCAAACTCTCGCGATGGTTGGGTTGTTTACTGGTATCTACTTAAGTATTCGATTGTTGCCACCAAAGCCACCGCGCTATAAGACGCGGCACCGAATATACATGATTTTACAGTGGGTATACCTGCCAATAACTACAATTGTGTACAGTAGCTTTGCAGCACTTAATTCACAAACACGATTATTATTCGGTCGCTACTTGGGCGAGTTTGATGTCACCGATAAAGTAGTCAAAAAGTAGCAATCGCTATTTTTTGAATGTTCGTCGAACATCGTTCGGCAATTGCATATTCGCCTGGAACGATAGGTAGCGTACCGCGGCAGCGGCATTGTAGCGTTTGAGTACCGCCGAAGTATGTTTTGCGATATCGCCGCTGGGTATACTAGCGAGCAGAGGCTTAGACTTAAGCATATGTCGTAAAACCGTTGCCGTAAGACCTGATGCAACATCAACTGGGTTATTAATATGGTCAACCGAACGGTAGACGCTAAGAAATAACTTATCCTTTTTGAATGGTTCATACGAGCCATTCTTTTTTTCAACCCTTAGGGCATCTTCGAGCGAATAGGCCTCTGTAGTAGTTACGATTGCATTACAGTTTAGGCATTTTCGGCGCCGCCACGTCTGAAAATCAAGCTTCTGGGGTCGGCTATTCACTACTTTTGTTTCGTTACCACAATATATACATTCCATGTCAATATATTGACATAACGCTGTAGAAATTCATAGTGGAAAAAAGGACGTTCCTTGTGGGTAACGTCCTTTTTATCTGATTCGAACTGATCTAGTTTGCTGTTGCCGATGCACGTCGCAGGCGACGGATTCGGTTCACAAACTCTTTTGATGAGTGCAGCTCTTCGTAGAATAGCTTAAAGCCATCCAGCGTGGAATTGTTACTCAAACAAAACGCCTCGTTTAACCTGTAAATTATAGCAGAATGAACACACCAAAGTCAATACTCGGACCCAAACCTCCGAGCTGTTGCTGTGAGCATAACAAACACTAATAAGCTTATGCAAGCAAATTGTCAGTACAAGTTGCAAATTGGTGCCAAAGTGCACTAATTAGGCCTCAAATCTACGCATACGTACGCCTCACAGCAAAGCAGCCCGATAGGCCTGGTACTAAAAATCCCTGCTTAGTGCAGGGAGATTATGTTGGTGGGCCCTAGAGGATTTGAACCTCTGACCTCTTCCACGTCAAGGAAGCGCTCTAGCCAACTGAGCTAAGAGCCCACAATTGTGCCTCAGTACTATAGCAAACAACAGGGGTTAAAGGCAACCCTAGCCAGATTATACACAGGTGTGGATAAGATTATACTAGTATTAAATGGCTAGCACGAGTATACTAGCTCGTACAGGTGAAGTTTTGTCAGGTGTGTTACACTAGTAGTGATGAGCGATGACGCAGATTCACTACCTGTATCAGCTCCGTCGGCAGTAATGCGAACGAAATCGCGATTACATAAGTGCTCAATCTGTTAATTGTTTGTCTCTTTGGGAAACCAAGCTGCGAGATGAGATAAACAAACAGGGAGAGAAGTCCGGTGGAACCGTCCTGGCACAGCTGGGACCCGAGACGCACGAGATTATAAGAAGTTATTCTTATGACTCGTGCGTTTTGGTTTAGTACAATATATGTAAAGGAGAAAACATGGCAAATAACTCACCTGACAACCTATATGCAATGCGCCATAGTTTGGCCCATATTATGGCTGACGCAGTAGGTACGTTATGGCCTCATGCGAAGTTCGGCGTTGGGCCAGTGGTAGAAAACGGTTTTTATTATGATATTGATTTAGGCGATACGGCGGTAAGCGAATCTGATTTTAAGCGTATCGAGAAAGAAATGCGCCGCATTATTAACGGGGATGCTCCCTTTGATAAGAGCGAAAAGAGCATCGATGATGCGATAGCTTGGGCGAAAGACGGTAAGCAACCGTACAAAGAAGAGCTGCTAAACGATCTTAAGCGTGCTGGTACGACCAGTGCTAAGGATATCGATGCCGCAGAGCTTGGCTTGCCGAGCGATGGGAGTAAGGTAGAAAGCGTATCATTTTATACCAATGACGTGTTTACGGATTTGTGTCGTGGTCCGCATGTTGCAAGCACCGGCAAGGTTGGCGCTTTTAAACTGATGCGCGTAGCTGGTGCATATTGGCGCGGTAAAGAGGGAAATCCTCAAATGCAGCGCTTATACGGTGTGGCATTTGAAACTGCCGAAGAGCTCGAAGCACACCTTACGATGCTCGAAGAAGCTAAGCGGCGTGACCATCGTAAATTAGGCCAAGAACTAGACTTATTTATCTTTTCTGATCTTGTTGGTCCCGGTATGCCGTTATTTACGCCACGTGGTACGGTTTTGCGCGAAGAGCTAGCTAAGTTTTCTAATGAGCTACGCACATCTCGAGGTTTTGAAAAAGTGTGGATTCCGCACATGACCAAGACTGACCTCTATAAAAAGAGTGGACACTGGGCAAAGTTTGGCGACGAGTTGTTTTTGGTGACGAGCCAGGAAACGTCCGATGAACTCGTACTAAAACCAATGAACTGCCCACACCACACGCGTATTTATGCCTCAAAACAGCGCAGCTATCGCGATTTACCAATACGATATCTAGAAACGACGACGGTATATCGCGATGAAAAGAGCGGCGAGCTTGGCGGTCTCTCTAGAGTTCGTTCGATTACGCAAGATGATAGCCATGTATTTTGCCGCCTTGATCAGATAGAAGACGAAATCGATGGCTTATTGAGCGCGGCTAACGACTTATATGCAACGGTAGATATGAGGCTGCGTGTTCGGCTTTCGTATCGAGATGATAGCGACGCCTATTTAGGCTCTAAAGAGCAGTGGAACGCAGCCCAAAAGCAGCTGAAAGCTGCTGTTATTGCCAACAATCTAGAGTATTTCGAGGTTGAAGGTGAGGCAGCATTCTATGGCCCCAAGATTGATTTTATGGCCACTGATGCCATTGGCCGTGAACACCAAGTTGCAACCGTGCAACTTGATTTTGTGCAACCGGAACGATTCGAACTCGAATATACCTCTAACGAAGGCGCGGTTGAGCGACCGGTTATGATTCACTGTGCACTACTCGGCTCAATCGAGCGATTTTTGAGCGTATACATAGAGCATACTGCCGGTAGATTCCCAGTATGGCTTGCACCGGAACAAATACGACTTATTACCGTAAACCAGACTGATGAAATTGTGAACTTTGCCGAGGAAGTTGCTGTTGAAGCTCGCGAACTTGGCCTGCGTGTTACGGTAGATAATAGTAATGAATCAGTCGGTAAAAAGATTCGTACGGCTGAAAAAATGAAGACTCCTTATACTATTGTTGTCGGCGAGCAGGAAGTCGCAACCAAAGAAACTACGCCTCGCGTGCGTGGCGACATGGTTATCTCCGAGCAAATGCCAATAAAGCTTGTGCATTTTCTAAAAACGGTTGCAAATGAGGCAAAATCGCGCACTTCGCACACTACAATGTAGCCTATGAATAGCCAGTTTAAAGATGCAATCTATGCCTTGGTTGAGCAGATACCAGCCGGTAAGGTAATGACGTATGGTCAAATTGCTGCCCTATGTGGGCACCCTGGTGCTGCGCGCGTGGTAGGGCAAGTTGCTCATTTTGGTCCGCCGAACTTACCGTGGCAACGGGTTGTTAACGCTAAAGGTGGTCTCGCGGCAGGCTTTGTGCCTGACGGTCGGGCGGGTCAAGCCCGAATGCTCGAACAAGAAGGGCTACTTGTTCGGAACGAAACAGTGAATATACAGGAGTATCTGTGGTGGCCGAACTAACACTACTTGCAATTGTGGGTCCTACTGCTTCGGGCAAAACGGGGCTCGCTATTGATATTGCCAAGAAATACAGGGGTGAGATTATCGCTGCTGATTCGCGAACGGTGTATAAGGGGCTCGATATTGGAACCGCTAAACCGAGTATCGACGAGCAAGACGGTATCCCACATTGGGGTATCGATTTAGTTGGCCCAGGTGAAACATTTTCGGCCGCAGATTTTAAGGCGTACGCCCTAGATAAGATTACTAAAATTACCGCCCGTGGGAATTTGCCAATCGTCGTTGGCGGCACGGGACTCTATATCGATGCCTTGTTATATGACTATAGTTTTGCGCCACAAAACCTCAAGAAACGTAAAGAACTTGAAGGACTCGGTACAAGTGCATTACAACAACGCATTACTGACGAAGGGCTTGGAATGCCAGAAAATATTCAAAATCGCCGTCATCTTATTCGCGTACTTGAAAAAGGTAATCAGACATCGGCCAGAGGTCCTTTATATACAGGTGCACGCATAATCGGGCTTAACCCTGATAAGGAAGTCTTAAGGCAGAGAATCATACAACGCGCAGGAGCAATGCTTGACGCAGGAGTGATGAAAGAGGTTGCTTGGGCACTCAAAGCTTATGGAGCAGATTCTGAAGCTCTGACAGGGGGTATATATCGAGTGTTTCGGGATGTTGTCTGGGGTGATTTACCAAAAGAGAAGGCTGTTGAGCTTTTTGTGTACAGCGATGTGCATTTAGCCAAGCGTCAGTTAACCTGGTTTAAGCGCAATAAGGATATCAATTGGTTTGTCGACGCGGGCGATGCCTTGCGGTGGTTCAATAATGAATTTGGCGGTACACTAAAGTGATGCGACTATTAGCACTTTTGATTGGCAAAACAGCACTTGTTATTTTACGACTACTTAATAGGCGTGGAGCTGCTTTACCGGGTCTCATTGTCGAACGGATCTTCCCGAACTTCTTAAGTACTTCGTTACATCACTTACCACAAGGCGTGATAATAGTCACAGGCACGAACGGAAAGACAACGAGTACTAAAATGTTAACTCATGTACTCAGAGCCCGATATCGTGTCCTGACAAATCCCACTGGAAGCAATTTTGTGCGCGGTATCGTAGCCAGTATTATTCAGCATGCGAAGTGGTCTGGGAAGTTACCATATGACATAGGCGTGTTTGAACTAGATGAAGCGTACGCAGCCCAGTTCGTGAAGCTGTACAAACCGCGGGGAGTAGTGGTTTTGAATGTTATGCGCGACCAAATGGATAGATTTGGGGAGATAGATCATACTGCAAGGCTACTTATGTCAGTTGTAAAAAACGCAACTGACTTTGTCGTACTAAATAGTGATGATCCACGTGTAGCTGACATGGCAAATCATACAAAAGCGTCACCATATTTCTTTGGTGTTGACGCAAGTCTCCGTGACGTTTTCCGTAATGATGACGAGCTACATGAAGAGCAGGTTATGAGTGAAAAGCAGCACCCAGTTTCAGCCAAACTTAAGAGGTTTACGGATGCAAATGTTGCCACTATTGAGGTGTCTGGTGAGACTATCGAAACTCCACTACTCGCCAAGGGTACGTACAATGCCCAGAACGCTACAGCGGTTTGCCTTGTTGCGAGCCTGCTTGAAATACATGTTGAAGATATAACAACACGTATTTCAGAAGTCGCACCAGCATTTGGGCGTGGTGAAGCGATACTTGTTGGCCAAAAAAGAGTGGTTTTGCAGCTCGTAAAAAATCCGGGTGGATTCCGTCACGCATTATTGTCGGGTGCCCGCATTAATCAATCTGCGACCATGATTGCGATAAACGATGACTATGCAGATGGGCGAGATGTGTCATGGTTGTGGGATGTAGCCTTTGATAACAAGGGCGTAAAAGGCGAAATAATTACGAGTGGCGTTCGAGCTGCCGATATGGCACTTCGGCTTAAATACGACGATATTGTTGTTTCTACGATTGAACCTAATCTTTCTAAGGCACTCGATGCTCTACTGGCAAAGTCTGCGAAGGATGACACCGTCCTTATATATACGACATACACGGCAATGCTTGAGCTACGGCGTCTTTTGTCTAAGAAAACAGAGGTAGAAAAAATATGATTCATCTTGTGCATTTGTATCCAAAAGAAATGAATATCTATGGTGATAATGGCAATCTTTTGGTCCTTGAAAAGCGACTTGCTTGGCGTGGCATAGGTGTAAAAATTCATAAAATAGGTATTGGCGATGCATTGCCAGACACTGTGCATCTTGTTTTAGGTGGTGGAGGTCAGGACAAAGGGCAGTCGTTAATCTCTGAAGATTTACGGTCTAAGGCCGCAAGGCTTACGGAGCTTGCCGATAGTGGCGTTCCAATGTTAATGATTTGTGGTATGTACCAGATGTTTGGTCATTATTTTAAGACAGTAGAAGGTGAAAAAATTCCTGGTGTCGGCATCATCGATGCATTCACAGAGGCTGGTGACGGAAGGCTCATTGGCAATATAAGTGAAGAGACTACAAGGTGGGGAACGCTGGTTGGCTATGAAAACCATAGTGGGCTGACACGCCTTGGCAAGAGTTCTCAACCATTAGGGGCTACGCAAAGTCGTCAAGGAAATAATGGCGAAGATTTCACAGAAGGCGCTGTACAAAATAATGTGTTTGGCTCGTACTTGCATGGTCCGGTGCTCGCAAAATCACCTCTGTTTGCAGACTATTTACTGGAGTTAGCCCTGAAGGTTGCCAGTCTGCCAGCCACGCTTACTCCCCTAGACGATACCCTTGAGTTCGCCGCTGCCACTGTTGCTCAATCACGGCCTCGATAATTTTTTGATTGATTTGCATCATTTTGTGTCCAGACTTGATACAATACATATATGGTTGAACAATTGTTTGGATCAAAGACGAGGGTAAAGCTGTTACAGCTGTTTTATCAAAACCCAAATAGGTCTTTTTATGTGCGCGAAATAACCCGCAAAATAGACGAACAAATTAATTCGGTTCGGCGTGAGCTTGCGAACTTATTAAGCATCGGTATTATTACTTCCGACAATACAAACAACAGATTATATTATGAAGTGAATCAAGACTACGAGCATTATCCTGCGTTAGGTAGTATTTTTGGCGGTAAGGCGTTCAAGCCAGCTAAAAAATCACCCGCTAAAGCATCGCAAAAAGTTGCCGCAGAACAAGAACAAACAACAGAGCCTGTCGCTACCGAACAAGAGGTAACTGATCCGTTTGTATTAGAATTACAAAAAACGGGTAATGTACGGCTTGCTATTTACACCGGACAGTTTACACGTGATGAAACAAGCGGAGTAGATATTGTCGTGGTAGGTGACGTTAATCAAACTGCAGTTGAGCATCTTATTGCTGAACTAGAAAAAACCGAGAAAAAAGAATTACGCTATAGCGTATTTAGTGATGATGAATTTGTATATCGACGTCAGGTTAACGATAGGTTTGTATCAAATCTACTTGCTGCCAAAAAAATTGTTTTGATTGATAAAGATAAATTGTTGCAATAAGGAGCGATGGTATGGAAATCCAGTTTTATGGTGCTAATTGTGTGCGAATAGGTAATAAGAAGGTAACAGTTCTCGTTGATGATAATTTACAAGAGCATGGCTTAAAATCAGTTGCTACAACTGAAGATATAGCAATTTTTACTCTTGATAAGGGAAGCAAGAACCCGCATCGATTCCTCGTAGAAGGTCCCGGTGAGTATGAGATTTCCGAGGTGTCTGTGAGGGGCATTCCCGCTCAAGCTCATCTTGATGCCGATGGCGTACGCGCAACTATATACAGTGTTCGCATGCAAGGTTTCTCAATAGGTATTATTGGCCATGTACATCCAGATTTATCAGAAGATCAGCTTGAAAAACTAGGCCTCATCGATGTGCTTATCGTTCCTGTCGGTGGTTCGGGCTATACGCTCGATGCAACTGGCGCGGCAAGTCTTGTTAAGAAGATTGAGCCAAAGATTGTAGTCCCCACCCACTATGCAGATTCGGGTGTCACATATGAGGTTCCACAGGCAGACGTAAATCTGTTCTTGGCAGAAATGGGCTCTACAGACACTGAACACGTCGAGACACTTAAGCTTAAAGAATCTGAATTAGGCGATAAAACACGAGTTGTCATAATAGACCGAAGCAAATCTTAAAATCAAAGAATTTTTATATAAAATACCCCGCAATTGCGGGGTATTTTATATAAAAAACGTGAGTTTAAACGAGCAAGCCTTTTTTCTTCAAAGTTCGAATAGCTTGTGCGCTAACACGAAGCTTAACTTTTTTACCATCAACTATGACAGTTTTGGTTTGCAAGTTTGGTTTCCAAACTTTTTTAGTGTGGCGCTGAGAAAAACTGACATTACTGCCATACTGTTTGCCTTTGCCGGTTATGTCACATATATTCATAATTATTTCCTCATGAGATTCAGTAGTAAATTTTACAGTTTATAAGCTAAAAAGTCAAGGGTAGGCTTTTGGTATACTAATGAGGTTATGCTCATATCAAACAAACTTGTCATTGCCGCTATCACTCTCGTCGTAATTATTATTTCAGTTATTCTGCATGAAATTATGCACGGCCTTGTTGCTAAATATCTCGGAGACACAACCGCCGAAGAGGAGGGGAGGCTCACCCTAAATCCAATACCGCATATCGACCCAATTATGACCCTCGCATTACCACTGTTGTTAGCAATTACCGGCCAGCCTGTCTTCGGCGCAGCGAAACCCGTGCCCGTGTTACGGCATAGATTACGATGGAATGAGTTTGGAATGGCACTAGTTGCCTTTGCGGGCCCTGCAACTAACCTTGTACTCGCAGTAGTAGGTGGTGCAATATTGCGGATAAGCGGAATAGATGATGTTTATTGGACAACATGGTGGCTATACTTTGTGCAAATTAATGTTGGATTCTTCTTATTTAATATGCTCCCCATTCCACCCTTGGACGGTTCTCGTATCTTATATGCATTTGCACCCGAACCCATGCAGCGCGTCATGGATATGTTGGAGCAGTATGGTATTTTTATTATTTTGGCGTTAGTTCTCGTTGGCTTCCCATTAATTGGCCCAATCTTAAGCTCACTCTACCAAGCAATTACTACAACAATTCTTGGACTGTAAGAGTAGAACTACCCGGTGTTGGTACGCTATACTTAACATGGCCTGGCGGCAAGCATTGATTTCTGAATATTCAAACGCTATGGGGTTCTAATATTTGTTATTCCCGTGGGAGTAACGTGAAGAGTCCCACTTGGTTTCCAGCAGGAATCCAAACGGTCGTCAGGTCACCTTTCGGGGTGTGGCGCAGTTGGTAGCGCGTACGGCTGGGGGCCGTGAGGTCGCAAGTTCAAGTCTTGTCACCC
>CAZMHM010000015.1:0-8586 GCA_964566135.1 uncultured Candidatus Saccharibacteria bacterium
GGGCCTGCTTGGGAACGAAGCCAGCAACAAGACGCGACATATAGAACGAGTCCTGTTTCATCTTCTCGGTGATGTAAGTAGCCGAAGACTTGTACTGGTCAATCGTGAACGTGAAGTTACCAGTGTCCATGCTAGTATAGACAACTGCCTGACCTTCGACGTAATCGTTGGACTCAGCCTGACCGATAGACGGGATGTTCAAAGTTTCACCGTCAGGGAAGTCAGTAATCATATCGACATAACGAGTGCCGATGAGTTCATCCAAGAGGACTTCTTTGAGCGTGTTAGACCAAAGATTAGACCGAATGAGATGAACGTTGTTATTAGTAGAAAAACCGCTCATGTGTTAATCCTTTCTTATGAAGTTAGAAAGGCTTCTCCATGTTTGACAGCAAGGTCATGAATTTCATTCTGAACACGAGGACTGATCCACTCTTTGTAATTCTCCTTCCGCATCTTTTCAAAATCAGAGTACTTCTTGCCAGTATTGACTGGAGGAGCAGTCTGAGTAGTAACAGACGAAGTAGGAAATAGTTGAGTGTTATCGTTCTTAGGTTCAGCGCCGACAATTCTAGCAAATGCTGAAACATTTGACTTAGCAATATCCTCTAGGAAGTTTTTAGAGATGCCCAGTTCTTGCGCCTTTTGTTCAAGGACAAGACTATAGTTAGCACCAAAAGACTTCTTAGAAAGTTCGATTGCCTTGTTGAGGTTTTCCTGTTGCTGCTTGGTCTTTTCTCTATTATCAAGAAGCTTTAGAATATCCTCTTCGGAGATACCTTTATTAATCTGTTCTGCATTCGGTTCGTCAGGGGTGGTCCTCTGAGTAGTATCATCAGCAGGTTTGGCTTTCAACTTAGCGTCTAGGTTGTCTAGAAACTGCTTCATAGAAAGCTCAGTTTCAACTTTACTCCTCATCTCTGCGTTTTCACGCTTTAGACGTTCGATAAAAGCATCAGACTCTAGCTTAGCTCTTGCGAGGTCTGCTGGGGTCTTGAACTTCTTACCTTCACCTACGAGATCAGGTAGGTAGTCTTTTTCGGGGTCAATAATCATCTCCTGGTCAGGAGCCTTAAATAGATCGGTCATATTATTCTCCTCTAAAATGGAAGAGATTGATGACCTTGTTATAAGCTGCGAGTTGTCCATTTAAGTAGCATAAACGCGCGAATAGTTCAGGGTCTTTGTAGAACTCTTCCTGGATTTGTTTACGCTCAAGAGCCTCGATATGGTCTGAGAGAATCTCTATGAGCTTATCTACTAGGACAGTAGAATTTCTTAAGTACGTCTCGAAGTCTTGTTTCTCTTTTCCTTCGAGACCTTTCAACCAAACTGCTGGAATACCCAATTAGACCACCTGCGGTTGAGTTGGAATTGATACGTCATCTGGTGAAGTCCCAGCAGGAGTCTCAGCGTCAAGAGCTACCTGCTCTTGTCCAGCGTTAACAAACTTCTGAGCTTCTTGTTCTTCGATAATACGAATATACGGCTTGACGACGTTATAAGGTTCAATATCAAGCAAGTCTTCAAACATCTCTGCGAGAGCGAGCGTACTCATGTGTGCTCGAATTTCAGGATCAGCACCAATAGCTGAAGCGTAGAAATTAGTCATGTTCTGAACACGCTCTGCTTTCTCAGCAAAGACACGGGCAGCAATAGGACGAATGCGACCCATGCCTGATAAATCTTCTGGAGTAATCGACATAAAGTCCATTGCATGTGTCTCATCGTTGAAGACACGGACGACAGTAGCTCCATCCATCTTACGCCTTGCAAGCTCTAGCATGGCGTTTAGGAGAGGTTCTAGGACCTGTTCCTCGTATTGGCGGACTTTGGTAAGGAAGATACGATTAGCAGCATTTTCTAGTCTTTGGACCTCGTACATTGTCTTTTCACCAGGACTTCTAAATCCTGCGGCTTCTTTTGGAGAACCTGCCATGACTTCCATAGTATTTTGAAGATTCTCGATTTCCAAGTTATACTGAAGAGCGTTGACATCAGGAGCCAGTGCTTTAACGTCTCCATCGTCTCCAACGTAAATCTTACTAAACGGACCCCATTGAAAATCATCTACGACGCCTTTTATCATTAATGGTGGTGCGGCCACGAGGTCAAAGACATCCGCTTTTAGGTTCTCTACGTGATCTATTCGGTACTGCATACCTACTAGATTGTCTAACGGACCCATACCCCACAAGTTATCTGGGCGCATACGCCAAGACGTTGAGAAGATAGAACTCTTACCCAGAAAAGAAGGGTTGGGACGCATTCCTAGGATTTTGTGACGATCCGCAACATGAATAACATAATTCTTGTACATCTTGTCATTGTAGACGTCGTAGTAATCTCCTTGGAATGTCAAGATTTCAATATAGCTGGAACGAAGATAAACATCAAAAGAAGTAAACCCTGCAATAGCGAAGAGTTCATTCTTTGTCTTATAGCCCCCATTCCATTGAGAGACAGTCTTACGAACGTCCTTCAAATAATCGAAAGCTTTCTGAGTTTCTTCTGCGTACTCAGGAGACGTAAACGATGCTAACTGATTAGCAAGTTCTCCAATCGTAACTACTGATCGAACGATTTTAGGAGTCTGTGAAAAGGAGGGAGCAATAGGATTGAATACAATATCCAAGGGGCTAATGCGGACAGGAATAGGACCAACATAGCCTGATTTGAAACCAGTGTCTTGAGCAATTTGTTCGTCCTTCCAAGTCAGTGACAGAAACGGATTACCGTAGTCAATGTAATCAAGGATTGAACGAGAAACTGCTTCTTTGAACTCAGGCTGTTCCATCATATTCTGACAATAAGCTTCGATAGCTGTCTTCTTTGAAGCTGTCTGATCTTTACCAGCAGAGCCTTCCCAGGTTACTGATTGGCGCTTAGGGAAGAGAGCAGCCATGTAATTAGCGTAGAGATTATCTCTGATCTGGCAGAGCTTAGGAACAGTTGTCTTGTTCTTCCAAGGGAGTGCGTTATTCGCTGTGTTGTTTGTATCTGTTGCGTATACGTATTTCTGGATCATCTTCCAGTCATTGATACGAACAGTCTTAAGACTATCCCAAGTAGTATACTGGACAGCCAGAGCTGTACCTAACTGATCAGGGACAATAATTTGGTCTAAGTCTAGGACAGAGCCAGCCATTAGAAGCTAACACCTCCGAAGCGTGAGTTAGATACTTTTGTCATCATGTCCCTGTAATTTGTTAAACCTTGAATTTTACCAACTGTAGGTGCCACGCAGACTTCGATACACGAAGCGAGAGCGTCTTTGACGTCGTCGTGAGGAGGATTCTGGAGTACTAATTCATCTTCTAAGATTTGACAATTCCCGCCCTGATAGTGCCAAACTTGATGGTTGGCGTACCTAGGTTGAAGAATAGCTTCCATTCTTTCTTCTTTAGTCCCTTCGTGACGTGTAGGTTTATGCTCTTCAATAGCTAGTGCTAAGCCGTGTTTACGGATGTAGTTGACTTTTAAGTCTTCTACGATAGCCATCTGAGCGGAAGTAACTTCAGCACGTATCTTCCTGAAATCCCACTTCTGATGGAGTGTTAATATCTTCTGAAAGTACTCTGAGATAAGCTTTGTTTTAAATCGTTCAATATCCAGAACATAATAATTGTTGTCACTATCAACACCGACAACGATAACACAAGAATAGTCAGACTTGAGTCTGACGCTGTATGCGAAATCAACAGCAGCGAAAACATTTAATCTCTTTCCTGCATACGTCCATTTACCATCTACTCTACCAAGCCTTGCTCTATCGTAATATTGGAAATACTCTGGGGATATTGGCGCTGAGTCAACGTCATTGGGATTATTGTAATACTGCGCTCGAAACTGGGTACGGTCCAAGTACTGTGTGCGTTTGGTAGCAAGAACTCTTTGGTCAAACCCAAACCACTTACCGTCGTAACGTTGCTGGCGTGGCCAGAGAAATTCTCCTGATCCGTCTCCTGCTGATTCAACTTGTTCCTCCATGACTTCGTATAACGGGTAAGACTCAGTAGGTTCTCCTTCAGCATTGTACATATCGACTACCATCTCTGCTAGATCGTTGTACAAGTCTTTAGGATGATAACGAGTGCCTACAACCCAAGTATGTGCATCTGCACCTTGAATACTGGATAAAAGAGAATACTGAGTTCTAGTTTTTTCTCTTCCGTCTTCTGTATAAGCGTTTTCATTAACTACGACGTCATCAAAGACAGCAATATCACAGTGAAGACCAACAAGATTAGTAGTAAGACCTCCTGTAAAGATAGTCGGATCACGAACGGCTTCTTTCTTTCTCGCAGGATGATCTACAGAGATTTCCGTCTCCGTCCACTTTTCACGCTTGGACTCTTCTGAATTGACCATCTCTGGCCAATAGAAACGGTATTGATCGCAAGTCAAAATATCTTTGATGAACTTTAACTGCTTGGTGGCAAGGTTAGCAGTACTTGAGATGTACAAAATACGGATAGTAGGATTCTTCGTAATCATCCAGGCGACTCGATAAGCCACCATAGCTGACTTCATGTGATCACGAGGAAGAAGAAGTAGTTGATGGTTCTTAGCATCTTCACGAGTCCACCAACGTATTAGCTTCTTGTGAACACCTCCGAGTACTCTCTGAGGATGAACAAGCTTAATAAAGACTTCTAAATCTTGTTCAGCTCGAAGTCTATTTTCTGTCTTTCTATCCAAATTTAATACAGACTTGCAATAGGACCTACATTAGCAGTAAACGTCGTAGCATCTGTCCCTGTCGGAAATGTTCCGTACGTCGTCCCTGTTACTTTCTCAGCACCAAATCCACCAAAGGCGTGAGTACGGAAACGAGCACTTGTGCTGCTGAACTGGACTACGACATAATATTCTCCTGGTACTGCTGTATACGCGGCAGCAAAAGGTATTCGTTGGTATTGGTTCGTTCCGCTCTGTGCTGTACTCGCAGATTTAGCCGCTGAAATAGGGGCGGCAGCACGATCAGCTAATCCAACAGTGACATTTCCTGCAACAGCCGATCCATTCAGTAATTGGATACCTGTTATAATAGTAGGACGGTCAATGCGAATGACACAGAAATAAGTTTCAGTAGTAGATGGCGTCGTATCAGTTCCATCAGTTCCAGAGACAGCAGGTTTCATGCCTGTTGCAATTGTTTGCGCATTGCCAT
The DNA here is from genome assembly GCA_964566135.1 of uncultured Candidatus Saccharibacteria bacterium. Lineage (GTDB taxonomy): Bacteria > Patescibacteriota > Saccharimonadia > Saccharimonadales > CAIOMD01 > CAZMHM01. Next base: position 5,174 of record CAZMHM010000015.1, read on the forward strand.
AATTGTTTAGAATACCTCTATTATATTCAACACTAGAGTTTACATGTGAATACGCGCTAGAGTAAACAACCCCTGCCCCAGACTGATTAAAATAATTACCAGCAACAATTGAACTATCCCATACGTCTAAAGCACGAAGAACAGCAGTAGCAAATTCTCCTGTAACAGAATTTCCTGAAACTGTACAACCATTAAACTGTTGTAAATCGTAACCAACAATTGATCCGCCTGAAGGTGCGTTACTTGTCCCTTGTACGACGTTTGCAATAATACTACAGCCTTCAGCCTGTCTTGCTACAATTGCGTAATCATTTGCCTCGAATGCGTTACCAGTTACAATAAATCCTCTAGCCCAGTAAGGAGAGGCACTTGCATCTCGTCCAATCATAACGCCGACGACGTTTACTTCCATACGACTAGCACTAAGCTTTCCAGACTGACCAAATTTACGTACTGCCGTATCCCAGTGGCATATATCACAACCAGCTATATCTACGTGACTCTCAGCTAAAATACCAATGCTTCCTGCTTGTGTTACACCGTGGACAGTCGTTCCGTTAATGAAGGCAGTAAAGTTATTAGGACCTAATCTAATGCCAATATTTTTAACTCTGATTTGGCAATCATTGATATTACCTTGAATTTGGTCAACAAACCAAATACCATTACCTGACGTATGATCGTTTTGTATTTTAAGTTTTTCAATAACAACTGGACCGTAAGGAGCTCTGCCTTGATCACCTCCACTACGTTCAATGACATAACCGCTAAAGTTTGCAGCTATGATGCTTCCAAACCCTTCCCCAAGAAGAATTGTACCATCTTGGTAATAGAGTTTAGACAAGACGGTATAAGTACCTTTAGGGACATGAGTAATCTTAGTATTTGTCTGGCAATAATTTATACAATTTTGTATCTGTGTTTGATTATCTGCATTTGCTGACCTGGCACCAAACATACGAATATTAATATCTTGATTAGGATCAATATTCCAGTACGCTCCTGTCGCGTCTTGTGTCCAACTTCCAGTAGTAGACGGTTGACTGGAGACTCTGCGCATGAATGCTGCTCCAGCTGCGTCCTCAGAATAATAACCGATAGTTTTAAAAATGTTAATGTCTGAATCAATTTCTAGAACAGAAATATCTTGAAAAGTTACACCTAATTCAACTATTTCGTCTTCTGCTGGCGCTCCACCGTCACCTTCAACAAACGTAGCATTTTGGAGGTCAATCAATCGGACAGGTTCAGAAGCATTAATAGGAGCAGGAAGATTCAAGATACGATTAGAGTTCATATCAAGGTTAGCATTCATCTCGTTTGGAGAAGTCCCATCGCGAGACAGCGTTTTCTCAATAGCAGCAGCTAAAGCGTCGTTATTCGTATTCTGAATGGAGACATTGCCAGAAGACGTTGCTGATGTTATATCAATTAGATTAGCTTTCATGTCGCTAACGCCTCTATTTGTGCTGATGATTTATTCAAAGGAAGGTACATTATCCGTTTACAGTGAGCGAAGCTCTGCTCCCCGGTGAAGCTGGAGCCGAGGCGCATAGTGGTCACGGTTGGCAATGTGCCGCTGGTATCAGTGACGGCGGTGCCGCCATTCAAGCTGCCAACGAAATCATTGGCCGCCCAAGACACCGCAACCTTGAACGCAGTATCATTTGCGACCGTGCCGAGGTTCAAGTCACAGACGCCGGAGCCGCCATCGGTGACGATGAAATGAATCTCGTTCGAGGAATTGCGCAGCAGTCTGAAGCGCTCGTTTTCGCTGCCATCATCGCATTGCCATAGGACTTGCGTTCCAGAGCCAAGCGGCGTGTGGCCTTCGAACATAAGAGTGCCGACCGTGGCTGACCACGGGAAAGCCGATGTGGCGAGCGTAATGCTGTCGGCAGAACGAGCGACTGTGGAGCCCGCAGTTGCGATTGGGCTGGATGCAAAGCCGCCGACCTCGAAACCGACGCCCCAGAGATAGTAGGTCGCGCCAGTGACGCGCGTGCCGCTGGTATCACCCGTCGCGCTATTGAATTGTATTCGATATGTCGTTTCGCCGGTTAGGGCTCCGGTCAAAAGAAGGCGATACCAGCCATTCGGATAGGCAATAACCTGCAACACCTGCCCGGTGCCGGTTCCGACAACCTGTACCGTTCCCAGCGCGCCGGTTGCGGTGTTTAGCCAGCCCCGGACGACATTGGTGCCGGCGGTGTTTGTGATTACAAATCTGATCCAGTCATTGTTGCCGCGCTTGATATACAGGCTCTGCACGCCAGTCGCGCCGGAAGACACCGTAACGTCCTGCGTGATCGACGGGTTAAATCCTGATGACCCATCCGTGCAAAGATCGGCAGCGGTCAACCCATCCGGCCCAGTGGTATTGTCAGCGGTAATTGTGTTGGCGACTTTGGTCCATGAGGCGTTGTCGATTGCCGCCGACCGCAACACCAAATTGGTGCGAGCCCCCTCCGAGAGATAGCCCGCCACGGATGACCCGAGACGTGGATCAAAATCGCGCCGAAGCACATTGCTAGATGCGATTTGGAGGACGTTGCTGCTGTCATGGTAGGCGGCACTGGACCCTCGCGATGTCGTGAGCTTGGGGCCCGGTGCGCCGGAATAATCATTCACAGGCGTCGCAAAATCCCGAATGACCATGCTGTCGTCACTAGCAACTATAGCTAAACCAATATCACCATTAGCGTCTAGCAAAATACCAGCAGCAGATGCCGCAGTAACGTTAGTAACGGTTACGACAAAATCTTGAGGATCAATTACTGGATCAATGCCTGAGACAGAAACAGTGACTGTATGTTCATCTGCTGTCTCGTAATCTAAAGCACCAGCGACTTCGATGTCATCCCCGTCAAGGACAAACAATCCATTTGCATCGTCGTCTAAAGCAAAGACAGGAGTACCTGTGTACGTTCCAGAAATAGTCAGCGTACCTACAGTATCACCAACACCAGCGTCTTCTGGAATTTCGTCTCCAGTCAGAACAATAACAGGAAGAGGTGTACCTGCTCCAGAAACGTACAAAGCACCGTTAGGTGCGGTGCTTCCAGTTTGAGCTACAGTCTCTACGACACGAATGGCTCCACAAGGGTGGTAGATTGAGACAGGAGTATCTGTGTCATCAACAAGAACAGCGTTCCAAGAACCATCTGCTGCGTACAGTCCAGTTAACGAATTACCGTCTACTATCGTTATTCGGATATAGCCATCAGCAGAATACAGACCGTAGCCTGCATCTGTCGTAACTTGGATATTGCCTCTAGCGTTATAAATCATTGAAGAATACGCTCAGCGTCTTTTAGAACACGGTCTTCTTCAGAAGCTATACGAGTAGCTTCCTTATTGACTTCATCCTTGGTAGGTCTGCCTCGCTTCGCCGTAGGCTTTTCTCTGAGAAG
>CAZMHM010000016.1:0-6895 GCA_964566135.1 uncultured Candidatus Saccharibacteria bacterium
AGAAGAAGTTGTCCCGGAGACGAATGACGACGACACGGTGAAGGTCGATGCCAAGGTGTTCGCTGACACGGTCGCCGCCGCGCAGGAAGGTCGGGCAGCACGCGCCGAGCAGATGAACGAGCGACGGGAAACCATCCTCGCTGCCGCGGTCGCCGAGGGCAAGATCGCTCCCGCGTCGAAGGACGCGTGGCGCACCAAACTCAAGGCAGCGGGCAAGGCCACAGAGGCCGAACTCGCGTCGCTCGCGCCGGGACTCCTCCCGGTCGAGGAAACCAAGGTCGAGGCGGGCGCTGACGCGTCGAATGACGCCTACGACAAGTCGCTCTTCCCGGAACTCGCAGCGAGCGCCGAGAAGCCCGATCTCATCACCAAGGAGGTCTGAACAACATGAGCACAGCGAACGAGTGTGTTCCGAAGTACGAACCGGGCGCTCGCGTCACCGGACACTGCGAAGCGGCAGTGATCGGCAAGCGGTTCGTGGACATCAGCGACCCGAAGCAGGGTACCCCGTCGGTGGGCCTCGACACGACCGCCTCGGGCGGGAACGTCGTCATCAGCCCGGCGACCGCTGGCGGCCTGAAGTGCGGAGTCGCATCGCACGACCAGGCGATCAACGGCGAGGTGACGTTCATCGCCGACGGCGTTGTTCCCGTCACCGCTGACACCGGCGGGATCACCGCAGGTCAGGAGGTCGAAGTCGGCACCGCTGGCAAGGCCAAGACCAAGGCGTCGGGCAAGTCAGTCGGACGCGCGTGGTCGTCAGCGACCGCGGGCAACGACGCCCTGATTCAGCTCTACACCTCCAACCCGGCATAACGCCGGATCAACCAAGAAAGAGAGATACCCAATCATGAGTGACATCATCACTCTGGAAGATCCGGTAATCGATGAAATGACCGCGATGGTCGTCAACGGTTCACCGAGTTCTCAGCGTGCCTTCGGCGAGATGTCGAGGATGGTCGCGGCAGGAAAACTGCTCAGCGCCTTCCCGATCGCCGGCGGCGCTCCCAACCCGGTTCACCCGTTCGCCGCGCCCACCGTTTCGGGCACGACGATGACGGTCGAACAGTACCTCAATCAGCCCACGCGAGTGACGCGGATGATAATGGACCTCACCCTCCAGAAGTTCATCGCCGATCGCATCTTCGCATCAGCGGGCGGCGTCACCGGCGGAGCAGTCGTGTACGACGAGGCAACGGCGAACGAGATCTACGCAGCGGACGACGTTGAACGCGTCGCACCCGGTGGCGAGTTCCCGATCATCGGTGCTGAACTCAGCACGCCGAAGGTCGCCGAGGTCGAGAAGTGGGGCGGAAAGGTGTTCGTCCTGGACGAGACACGCGACCGCAACATGAGCACCACGTTCGCGAACAAGATGCGTCAACTCGCGAACACTCAGGTGCGCAAGATCAACCAGCGGGCGATCGAGGTCCTCAACGCCTCGGTCACTGCGTCGAGTCAGACCTTCACGGGTCGCAACTGGACGACAGTCGTGGTCGGTGGTTCGAGTCAGTCGAACGCCAACCTGTTCCCGCTGCGCGACTTCGCGTTCGCGATCGAGTCCGCGGAGGTCGATGAACTCGGCGTCACGTACGACCTCGCGATCATGAACCCGCAGGAGTACACGTCGCTCATCCTCATCTACGGCGCCTCCGGGCTTCGTGAGGTGCTCGGCGAGATGGGCCTTTCGATCTACGTGTCGAATCGTCAGCCCGCTGGCAAGGTCAAGTACGTGGCCTCGCAGCAGGTCGGCGAGATGCGCGTCGAAAAGCCCCTCGGCACCGAGACGTGGCGCGACCCCGATCACGAGCGCACGTTCGTTCAGTCGAGCGTCCGCCCCGTCATGTACGTCACCAACCCGTTCGCGGTACTCGAGTCCACCGGACACGCGGGCTAGCGCGGGACTGAGAAAGGAGACACTCAGATGGAACGCACAATTAAGATCAAGGGGTACACGGTCGAGGAAACGATCGTGGACGAGTTCACCAAGGAAGAGCGTCCTCATTCGAGGATCGCTCGCCAGGGTGAGACGATCGAGGTCACCGAGGAAGAGGCCGAGCGTGGCGACGCGCTCGGTTACTTCGTCGTCTACGACGAGGTGGATGAAGATGACGAAGTCATCGAAGCGTCCGTCCCGGACATGAGCGACGACGAACTCGACATCTGGATCGCCGGCGACGAGGACAACAAGGCGCCCACCAACGCCGAAGTCATCGCCGCTGCTGAGAACGATGTCGAGTCGGCAGAGCGCCTGCTCGCCTCCGAGAACCGCGTCGCGGCCTCAGAGGATCGCGACGTTCGCGTCGGCATCGAAAAGGGACTCGCCGAAGTCATCGGCCAGTAACGTCATGCCTGAGATCACTCCCGACATCACCAAAGTAAGCGCCCTGCTACGGACGCGTACCAAGGATGATGTCGGGGGTGAGGCAGGCGAGTTCAGCGAAGCAACACGCCCGACTGACACGCAGGTCATCGCGCTCCTCGAGGACGCAGCGAACCTCGTCACGGGCAAGATCGGGACAACCGAACCTTGTACTGACGCACTCGCGACTGACGCGGCGCACGTGATTCACTTGCGCACCGCGCTCATGATCGAGATCAGTTACTTCCCGGAACAGATCAACTCGAACCGGTCGCCGTACGAGCAGATCAAAGCGTTGTACGACACGGACTTGAAAGACCTCATCGAAGCGATCGCCGAAACGTGCGGCGGCGGCATCGGTGAACCCGGGGTCGGCAACGGCATGCCGTCGTACGACTACGGTAACGCGCCGATCATCGGCAAGCGGACGGTGTTCTAAATGCCCGTCGCGATTGAGTTCGCCGTGCTCGGCGAAACGCAACTCCAGCGATCGCTGCTGCGGTTCAGTGCGCGGTACCTCAACGCGACCCCAGCGATGGTCGCGATCATGAAGTACCTCGAGCGCGTCAGCGAGAAGCAGTTTCAGAGTGAAGGTGCGTCAGGTTCGGGCGGTTGGGAACCGCTCGCTGAATCGACGCTCGACTTCAAGCATCGCAACGGGTACCCGCTCGAGATCCTTCACCAAACGTTCGCGCTCAGGAACTCGGTCACGCAATGGCACGCCCCGGGCGCTGAACGATTCGCGGGACCGCAGGGATTCACGTGGGGTTCGCGCATCAAGTACGGCATCTTTCATCAGCAAGGCGCGCCGAAGGTTGGCCTCGCACGTCGCCCTGTCGTGGACCTCACCGAATCGCAGCGCGATGATGTCGTCAAGATCCTTCAGCGGTTCATCGTCAACGGCGGGATCAAGGTGCCGGCACCATGAGTTTCCTCGGCGAATTGATGATCGTCACGAACCTCGAACGAGGTGCGATCGAGCACTACAAACTTTGGGAAGAAACCTACCTCGCCGAGATCGAACGCCTGACCGATCGCGACGCGCGATCGCTTCACAAGATTCGATCGTTCAGCATCAAAGCGGAACTCGACAAGTTCCCCGAAGAGCAGTTGCCCGCCATGGTCGTCGTGTCGCCCGGCATCGTCGGTGACACGGTCGTCAAGGAGGGCGACGGTTCGTACAGTGCGCAATGGGACCTCGGCATCGCGATCGTCTCGAGCGCGCGCGATGAGGCGGCGACCGACAACTTGCGCGCGTACTACGGCGCGACGATTCGTGCCGTGTTCCTTCAGCACCCGCAGATCGGCGAGGTCGGTTCAGTCGAGGAGTGGGTCGATGAGTCCTACAACGAACTTCCTGTTGAAGCAGATCGAACCGTGTCAGTCGTCCAGTTGCTGTTCCGAGTCCACTGCGAGATGATCGTTGAGGCAGCGGGCGGCACACGCGTACCACTCGATGATCCTTACGAGGATCATGAGCATCCCGAAGTCACAGAAACCGAAACCGAACTCAGCAAGATTGGAGAATCATGACCACCTTCAAGGTCACGGCGACACACCAGGTCGAACGCCAGGGTCGCTTCTTCGCGCCGAACGAAGTCATCAAGGGATTCAATCCCGAAAAGGATGACGACGATCTGGCGCTCGTCAGTCACGGACTCGTCAGCGAGGTCGAGGACGACAAGCCCGAACCGAAGACCACCGACAAGACAGACGACAAGGCGAAGGCCGCGTCGAATGACGACAAGAACAAGGAGCAGAAATGACCCTCCCGGGAGTCACAACAAGCATCACCGATAGGCGCTCGTCAGGGTCAATCCCGCCGAGCACCGGCAACTGGTTCGTCGCGGGTTACACCGAGCGCGGCGACGACTCGAAGCCCGTGACGATCACGAGCATGACGCAGAAGGTTGCGCTGCTCGGAGACCGCACCGTCACGACCTCGATCCTTCACGACGCACTCGAGGCGTTCTTCCGCGAAGGTGGACGCACTGCGTTCGTTCAGCGGATCCTCGGGCCCGCTGCCGCGAAGGCAACGGTCACCGCGTCAGACGGCAGCGGAACTGCCATGACGATCAACGCGAAGTCGAAGGGCGCGTGGGGCAACGCGGTCAACGTCGTCATCGCCGCCTCAGCGGGCAACTTCACGCTGACCGTCACCTACAACGGTGTCACCGTCGAGACGTCGCCTACGCTCGCTACAGTCGCCGAGGCGGTGGCGTGGGCATCGGCGTCGAGCGCGTACATCGACATCGTTACCGGAACGGGCCTCGATCCCGTCGCGGCAACGAAGGTCCTGGCGTCGGGCAACGACGACCTCGGATCGGTCACGACGAACATCACTTCGGCGGCGCTCGACAAGTTCGTCCTGTCGATGGGCCCCGGGCAGGTGTCACTGCCGGGCATGACGACCGCGGTGCTTCACGAGGCGCTGCTCCTTCACGCGGAGAGCAATCGACGCATCGCGCTGCTGGACGCAGCGGACAGCGTCGATCACTCAACGATCGGTGCCGCGGCGCTCGCGCTTCGCACGAAGACCGGAGCACGCTTCGGCGGTCAGTTCTGGCCTTGGGCGATCATCCCGGGCCTCGCGATCGGCACGACTCGCACGGTTCCGTACTCGGCGATTCAGGCCGGCATGACGGCACGCGCGCTCGCCGCGGGTAAGAACCCGGGCGACCCGATCGCCGGCGTGCTGGGCGAGTCGCAGTTCGCGATCGGCCTGAGTCAGGTTGCGCCGAGTGAGGCGCAGCGCGAGATCTACAACGACCTCGGCGTCAACGTTGCGCGCGACTACCGTGGCAAGGTCAGGACGTACGGGAACCGCACGCTCGCGAATCCGATCACTGAAGCGAAGTGGTCGCAGTTGAGTCAGTCGCGTACCGTCGCGGCAGTCGCTGCGATCGCCGAGGAAGTCGGTCAGGACTTCTTCGAGCGGAAGATCGATGGTCGCGGGTTCACGCTCGCTGACTTCGGTCAGGAGATCGCGGGTCGCGCCTGCCTCCCGTTCTTCCTCGCGAATGATCTGTACGGCGACGTGCCGGAGGAAGCGTTCAAGGTCGATGTCGGCCCGGACGTGAATCCTCCCGCCGACATCGCGAACGGGATCTTGCGCGCGGCGATCAGCCTGCGCACGTCGCCCGGGGCAGACATGGTCAAGTTCGAGATCGTCAAGATCCCGACGGGCGAAACCCTCTAAGCAATCGACTGAACGAAGAAAGGTAAAACAGAATCATGGGACCTACAGGAGCACGAGTAGATCACTTCCGAGTCGGTGTCACGCTTGCGGGACGCGACCTCGGAACATGGGACACCAAGGAGGGCGGCGAAACCGACTCCGAGGAAACCCGATACCGACCGGGTGGACTTCCCGAGGAATCGCTGGGCGGCGCGACGACAGTCACGCAGATCACGGTCTCGAGGATGTTCAGGCGCGGTCGTGACGACGAGCAGATCGCGTTCATGCGCGGTCAGGTCGGTGGCGGTCAGGCGATCGTCAAGGTCATCAACGCTGACGCTGACGGCAACCCGATCAGCACCGGCGAAACGTACACCGGAATCCTTAAGCGGGTCGGCCCGCCCGAGGTGGACTCGAACTCATCGGATGTCGCGATGATCGAGATCGAGATCACGCCGAACGCCGCGGTCGCGTAGTACCGCAAACGTAATCAACGCATCACCAAAGGAGACACAAGATGGACAAGGATCAGATCAAGAAAGTGACTGAAGGCGACGAGGGTGCTGTCGCGTCGAGCAATGGCGATGTCGCCAAGGCTGGCGAGGGCAGCATCCTCAACGCGATCAGGTCGAAGCGTCAGGCGATGTCGAAGGATCGGAAGACGATCATCGACATCCCGGGGTACGACGGAATGCTCGTTGCTGAGTACCGCGTCATCCCGTACGACCAGATGAGCAAACTCATGAACAAGGCCGCGTCGGCGAAGGATTCGCAAGGCGAACTCAACGCCGTCACCGACGTGCTCGTTCGCGCGTGTCATCAGATCCTCGTGCGTGACGAGTCAGGCAAACTCGAACCGCTCAACGAGGCCGTCCCGGAGTTCGGTGACGATCCCGTTCGCTACGACCTGCGTCTCGCGCAGGCCGCAGAGGTGACGGGTGATCGTGCGCGACTCATCTGTCAGAACGTGTTCAACAACGACCTCGCCCTGGTCGACCACAACAACACGCTGGTCGAGTGGATGAAGTCGTCGGAGCGTGAGGAGGCCGATACTTTTTTGAAGAACTGAAGCGCAGCGACGATCAGTTCGCGCACACCATCGGACGAGCGATCGCAGTCGGGATCGACCCGTTCAGGGTGATGCGCGTGACTGATCCGACTGAGTTTGATCTTCTCAAAGTCGGCATCGAAGAAGCAGAGAAGGAACTCGAAAAAGATCGTCGTGACCTAGCAGGACGTATCGCTCGAGCAATGAACGGAAAGGCCCCGTAGTACGTGAATCTCATACAGATACAAATGCGGTTGCGGGGCGCGCGGGAAGCGGCGGCGCAGATCAAGGGGGTGGGCGCGTCGAT
>CAZMHM010000017.1:0-6524 GCA_964566135.1 uncultured Candidatus Saccharibacteria bacterium
GGGATAATCACTCTAACGTGTATTGGAACTAGGACTCCAATGGAACACGTTAGAACATTAGGAATACCTAATGTGTATCTTTAGAGTAACACTGTGTCTTTAGTATCCATTGGACGCCAACGGACAAATATGCAACACTATCTAGCCCGATCACGGCAGATCACAAACCGATAACGCCTTCGTGACTTGCAATAACGATTGAGCGGGAGTAGTCTTAATCATCGGCCAAGAGGACAACGCCTAACGGGAATAGCCAACCGCTCCGGCAACAGGCATTCACTGTGAAAGCGCCAGCGATCTAGCTGATTGATTATTAACCCAATGGAGAGGCTAACATGGCTTTCAATCTTAATCGTAAGGCGTCCGTGTCCGTCGCTGCTCTTGAGGCTAACACTGACCAGGGTTCCACTCCGGCCATTGAGCCGACTGAAGTGGTCAACACTGACAGTGAAGGCGAAACCCAGAAGGCAAGGGCTATCGCTCTTGCCGGTCAAGAGAGCGAGGAAATGGGCGCAGCAGTGACGCTTGCGGCCAATGCGAAAGAGGATTGGCAAGGCGGACCGATCAAGGTTCTCTTTGCTATGAACGAAGCTTACGGAGAGGAACTCAATACCTTTCCGAAACCTGATCTTGAGACGGGCAATAACCCCGACAAGTTCAAGGTCGCAATGCCTGACGGCAAGGGTAGCACCGCAATCCGGTCTACCTCGTTTTACTTGCTGTTCTCCGATGCTACTCGCGAGGGTGCAGCTATCGTCGGCGAGTTGGAATACCTTAAGCGTATCGCCAACGTCAACGACAAGTGTGACGACATCCCGGAAGAATTGATGGAACTCTACCGTGGTGACGAGAACAAGCGGATTAGCCGGGAGAACTACCTTAAGAACCGGCGGTCTACCATCCGGACGGCATACAAAAAGGCAATGGCATTGTACTTCCAAATGGATGCCGTCGCCGGTCTCGCCAAGGTTGGCTGCGATTTCGACTATGCTGACGCTGATGCCGGCGAAGTCGAGAAGACTTCCAAGCCTATCCTTGTCTGGACTATCCCGGACGATGCAACGAAACCGATAACGAAGTTCGAACGTTTCTCTATCGGTTCTTTCCTCAAGTTGAATGCTGCCGAGGCAAGCGAGAACGGCGGCACTCTCAAGTCACTGATGAAAACAGTAGCCCGCGATACCAATACCAAGGCGGCTGCATTCCCGACAATCAAGACGGCGGAGAGTTACGTCGCCGGCCTGGTCGAATGTTTCCGGGCAATGGATGAGTTCCAGTCTGATGCAGATCAGAAGGAACTCGGCAAGTTGATGAAGGTTCTCGGAGCCAAGGGTTCCGATGAATTGAAGGTGGCAATCGTCGAATACCGGAACTATCTTGACGATATGATCGACGAGCTAAAGCTGGGTCCGTGGTATGCTGACCTTCAAGTCAAGCGGTCGCCGCTGGTTACTCGGAAAAAGGCGGCTTAATACTGCACTGCAATAACTATGACCCCCGCGCCAGCAATGGCCGGGGGTTTTTTATTGCCCTCCGTTTACTGCACCGCAGCATAGATGCATCTGCATATTGCATTGCAGCTACCGCAGTGCAGCATGCGGATAAGATGATAGGAACATTCGTATATGTAAGGTCGCCTATTATGATAGGAACAACCGGACAGGTAAGGTACAGGACGCTATCGGCAATAAGGTGATGTGAGTTTGCTTTAAGAAAATACCCATGAGATAATATAGATACTGGAAAGATAAGGAGTAATTCCAATGGTTTAGCTTGTCTGCACAGATGTCTTAAGTCCGGCTCAAATAGGGGTGGTTGCTGTATAGCTGGCGGCACAGTTAGGTCGATAGTAGGAGCGAATTGCTGACACCCCGACTTCAGGTACTATGACAATACCCATCGCAAGCATGTGGTTCATGCCGCTGGCCCGGCGTAAAGGGCACTTAAACTTGTCTAACAGGGGAGTTTGTTATGCAGTATTACAGGAAGTCTAAAGAAGCCCAAGAATTTAGCGATATGGTGAATGCTCTCTGCGATCCTAGGACTACCCATCGGAAATGGGGAACTATTCCCGGTATGGTGCCTGCTCAGGATATCTGGGTATTCGCAGAAGATCCTGCCCGTGACCCGGACAGGCTGTACATGACGATCAAGAACCCATGCAAGGCTTATAGGCCTATGTACTAACGCATTGGGGGATTTGCCATCAGCACGCGCGAACACTGATTATCGCAAATCTTAAACGATCCTGAATAGGACGCCCCATTAGTCTATTGGAGCATCACATGCGTGAAGAAGATTGGATTGCAGAGCTTATTCGACTACTTAAACAGTGAGGGGATTATGACTGAACATGAGCGTGCTAACAGACAACGCTTCATCTATGCCCATGCTAAACTGACGGTATGGATTAGGCAGACGTCAAGCGGAGATTGGGAAGCTATGGATTGGTACGGCAATGTCATGGCGGTTGCTAAATACCGTGCTGAAATAGAAGCTAAGGTCAAGGAGTTGTCTCTAGACTTCAGTAAGAATATTTACGCTATCGCTACGATTACTGAGCCTCGTCGGAGACGTCGCCATTATTCTAAGCCTGTAAGGAGGGTGCTATGAAGAAATTCCGTATCATTTTTCAGGGGAATGAAGAAGATCAGCGTTTGTTTAACAGTTCAGTGAAGGCTCTTCAATCAGAGGCGTTGACTGGACGGTATGGATACACCGTCGAGCACGATACGTCTGCAGAGACGACTACACTGACGTGGTGGCGTCTTCCGACAGGAGGGTTTGATGCGTCTAAGTAATATAATTGTTCAACTGAAGATAAAGCCCGGTGTTATCAACGAGCGCATCTTCTCTGATTGGTATGACTTTGCTGATTGGCTGAAAGAAGAACAACAACACCAACGCGAAGCTACAATCGTTGGTTGGCGTTACGACAGAGGGAGAGTGTGATGCGCAGTAAAGTAGCAAGTATCTTCATTGATGGCAGCAATCTGTACGCCAGCATTAAGGCGCTAGGTCTGTCTGCCATTGATTACAAGAAGATACTCCATCACTTCGATGGGACGATCCACAAGGCTCTGTACTTCACTGCTTTGCCTCCTAAGGAGGAGCAGTCTTCCCTCCGGCCTATGGTTGACTACCTCGAATACAACGGCTGGGGTGTCATCCAGAAGGAAACTAAGGTGTTCTTTGACCCTATTACGAAGACTAATAAGGTCAAAGGTAACATGGATGTCGAGATTACTACGATGTGTCTCGAACTCGCTCCGTACAACAGTGACACCATCCTCTTCACAGGCGATGGGGACTTCCGCTTCCTTGTCGAGACTTTGCAGCGCAGGTATGGACATCATGTAACTGTAGTTAGCACCATCAATACTCGTCCTGCTATGATTGCTGATGAACTGCGCCGTCAAGCAGATACCTTCATTGATATCGTCGATCTCCATCCGCATATCAAGCAGACGAATAATGATACAGCTAAGGCTGTGTTGAAAGACCGTCGCTTTAAGTTTAACAACGGAGGGTAAAATGAGGTACGCAACAGGAAGTATGTGTGCGCGTTGTCGTATAAAGGTTAGCCAAGAAGATTGCTTAGGTGAAAGTGGCATTTATTCACCTACTGGCCAAGCTTTTACGCTTTGTGAGAAATGCTTCAATGAAGAAGACGAAGAGATGAATGGTGATCGTGGCAATAACTTGCCCGAACGCTTAGACATGTACCGTGCCAATCTCAAGGCCGGTCCCTTGTTTCACAGGGCACCTGTGTCTCCTCTCAAAGGATAAGCAATATGATCGGCAATGAACCACAAGTAGGTGACCGTGTTCACCATGAAGACCGGAAGCATCCAACTAAGAAGGATTGGTTGCAAGCTAACGGGCAGATCGTCAACATCATAGATGATGACGAAGATGAAAGTGAAGTTATCGTTGAGTTTGGTGAAGATGACATCGAGATGTACAGCATCAACCAACTCGAATGGACACCGATGCTCGGGGGTTACTGGCGGGTGTCTTAAGGATACTCTATAGTTATCAAACCGGCGGCGGAGACGCGCAGTCTATAACTTCAATTCCAACCTGTCAAGAGGAAATATGAGCTACATCGCTGTTATTTTCGTATCGTTATTCCTATCATCGAATGCAGGAGCACACAATGGAGACTACTCTTTTCAGTATTACAATCATACTTTTGGTTGCCGTAACTGCGATAAACTTGGTTCTCCCACTTGCGTACTGGTTACGTGCACGACATTTAAATCGTACGGCAAAGCTCGACACCGTCAAGCGCCTATATGGCCTACATTACCAACGAAACCATTCCCTTACTTCCAGTAAGGAGTAACTCACTTGCTTTAAGGAAAGAGGTCGAGTAGTATATAGATACTGGAGGTTGGGATGGCTAACAGGACGATGCAAGCGAAGGCGCTGAAGTTGCAGCGTCAATTAAGGAAGCTGCCTCGAAGGATTGAAGATCCTCCGGGGGAGTTTGTGAAGCACAGTGGCACTGCAATACCGTCACGTCTCTCCGCCGAGGGGTTGGCGGTACCTAGATCCCCCAACCGTGAATTAATGGATGGGTATAAACACCGTGCTAAGTCTCTCGGTATGGCTGACGCTGTATCGCGCTTCGCTGGTGTACCTCCCGGTAGGTTGGAGGCTATGAAGCGTGCACTAGAGATGAGGGGAGAGGAAGTCGATCCTTATATTGAAAAACTACTACGCTACGTAAAGTGTCGTTTAAAATAGCGAGGTTAAAGCCCCTCCCCTCGCTACTTGGCCCTCGGTGCTGTTCCCCTCAGCATCGGGGGCCTTTTCGCGTTGGTACATAGGAGGGAGATATGGTGTTGTCAGACCGTAGTTGCCCTTCGGGGAAACGAACGTACGACAAGAAGTCTGCGGTTAGCCAGTCTAACCGTGAGGCTAAGCGAACAGGTGGTAAGAAACTCCACATCTACCACTGTGCGATGTGCAACCACTGGCATATCGGAAGGAATGTGGACTACGAGAAGGGGTATAAACGCAAATGATTGTTGATGAATTTATCGTGGCGTTGCAGGAGTTGAGCGGTGCAGGGAAAGGCGATGAGCCTGTCTGCATCGAGATCGACGGAAAGCAACTGTTCCTCAATTCGGTGACAGTCGTAGTCAATTCCGACATATGGGTGCCGGAGACTGTTGTCGTAACCGGAGTGCCCATCGAAGAAGGAGAGGCTGATGACGGTTGATATGCTGGACATGAGGGATCGTGTCGTTGACTTCGCGGTCAGCGGTATGAAGGAGGCAGCGGATGCGTTCTCGCATATGACGCTGCTGGACGTAGGGGTTGTGTGTGTCGCAGTAGGAGTGTTAGCTGGACTGAACGTCATCTGGAAGGATTGGCGTCGCAAGAAGGGGTATCGCATGGTCCTTCGAGACCGCAACGACAAGGCACATGCGCTGCTTACTCAGGTCATCAACGACGGCCTGTTCGAAGCAGAATGTGCCGGCAAGATCAGCAACAAGGAAGTCCTCGATCTCTATCGAGAGATGTCCCGGAAGCTTGATCTGCCTGATCTCGTGCCGAAGAAGGTTCGGCTGAAGATCGTCAAAGCGGAGTTGAAGAAGCTTCGCAACAGCAAGGCCGACGACATCGTCGCCGCCCGAGCGCACAAGCCGAACATCCCCGGCGGATTGCCGGAAGTTGTTCGTCGGAAGAAGTTCAAGGAATACGTCGGTTCATTCAACTGGCGGAAGACGGCGTAAGGAATGGGGACATTCCGTCCCCAATGCTTCCTGAGGGGAAGCTTTTTAGGAGAGAAGAAGCTATGACGTTACCGAAAAACTTACAGACGGTGATCACGAAGAACGCCGGCCATATCGTTCCGGTCGAACTTCTTGCACTGATCATTGCGAAGAAGCCGACTGTGTTCGGCTACGCAGTGCAGGACGGCGAGGGTCTGTCGATCGGCCGAGAAGAGGGCACGCCGCTGATGGCTGACCTCGAAAGCATGAACGGAGATACGAAGGACTTCCGTTCGCAGATTTGCTTCGGCTGGCTCGAACAGGGCTTCAACTCCGAAGACATTCTGCCCTTCGCGCTGTACGACGAAGACAAGCCCTTCCTGTCGATCGCTATCGAAGGGGACTTCCCGAAGTACGACACCAACAACGGCCGCACTCAGGAGTTCAACCTCCTGACTGAGATCATTTCGCCGGCTCTGCAGGATATTTGCGAGCTTACCGATGGTGACATCGCGAAGCTTCTGGCTGCTCTTGGCAAGCCATCGTTTAACAACAACTTCCTTGGCCACGTTGGCCATCGGGGCATCCTCTCCATCCTCCCCTACGAAGGGGACTTCGTCTCGCTCAGCAAGAACGAACTCGGCGAGGTCTACGACTGGGGCACCGTCTCTCAGCGTCACGGCTACGGCGACGCGAAGCAAGAACCGGCACCTGTCGAGGCAAAGATGCCTCGGTTCTCTTTCGGCTCGAAGAAGGAGGAGGCACCGGCTGTTGTCGGTCCGACGAAGACTTCTGTGC
>CAZMHM010000018.1:0-6076 GCA_964566135.1 uncultured Candidatus Saccharibacteria bacterium
GGCGGCGCATTATCCTGCTGCCACTTGTCGTAAAGCATCCGCTGCCCGATGTCGGACTGATACGGGTCATTGATGCCCTGCACCATCGCCCCGGTCGGGTCGGCCTGCGACGGCGCAACGCCACGGTCGCCCGTCAGCGCACGGATGAGCGCGTTGTTCGCACCCTCGCGGCCCCGTGCGTCCATCTTGTCCGCACGCATACCGATAAGCCCGCCCATGAGGGCTTGGGCCAGCTTGTTCGCGCCCTGCCACGGCGATGCAATCGGCTCGTAGCCCATCGACTGCGCAAGCATGGCCTCCGCCATGAGACGCTTGCGGTTGGTGCTTTGCGGCGTGCCGTTACCGGCAGCGGGAAGGACGAAGGAACGGGTCATGCTGCCAATTCCTCGGCAAGTTTGGAATAATTGACTCTCAGATATCCATCATCACCACGCTTTACAGCGTCAGGATGTTTCTTCTGCGCATCGTCAGCCATGACGCCGATAGAGAACAGGCCGCCGAACTCGGGCTTGTAGTTGTAGGAGTGGATTTTGGTCCCGTCCTTCAGCGTGCCGATGTGCTTGATGTTCTCTTTCGTGCGCTTGTCGGACAGCGCGAACATGCCGCCCAAGAGCGATGAGCCGAGGCCGAACAAGCCGCCCATCTTGGCTTGCGCCGCCGCCTGTTCCGCCTGGAATTTGCGATCCACAAGGCCCGCGTAGTCGACGCCGTTGACGCCGGTCGTTGGCGTGGCGTTCAGCATCGGCTGCTGGACCTGCCCCTGCCCCGCCAAGGCCAAAGCCTCGTTCATGACCTGGTTGTGCTCGGTCAAGGCGGTATTGAATCCGGTCTGATAGCTGTTCAGGCCGAACTCATCGCGCGAGCGGTGCTGGCTGTCGTAGACGCTGCGCATGGCGTCGTCATAGGCGGCGCTGCCGGGCTGGAGGCCCTGATTGGCCAGCCGCTGCGTCATGCTTTCGCGCTCTTGCGCGTTGCTGTCGGCGTTCAGGCTGTTATAGAGATTGCCCGCCCACTGCTCATGTTCGCCGGGGTTGTAGTCGAACTTCCCCATGTTCGAGACTTGCTCAAGCCGGTTGAGGCCGAGGTCAGCCGCCCCGCCCTGAAACTGCTGGTACTTGTCATAGAGCGCCTGCTGTTCGGGCGAGTATTGCGTGGTCTGCGTGAACTGCGGGAGTGTTTCCTGCTTGCCGGTAAAAGGGTTGGTATATGTATTGGTGCCGGTCTGGTTGTAGGTCATGCTTCCCCACGGACCAACCTGATTGGTCATGTTGAGAAGCTGCTGACTGATTGCAGTGCCTTGGTTGGCCTGCATTTGCGACTGAGCCGTCTTGAACGGGTCCGGATAGTCGGGATACTTGCCCATGTGTGGGCCTCCTATGCGTTCTGCGACAGCAGGCGGATAAGCGCCGCCATGCGTGGATCGGTGCCGCCCCTTGGCGACGGGTCGAGCATTCCCGGCTCGGCGGCGGGAACGACGAAATTGGCGGGGGCCATCTGCTGTTGACCGCCGCCCATGCCGCCGAGCGCCGATGCGCCCCCCATGAGGGCTTGCGCCATGTTGCCCATGCCGCCCGGCTTGATGCCGCCGAACAGGCCCGCTAGGCCCATGCCGCGTCCGGGGGGTGTGCCGGGTGCGCCCTGCATGGGATTGACGCCAGCGTTCATCTGTGGGGCTTGTGGAGGCCGTTGTGGCGTGAAGCCGGTCATTGCCGTGCCCATCGGCGGGTTGCGTGGCGGAACGGGAGCGCCGGGGCCTTGCGATGGCGAATAGGATGCGTTTTGAACCGCGCCGCCAAAGCCCGCGTTTAACGGAATGCCTTCACGGGCCGCGCCGTACCATGGCTTCCATGTCTTGTTCTCGGCGGCATTGGTGAGCGCGAAATCAACACCTTGCCGCCAATTTGCCGGGTCGGACGGATCGAGGCCCGTCTTGGCCTTCATCTGGTTGCCAAGCCCGCCGCCCATGTAGAGTTGGAACGGGCCATAGGACGGCTCGCGCACGCCGTTCTTGCGGAAATTGGATTGCCACGTGTCCTTTTGAAGCCCCTCGGACTTCGCCACGCGGACAGCCACATCCGGGTCAATGCCGCGCTGGATGGCGGCTTGACGGATATAGGCTTCCATTTCTGCAATGGTCGGTATGGCCATGTGGTGGCCTCCAAAAAAAGTGCGAAAAAGAAATCCGAATACTTTTTCGCTAGAAGCGGATATCGAACCGGTTCTTTCGGATATTGAACCGGTTCAATATCCAAGATCAGAAGCGGTATTCGCCCTTCAGGACGCCGTACATTGCCGCGTCCTCGCCCTTGGCGTAGTAGTTGCGCTTGATGCCTTCGAGCCGTGCCCCAAGGCGGACGGCCAAGTCGTGCACCAGCCTGTCGCTCATCCGCGCGGTTATCGAAACCCGTTCGCGTTTCAGTTGCCCGAAACAGTATTGCCCGGCCTCGCGGAGGAATTGCCGCGTCCAGCCGGTGCCGACCGCCACAACCTCGATATTGGCGAACTCGTATTCACGGAACACCGCGACGGCGGTCACCATGCCTTTCCGGTCGGTGATGCCCCAGGCCACGTATGGCGGGACGAATGTGCAGCCGAACCGCGATCCGGCCCACCGGGCCAGCGCTTCCGAGTCAGACCGGACTATCAAAGGACGCCGCCGACCTCGTAAATCACCGTCCAGCCGGTGAGCGAGTAGCGAAACAGGTTGGTTGCACCCTCATTGCGGATTGACGTTGTGGTGTAGGGCGAGACAACCGCCCCGATATTGCCGGACCCGCGCCATTCCGCCGTGATGATGCCGTCGAAATAGACATCGCCGCCGCCGTACACCGAGACATCGTAGGTCCAATAACCGCTGGACGGCGTGACCGTTACCCCGCCCGCTGTCGGCGTCTCGTAGTCAACCGCAATGGAGACGGATGGCCAATTGTCGATGATATCGGACTCGTAAATCGGCTGGCAGTCCTTGACGTGCTTCTGACGGCCACGATGGTTCAAGTGGTTGTAAGCCGGAAGGACAGCGTAATATATGGAACGGGTGCTATCCGTCCCGCCCGTGTCGGCCTTCAGCACGCGGCCATTGGTGCGCCCGAAATAGATGCCGTTGTCGTAGTTGGCCCAACACCTTGCGTCGAGGCCGGTGAAGCGTGTCCATGCCCCGGTTGCCGTGTTCAGGACGAATTGCACTGTCGGAACCGACGAACTGCCCGGCACGTTCACGATGAACATATTCCGTATCGGGTGTGTCACCATCTGCCATCCGTACACATCGCGGGCGCGGCGCACCGCCGCCGTGTATGCGTCCCGGATGTTGGCGGTGATGGACTTGGTGGCAATGACGCCACGGTCCAATTGCCGGGCCATGTTCGCGGACAGGATGCCATCCTCGGATAGCAAGGCCAGATCGCCGCCGACCTTGTGAATGCAGCGCCGCCCGATGGGCTTGCCGATGTCGGCCACGCCCATCAGCGTCCAGAGTTCGGACACGCTCGGGTCGGTGCCGTTATAGGCGAGCAACTGGCCTTCCGAGGTATAGATGACGAGCATGTCGTCCATGCCCGCGCCGGTATCGAAGGACCATGAACCGAGCGCCATCGGATAGCCGCCCTTGGTCAGGCGTGCGCCGATTGGAAATTTGTTCGCGGTTCCGGCAATGGAGTTGGTGTCGAGATACCAGAGGTCGGTCGTTCCCGCCTGAATGAACCACAGGCGGTTTTGATGGGCGTGCGGAAAGACGAGCGTCGATGACGTTACGCCGGTAATGGATGGCGTCGTCCATGACGAGCCGTCGAAATTGCGCACATCGTCGCCGCCGTTGGCGCACACCAGGAATTGCCCCGCCGCCGTGGCAAACATGGTGGAATACCAACGGTCCTCACCGAGGCCCGAGACATCGCCCGCCGCGCCCGTGAACGAGCCGCCCGCCGTGATGTCGATAATCTTGCCGTCGCCGCACGCGAACAGCTTGATGGTGCTGCCGCTGGTGTATGCCATCAGCGTTTCGACGCCATCGACCGCCACTTGCGATGCGAAACTTTCGGACCCGGCCCGCGCCGTGATGCTTTGCGCCTCCGGGAACCAGTTATCCATGAGCAGCGCCGTCAGCGGGTCCGCTTCCATGGGCGAGCCGTTCGCTACCCACCCCTTCACCGGGGCCGGGATTTGCGTCACGTCCGATATGCGCACACGGTTGCGGTTCTGGCGAAGCGGCTGCCGGATCATCAATAGTCAACCGTTCCGTGCCATGTGCGGTCTTGGTAGACCCGCTCCGGCCTGCTGGTATTGACGATGCGCCGCCCGCCTCTGTCGCTGGCAATGGCATCCGCAAGCGCCACGCCGTAGGTCCGCATATCCTCGCCGTAGTCGAGGCCCTTGGCCTGCTTGAAGCGCCAGACAAGGCCCAATTCAAGCACGTTCTCGGGAAAGACAAACGTGTCCGTATCGCCCGCAAGCGATGTGGAAAGCGTCGTCCCGGCCTGCTTGATCCACTTGTTCGATATATACTCGTAGCGCATGTGGACGCCCGAGACAGGCGGCTCGATGTTCAGCACGTTGGCAATCAGCCGCCAGTATTGCGGATAGGCGGAGATGTCCTGAACAAGGGCCTCTACCCATTCATCGGCATTCAGCGGGCCGATGAGCGGTTGTTTGTTATCGACGTTGAATATCTGCGCCCCGCGCGAGAAGCGGTCGAAGTCGGACGGCGGGTGATTGGTCTGCGCATTCGACGCGCCGCAGGTGAACGTGGTCGGCGTCATCAGGATTGACCAGTCATGACGCTTCACGAGGTCGCGCCCCTCCACGTACAGAAGCCGGACCATCTGCTTAACGATGTCGGTGTTGTTCGCGTAGACCGTGCCCGGCACACTGAGCGAGCAAAGGGCCATGGCGTTCTGTACGGTGGTGAGGAGTGTCATGTGGCTTCTGAAGCCTCCAGCGCGGCCTTCGGCGGGCGTCCACGGCGTTTCGGAATGCGGTCGCCGTTCTCGTCAACATCCGGCTCGTCGGCCTCGGGTGCCCCGCGTGCGGCCTTCAGGGCCTCCATCTCGCGGCTCATGGCCTCCAGCTTCATTCCCTGCTCACGGATGAGGTCCGCCGTCGCATTGGTGTCCTTGGCCTTCAGGAAGTTCTGCGCCAGGCGCTGCTTGTGGCCGATGTTCGGCAGGCGGATGCGGTTCAGCAGCATCGGGTGCGCTTCGGCCAAGTCCTCGATGGACTTCACGCCGTTCTCAATGAAGATTGCCGCCTCGTCCGACGACAGGAAGGTGGCGGTGGAGATATGCGTCTTGCCATCGTCAATCTCGATGCCCGCAAGCCAAGCCTCATATCGCGGGCGCACCAGTTCGGCGCGGTCCCAATCAATGAAAGCCTTGACGTTGTTCGAATGAACGTCCGGCTTTGGCGCACTCAGGAGACGGTCCACGCGGGCGCGGGTTTCCTGCCTGCCCTTGAGGTGCGGCGGGCCGTAGACCACATAGTCATGTTCGATGAACTTGCCCGTGTCGATGAGCGTCTTGCCGTCCGCGTCCAGAATGCGTTCGGGGTCGCGCTGCCGTTCGAAGCGATGAACGGCGATGCCAAGTTGGCGGTTTTCAGCGGGCGGGCCTGCGGTGGGGTTCATATGCTCTCCTGTGTTGGGTTAGGTGGGGCGGGATCGAAA
This sequence comes from uncultured Candidatus Saccharibacteria bacterium, assembly GCA_964566135.1. Classification (GTDB taxonomy): domain Bacteria; phylum Patescibacteriota; class Saccharimonadia; order Saccharimonadales; family CAIOMD01; genus CAZMHM01. The sequence goes on from CAZMHM010000018.1 coordinate 5,660, forward strand.
CCCCGCCCCGCTGCCGTTACGGGCAGGTGAGGAATACAATCTTGGCGGAGGCGTCGATTGCAATCGCGCAGATGTGGTCGGTGACCGCCGCCGACACGTCGACCGTGCCGTCAGTCGAGCCAACCGGCGTCAGCGCATTGCCGTCAGCGCCAGCGGTCAGGGCCGTGTTCAGCGTGGCAACGCCCCACGTCTGAATCCAGCCGTAGGAGCCGTCCGCGACAACCGCCTGCCACACGCCAGCACCGACGCCCGCCGAGTCCGACAAGTCAGAGGTCACGGTCGTATAAGCACCGGCAGACGTGCCGCCGGGCGCGTAGTAGTAGCAGAAGTTCCCCGCCGCAGCCGCCACGTCGCCCGCACCATTGTTGTGCAGGACGAACTTGTAGCGCTTGCCGCTCTTGTCGACGTACACGTCGC
>CAZMHM010000019.1:0-5951 GCA_964566135.1 uncultured Candidatus Saccharibacteria bacterium
GTTGGCTGATAGGAGGTAACATGGCTATTCAGGCAGGACGTTTTAACGGTAAGGTGACGGCCTACGGCGTCAGCGCGTCGTCAAATGACAACCCGCAAGTGTTTGTGGTGTTCGATGTGGCGTTTCCTGACGGCGAACAAAGCATGACGTGGTATGGTTCGCTGAATGCAGGCAAAGCCCGAGAAATCACGATAAAGGCGTTGCTGGTGTTGGGCTTCCATTCCAACTCGTTTGACGACCTGGTGGACGGCAAGGACAGCGGGGCAATTGTGCTTGGCAAAGAGGCATCGCTGGTGATTGAGAACGAGGAATACGAAGGCAAGAGCCGGTGGAAGATTCAATGGGTGAACAGCCTGAACAGCGGACCGAAGCGCATTGAAAGTGGATCGGCCAAGGCCAAACTTGCTGCCTTGAATCTTGATGGCGATTTAGCCAAGATCAAGGCGCAGTCAGGTGTGGAAGATACGATGTTTTGACCGTCTCGCATAGCCCCGACAACGGGGCCTTGCAAGTCAGTCAATCCAACACCACGGAGGCACAATGGAGCAGGGAACAGACGAATGGCTGAAATGGCGACAGGAAGGTATTGGCGGTAGTGACGTTGCGGCAATTCTTGGCAAATGTCCCTACAAGACAGAGCTTCAATTGTGGAGGGAGAAGCGCGGCCAAGAAACCAAGATGTGGCAACAGCAACTTCATCGCGGCCATGAAGTGGAAAGCCAAGTAAGGGCCGCATATGAATTTGCGACTGGAATGGACTTCCCGCCGGCCCTGATGGAAGCTGGTTTCATGCGTGTCAGTTTGGACGGCTGGAACGCAGAGAACAAGAAGGGCATCGAAATCAAGTATTGCGGCGCCGACAAGATAGGCAAGATTCCTGAACACCACATGATCCAAATGCAGTATCAAATGTTTGTGGCTGGAGTTGAGGATTGGGTGTATATCCAATCGAACGATGGCATAACATTTAAGGCAACGCCGGTAAAAGCAAATAAGGAACATCAGGATTGGATCATTGCCTGTGTCAAGGCATTCTGGAACAACGTTCAAAGCGGCATTGAGCCGGCTCCTTCAGAACGTGATTGGGTGAAATACGAAGGCAATCAGATTTTCCACGCCCTGCTTGACAAGATACCGGAGTTGACTGGCAAGAAAAAGGACCAAGCCAGGCAAATGGTTTTCAGCACGGTTTCAAAGGTGAACAGAAAAGTAATTTGCAACGGATGGAGAATAGATTGCCAAACCAAGCGCATCACAAAGGGGGATTCCGATGCCGAGTGAAATTTTGCTAATTCCTGCCGAGCTTGCGAAACGCTGGGCAACGAGTGTTGACACCCTGGCCAACTGGCGGCACCTGAAGCGTGGCCCGCGTTACGTCAAGATCAGCGGAACAAAAAACAGCATCCGTTATCGCCTTGCGGATATTGAGAAATACGAGAAGGAAAGGGAGAAACTATGATCGCCTGGGTTTGCACCGCGTTGGTGCTGGTATGGGGCCTTGGTTGTGTCGTTGCGCTTGCCTATGTGATGTGGAGGATGAGCCGTGATTGACTACGCGAAAATGCTGGATAGACAGTTAAATGCCAAGGAAGAATGGCATTTCCAGTTTGAACATATTATTAAAACGGCAGAATTTTTCTTTGACGCGTATTGCAAAGAGAGAAAGAAAGTTCTTTTACTGGCCATGATGGTGCGTATCCTTGCCGCCATGATTATCCTGCAATCCGCTATTTTCATTGCCTGGATGCTGCATTGAATCTCCGCCCATACCAAACCGAAATCTTGAATAGGTGCCGCGCTTATATGCAGAGCGGTGAACGGTCTATCCTGATCCAGTCGCCTACCGGATCGGGTAAGACCGTTTTAGTTGCTTCCATGCTAAAAGGAGCGTCTGACAAGGGCAATGAGGCCTGGTTCATCATGCACCGTCGGGAATTGGTTAAGCAATCGTCAGACACGTTTGAAGCCGTAGGCTTGAATCACGGAATCCTTGCGGCTGGATGGGAAGCGGATTTGAGACACAATACAACGATTTGCTCCGTGCAGACATTGGCTAGACGGTACACGCGATTGAGACGCCCCAAGGTTCTTATATGGGATGAAGCCCATCACACCAGCAGCCGGTCATGGTCTGATATCCACGCCGCATTTCCCGAATCTGTACATATCGGATTGACCGCCACACCTGAACGTCTTGATGGTACTGGCTTGGGCAAGTATTTTAAGCGCATGATTAAGGGGCCGTCTGTTGCGTGGCTGACAGAAAACGGATACCTGGCTCCGTATCGTTTTTTTGCTCCTGGTGGCATTGACACCAACGGGATCAAGAAAATTGCCGGAGACTTTTCAAAGGGTGAGTTGGCCGTAGCCGCTGATAAGCCGGCCATAACCGGGGATGTGCTGGCGCATTACTTAAAATATGCAGATGGTAAACGCGCCGTTGTGTTTTGCGTCAGCGTAGAGCATAGCAGACATGTTGTTTCGCAGTTTAACGCAATTGGCGTGGAAGCGGCCCATGTTGACGGTGAGACGCCAACCAAGGAACGTGACGAAAAAATCAAACTGTTTGCGTCTGGCCATATTCGCGTGTTGTCAAACGTCGAGTTGTTTGGTGAAGGCTTTGACTTGCCGGCCATCGAATGTGCCATTCTATTGCGCCCAACGCATAGCCTATCTCTATATCTCCAACAGGTAGGCAGGGCGTTGAGAATATCCGAAGGCAAGACAGAAGCCATTATCCTTGACCATGCTGGAAACTGTGAACGCCACGGACTGCCGGACGATGAAAGAGAGTGGAGCCTAGACGGGAGGCAGAAAAAGAAACGTTCCGAGCAGGACGCTGTAATCAGGATCAGGCGTTGCCCAGCCTGCCTGCTGGTATCCAAACCTGGTATACCTATTTGTCCTGGTTGTGGTTTTGTGTTCAGTACCGCCAGCCGGGAAATCGAAGAAAAGGCCGGTGAATTGGTGGAGATTAACGCACAGTTATTGCGTAAGCAGAAGTTAAACGAGCAAAGAAGTTGTAGGAGCCTTGAGGAATTGATTGAATTAGGAAAGCGTAGGGGATATAAAAACCCTGGCTGGTGGGCGAAACAGTATTGGGATGCCCGCTTGGCATTTAGTCGGAGGTAAAATGGAATCCTCGATGTATAATGAATTTCTGCTTCATGCCCCGCCCAACACTAGATTGTTTCGCAACAACGTTGGGTTGGGATGGGTCGGCAAGCCGGAGTTTAGGGAAGGGATTCTGATTTTGAGACAGTTTAGGCCGTTACATGCGGGCCTTTGTGTTGGTTCGGCTGACCTGGTGGGCTGGACGGTAGTGAATGGAGTTGCCGTGTTCACGGGAATTGAAATGAAGATTCCTGGCAAACAGGCCACCAAAGAGCAGCGGGCGTTTTTGGACACGTTGAACAGGATGGGCGGTATCGGTATTCTGGCCACGTCGGCTAGTGACGCAATCAAACAGGTCAACGAAAGGGTGGCGTCTTATGCGGCTGAATGAAAAAATTCTTGCACAGAAAGAAAAGTTTGTCAGCGAAACAATCCCAGTTGGAAGCTGGAATGGCTCAACGTACAACGTCGATATTCAGTCTGAAGACGTACCGCTACGATTGCGTGTGGATTTTTCGACGGGCGCCTGGGTGGATCAGGAAACAGAACGTCAGGGGAAAACGCTGATTGAGCTATATGCCTACCTACACGGCATCACAACCACGGCGGCAAATCGACAATTGAAGGAAATTTACGACGATTCAGCACAGGATTTTTTGCCGCCGAGTGAGGACCAGATTGCCACGCTGGAAAATCTTGGCATCCGCATGACAAAAGGCGGTAAGCCTACTTGTAACCTTGACAATACGTTGCGTGCCATTGAGAACCATCAGGATTTGAAACACCTGTTTTGGTTCGATACCTTCCACCAGAAAATTTTGACCATGCGCGGTTCTGACACCGCGAGGGAGTGGAGCCAAGCCGACACCCTGGAATTGACCATTTATTTGCAGAGGACAATCGGCATGGCTGGAGTATCGGTGGACACGGTGTGGTCTGCCATCCAGGCCCACGGATACAGAAATCAGTCGTCTGAACCGGCCAAATGGATTGATAATTTGGGATGGGACGATACCAAGCGCATTGACAGCTTTTTCCACGTCTACATGGGAACGCCAGACGACGAGTATCATAAGGCGGTATCTCGCTCGATGTGGATATCGATGATTGCCAGGATCATGCAGCCTGGGTGTAAGGTGGACACCATGCCTGTGCTGGAAGGTGAGCAAGGCACCCGCAAGTCAACGGCCCTGAACGTGATTGCTGGGCGGTGGTTTGCGGAATCCAGCGAATCGCCCACGAACAAAGATTTTTTTGCCGTATTGCAAGGCCAGCTTATCGTCGAAATTGCCGAGCTAGACAGTTTCAACCGTTCGGAAGTCCAAACGATCAAACGTGTTATCACGTGTTCAAAAGACCGTTATCGCGTGCCATACGAACGCACACCGCAGGACTTTCCGCGCACTTGTATCCTGGTAGGAACAACAAACGAATCAGAGTACCTTCGCGACCAGACGGGCGGGCGCCGATTCCTACCCGTGCGCGTGCGTAAAATTGATATCGAGGCATTGAAGCGCGACCGGGAACAGCTATTCGCGGAAGCCAAGTACATGTACGAGCATGACATGCTTTGGTATGATTGCTTCCCTGAAGATGCCACAAAGTCGGCGCAAGAGGAGCGCCGGCAGCACGATGAATGGGAAACAGAAATAAGGCGTCACGTTTCCTGCCTATCAAGCTGCACTATTTCGCATGTCGCATCTGAATTAGGAATCGAAACCAAGCGGCTAGACAAGTCGATCACATTCAGGATCGGCAAGATTCTTCGGATGCTGGGTTGGGAAAACAAATCAGAACGCCTCGATGATGGAACAGTCGCTAAAGTATGGAGACCACGCGGATAACACACGGAACACGAAAAAGCCCCGCCTGATTAGGTGGGGCTTGTTTATTACAGCGTGGTCCCGAAATAATCGCGCCTGTGTGATACAACGCGGCGGCGTTTTTGAAGATCATATTTCAGGAAGAAAATTATCGCCCTGGCTTTTTTTGTGCCCCACCTGTTTGGCTTGAGCGCATCCGGTTCCACTCCCTCAAGTTTTCGAATGTGCTGGTAAATCGTCGGCCTGCTGACCCCGAGCAACGTTGCAAAGTCGTGATAGGTGAACATTATTTCAGGCACGGGCGCCTCCTATTGGGCGGTTATGCGCGGATTGCGCCGTTATGATGTTAGCCTGATTAATCAATTTAGCCGCCAATTTTAGCGCCTGCGTTGGTGTAAGGTGCCATTGCTTGTTGCCGATTTCAAGGATCAGCCGGTTGCCATGTGCGTGACGGCTTTGGGCATTGACTGGATAGACGCGGATCATGAAATGGCCCCTACGCTGGCCCCCACGCCGTCCCACACGCTGGCCCTCACGCTGGCCCCCACGCTGGCCCACACGCTGTCCCTCACGCTGTCCCTCACGCTGGCCCACACGCTGGCACTCACGCTGTCCCACACGATGTCCCACACGCTGGCCACCACGCTGGCCCTCACGCTGGCCCACACGCTGACCCTCACGCTGGCCCCCACGCTGGCCCCTACGCTGTCCCAATATCCGGTCATTGCGCACCCCCTGTGTTTACGCTGGCCCCCACGCTGTCCCCCACGCTGTCCCTCACGCTGGCCCACACGCTGGCCCTCACGCTGTCCCTCACGCTGGCCCTCACGCTGTCCCACACGCTGGCCCCTACGCTGGCCCTCACGCTGGCCCACACGCTGGCCCCTACGCTGTCCCAATATCCGGTCATTGCGCACCTCCTGTGTTTACGCTGTCCCCCACGCTGTCCCACACGCTGTCCCTCACGCTGGCCCTCACGCTGTCCCTCACGCTGTCCAACACGCTGGCCCACAC
>CAZMHM010000020.1:0-4293 GCA_964566135.1 uncultured Candidatus Saccharibacteria bacterium
GCCCGCGACTACGCCATCGACATCGAGACGGACTCGACCATCCGTGGCGACCTGACCCGCAACATGGAACAGATGACGCAATTCATGGGCGGCACGGCGCAATTCATGCAGGCCCTTGAGCCTGCCGGTGCAATGGGCGTCCCGCCTGATGTCATCGTGGCAATCTTCAGTGCATTTGCCCGCAATTTCAAATTGGGCAAGGAAGTGGACGCCATCCTCGACGCGCTCCCCGAGCAGATCAAGCAGCTTGCGCAACAGCCCAAGCCGCCAAGCCCCGAGGAACAGAAAGCGCAAATGGAAATGCAGATGATGCAGGCCCAAGCGCAGATAGACCAGCAGAAGGCCGTTATGGAATTGCAGGCCAAGCAGGCTGAAATCCAGATGGAACTGAAAGCCATGCAGGCCGAAATGCAGATGAAAGAGCGCGAAGGCCAGATGAAGATTGCTCTTGAGGAACAGAAGATGGGCCTTGAGCAGCAGAAAATGCAGATGGACATGGCCGCGACCGCCATGCAGGCGGATCAGGAAATGACCATCGCCAAGGAGCAAGGCCAGTTGCAGCGCGAGGAAATGCACCAAAGCCATGGGCTGAAGATGCAGCAGGCCGAGCAGGCCGCAGCGCTGAAGGCCAAGCAGATGAAAGAACAGTCCAAGACAAAGGCGAAGGCTAACTGATGGCCGGTCCCGTTATCATAGGCCGCAATACGTTCGGGCAGCCGACCTTCTACACGGAAGGGCCGGGCGTCGACCTGTATCAGGACCGTTATAGCTCGGCGCTGACCATCAGTTCGGCGGCCCGCTATGTCACGCCCGAACAATTCGGCCCGAATGGCACATGGACGGCGACCGAGACGGCGACGGCATTCCAGGCGGCGGCGGATTATTGCTCCGAGAACGGATACGACTTTGTTGCACAGGGCGACTACACGCTCAACCAGCGCATCGAGTTCTACCCGCAGAAGTCCTTCAACGTCATTCTCAACGGCTCGTGCACATGGCCCGCGTCCAGCGCATCGGCGGGCTTCTATTGCGAGCCGACATCGGGCGGCGGCTGGCCGTCCTTCTTCAGCGACAACGGCAATTTCATCACCGGCGACACGACGCACACGCTGCTCGAATACAACAATGTGAACAACATCGCGGCGGCAAACAAGGACCGCTTTACCTATGCGCTGTCGCCGCGTGACGGGGCCATCGTCACCATTCGCGGCTTCAATGCCGAGGGCGCGTCGCTGACGGGTGCGGGCTGGTATAACGGAATTATCGTCAATGCCCTTGGCTCGGTGTGCATCGAGGGTAACCGCGTCACCGGACAGAAGCAATCAGCAACGGTTGCGGGCGTTCAGCAGTCCATCACCGGCATATCGGGCTTCGGCATTGCCTCGCGTTCGCGCGACTACGACGCCCGCACTATCACCAATATATCGGTTGATGTCGATGGCGTCGTGACCGTCACATGGTCGGGCGGCACGGCATTCCAGCCGACAACCCCGGCTTTTGTCTATTTCACCGGCATCGCGGGCGACTTGGGCCATGCGCTGAACGGCATGAATTGCCGCATCAAGGCGGTGAGCGCCAGCACGTTCACGCTGACCAACTTCGACGGCTCATGGCTGCCCGCATACACATCAGGCGGAACATTCGAGGGCGCACCGCAATATGCGACCGTCGAAATCAAGCACAACAAGGTGCAATGGTATGAATACGGCATCACCTGCGATCAGGTCGAGGGCCGCTACATCGAGGATAACCGTCTCGTTGGCTGCTCGACCGGAATGCAGTTCTGCGAACAGCTATCGGTCGAGGCCATCGGGCACAACTTCATCAACACGACATGGCGCGGCATTCATTGCCGCAATGTCGGCGGCTTCTACAGCGCACCGGGCCTGATCTTCGGCAACAAGAACCCGATCTTCCTTGCGGGCCTGACCATCACCAAGGGCGCGACCACGACCGGCTCATGGACTTCCGGCACCACCATGCCGTGGGAAATGCAGAACGACACATGGGTATCGTTCGTCACCACCACCGACCTGAACAACGTGCTTGATATGTCGCGGGCATCGACCTGCGTTGTCACCGTGTCCAATATCGAGGACTTCAGCAACGGCGACGATATCGTCATCACCGGCCTCAAGGACGAATGGGCCGACACGCTCGGGCGCAAGATTGAGGCCGTGGTTGCAGGCAAGTCGGGCACCACGGGACAGGGCACGTTCAACCTGACCACGGACGGCTCAACGGGCATCGACACATCGGCAATCACTGTTGCCTATCTCGACACGCTGAACGGCGCGGAGGGCGGCGATGGCGAGGAGGCGGAGCTTGAATACGCCACCTGCTCGGGCGGCATGTTCGACATCGTGGACGAGTTCTACATGCTGAAGGATGTCAACCGCACCGCGCGGACCTTCCGCATTGTCTATGCCGAGGATGAGACGGACGTCGACAGTTCCACGTGGAACAACTGGACGGCGGGCCGCATGCAAGTCGTCACCCGCCCGATTGTTCTGGAGCGTGTGCGCGGCGTGCGCGTCGATGGCTGGTCCATCGGTGCCGTGGGCGATACGCTCAACCGTTCCGTCGAGTTGATTGACTGCAAAGTCTCCTCCGGCTCGTTCGTTGACCGCAACATCTTCAAGGGCAAGATATACGCCGCTGTCGAGCTATCCGGCCTGACCGATTATTTCACGGTTGGCGATATCTTCCGCCGCCCGTCGAATGTCGTCGTGAATGTGTGGGACCGCACGACAAAATACCACAATATCTATAGCAACCGCCGCCAGTTGCTCCCGCAGACCTTCAGCAGTTCGGACAACAACATTTCCGGGACCGGCATGTCGGTTGACTACAGCCCGTCCAAGTGCAGCGTGAAGTTCAACTACGCGGGAACGCTGGCCTTGGGTGCCATCGTCAACCGCTCGAATTTCATCCAGCACGGCGTTGTCAATTCGACCGAGCCGGACGATGCCACATCGGGCCTGCTGATCTTCGAGGCCATGGCGACGGGGCAGGCGAAAGTTGTCTGCTACGACCGCAGCCCGCGCTTCCTGCTGCCCGGCGCACACATGGATTTCGTCTATGACGAGGACGTGACCCGCTGGTGGCCGCTGGACTCGACCCGCTGGCGTTCGGTGTTCGACGTTTTTGACGATATGTTCACGGCCACGGCGCTGCCCTCGGGCGCAAGCGGCACGGCGACCAGTGTCGCCGTCTCGACCTATGGTGTGGGCGATACAACGCCGAAGGCCATGGGCGTTGTCGAGATTGCCACCGGCACGGATACGACCGGCTCGGCGCACATGGGGCCGATTGCCTCGACGTTCCGCATGAACCAGGGCTGTTCCCTGTTTGTCGCCCGCGTTGCCATCGCCGACCTGTCCACGGCGGGGCAGGAGTACAAGATACGCATTGGCTGGCACGACGCGGCGGCGGGGACGGCCAACGTCACCGATGGCGTCTATTATGAATACGACCGCACCTCGAACACGGCATGGCTTCTGAAGGCGTCGACAGCGGGCACCACGACCACGGCGACCTCATCGCGGACGGTGGCGGTGACCGACTTCATCACCTTCGGCATCTTCATCAACGGTAACGGAACGCGGGCCGATTTCTTCCATTGGCTGGACGGCGATGACATCACGGTGGAGACGTCGATAACGACCAACATACCGACCGGCACCAACCGTTGCGGCTTTGGCGTGTCCATTCACAAGACGGCGGGCACGACCTCGCGCAGCGCATACGTGGATTACATCGGCATGACCATGTTGAATGCACGGGGCCACTAATGGCCGGGCGGGGCCTTGCGGCGCTGCCGTCGAACGGCACGCTGACCAACTACACGCCGACGCTTCGGGAGCGCATGGCCGACGCCTTGCGCCGCACGTTCTACAGCGACGACTTGGCGGGGCAGCAGCAGGCCGATAAGGTGCTGAATTTCGGTGAGGCGGTAACGCCGCTCGGCACGCTGACCGGGGCCTATGACGCGGGCCGGGACGCGGGGCAGGGCAGCTATGGCGGCGCGGCTCTCAACCTTGGCATGGCGCTATTGCCGGGGCCAAAGAAGGGCATTCGCGCCTTCCACGGCTCGCCGCATGATTTCGACCGCTTCGACATGTCGAAGATAGGCACGGGCGAGGGCGCACAGGCATACGGGCATGGGCTGTACTTCGCGGAGAACGAGGGCATCGCCCGCTCATATCGGGACCAACTTAAACCCGGAACCAACAATTCAATCATTCATATTGGCCCGCGTGAGTTTGGCAGCGACATGGGCAATTACTATCT
>CAZMHM010000021.1:0-3253 GCA_964566135.1 uncultured Candidatus Saccharibacteria bacterium
CGGATCACGGGGTATCTGTGGCGGGTGTACGGGTATCCGGGGGAGTTCGGCGACGTGCATCCGGTGACGATCGACACATACCGGGCGGATGCGGCGGCGCTGGTGGAGGAGATCGAGCGCACGCATGTGCTGGTGTCGCACGATGATATGAGCGATCCTCGGATATACATTGATACGATCCGGCTATCCCGTCAAGATTCAGTAGTGCATTGTGGTGCGTTAGCGGAGGCCACGCTTGGCCAGGAGGCGCAGGTGTTTGTCCGATGGTTGGCGGTGGCCTTGCTCCCATTGCTTGACGTTGGCCCACATGGAGTTCAGCTCACGGCAACGGTCGATCTCGGCGTCCGTGAATCCCAGCAGGTAGCCGGCAAACTCAGGCTGCGTGAGGTCGAGCTGCTTCCGGATGGCCTTGATCTCCTCGGCGGTGGGTGGTGGGCTAGGCATAGGCTGCCACCTTCTGCGCGTCATTGATCTCATCGGGGGTTAGCGGGGTGACGGCGGCTTTCGCTGCCTGTAACCGGTACCATTCGCGGCCATCGTTCAGGCTGCCCCATTGTGACGGAACGCGCAGGTCTATATGGGAATCGTCGCAGTCGTTTTCGTCCAGTTCGCCACCGAAAAACCGTACGAGTCGGCGACCGAGTGCGATGTTCTGCGCGGTTGATCGCGGCATGAGTCCCTTTCCCGCCCATTCTGATGCGTCGAATTCCCAGTGAAAGAAGAAGCTGCGCAGGCCGTCGGGTGTGGCATCGATGAGGGCGGCGGCCAGTTCGAGTTGCGTCATGCCGGCATCGGTGCGGGCAGCTTTGATACCGTCTGGTGTGAGCGTGTGACTCGTGGGCATGGCTAAGACTCCTTCGCCAGTGTGAACGTGTACCCGTTCGATTCAACGCGGCCAGTCTTTTCGAGTTGCACGCCGGCAGCGGTTGCGGTCTTGCGGTCGGCGTTGCAGTTGTCCCGTAGCACCTGGAATACATGTTGTCCCGCATCGCGTAGGCGGTCGCGGCTGGCGGTCTTGGTGATGCCGTCTGGTGTGGTCCGTGTGATTGTGTACATGGTGGGTACTCCTTGGGTGGTGGAGGATGGCCGGGAGTGTGCCGGCCATCCGTTCGAGTGGTTAGGTGAGCAGGTGAATCGGTTCGCCGATTGCTTGTTCGGCGTGGTAGCGGTAGCTGTCCTCATCGTGGGCGGGGCGCTCTTCGTCAAGGTCGAAATCGAAGAGATCAAGATCCGGGCGGAGAGCGTCGGTGTCCGGTTCTCGCCAGTCGGTGTAGTACAGGGCGCCGGTTGAGTGGGTGTCATCGATCACGAAGGTATCGCCGCTGGTGACATGATGGACGAGGTAACGCATTGGTGATCTCCTGGGGTGATGCGGCCGGGAGGTCCGGCCGCGCTGGTGGGTGGGGTTAGGCGGGGCACTCCATGTGTTCCCATTCTGTGCCGTAGCGGGTGGCGACGTGCTGGCCGATAAGCTGGCCGCACTTGCGGCACTCGGGCCATGCGGTCGCGTCGGATCGGGTGTCAGCGTAGGCGTCGAGCCATGCGCTGATGCAGTCGGTCATCTGGCAGAGGGCATCGTATTGGCCGCGCGAGATGGCTTCGTCGATGCTGGTGAAGTGCTCGTACTCCATGTTCTCGTTGACGAATGCGGCGAATAGCAGATTGTCATTGATCCATGCGTACAGGTCGCTGGTGTACAGGTCGACGCTCTGGTCTGCGACTTCACCATTCTCATCTGCGCCAGCGGCGAAGCTGTTCACGATCTCGGATATCTTGCTGTATACCCAGTCGTTCGGGAGGATGCCATCGAAGATATCGAAATGCACCTTGCGGACGAGCTGGCGCGCATCTGAGGCGTCGTCAGCGGTGATATAGATCGAGCCATCGGGCCGGGTTGCCGTGGTGAATTGCGCATTGATGATGCTGGCAGCGTCTTGACGAGTAAGGGTAGTATTCGTGCTCATGAGTGGGTATCTCCATTCATCGTGGGGGAGGCTGTTACCGCAGCGCTCCCCCGTTTGGTTGACGTTAGGCGGATTTGCTCGGGCGTAGGTGGATAAGCTGCGACCAATCGGCTGACTTGCGACCGTGGTACCAGCGGTCGTTAACGTATGCACCGATGCACTCCATTTTTGTCTGCCCGTTGTAGTAGGTGCTGTTCACCCAGTACTGCCCGATGCGCTCACCTTCCCAAGTGGCGAGCTTCCCGTTTTCCATGCAGTAGGCGTATAGGTTCTCGGGATCGAGGATTGCGCCCATAGCGGTGAAGCTGTGCCCATCGTGGGTAATGGTGCAGACTTCGGCCATGTGTCCGTCAGCGGTAGTAACCTGCTCGACTGTACTGTTCATGGTGGGGTATCTCCCTGGGCTTACCGGCCCGTTGTGCTGTGAGTCACATAGACTCCGGGCTGCCATCGGGTGAGGATGGCAGTATCGGAAGCTACGCGAAGTAATGGAGGAAGGTGGCGATACTGAGGGATTCGATATGCCCGGTATCGGTGCGGAAGTAGATCGCTCGATCTTCGACGCGAGTGACCTTGACTACGCCGAAGAATAAGGATTCGTACGTCTGGCCTTTGGCGATATCGTCGTGCATGGGGAAATCTCCTTTCGGATTTTGGGCGAAAGAGGGTAGACCTTGGACAAGCAAGGGGCTGGTCAACATTCAGTTTTTAAGGTATCGACTGAATAGATAGTAGCACGACGTACGGTATGTGTCAAGCATTCTGGTAGTATTCCATGAGATTGAGACGATGTATCAGGAAGGGGCTCGATGGCACAGGGGAACGCGAGTTACGCGAGATTCGAAAACAATCCAGCGAGACAGGCGGCGTATCGTATCTGGGCGGCTGACCATACGCGGCCAGTAACCGAGCTCTTACCGGATATCGAGCGGGCTGCTGGGGAAAAGGTTGCGCTCAGGACGGTGCAGGACTGGCGCCACCGGGATAAGTGGGATGATCGGCTAGCGTGGGAACTGCTGGCGAAGTCTGAGCGAATCGTGATTGATCATGTGCTGGGGCTCAGGGTTGCCGCGCCTGAAGCGATCAACTACCTGCGTGCGGTGGTGGCGGGAGAGGTTGCGCCGGACCCTGGCCGCATCACTGCAGCTCGTACGCTGATAGCGGAGCATCGCCCGATCCTGTTGGCGATGGCGGATCGACTCGTGCCACCGGATGATGGCGATGCTGCTGCTACCCCAGCCCTCAGTGATACGGAGCTCGATGCCCTCAGTGATGCGGAGCTGCTGGAC
>CAZMHM010000022.1:0-2973 GCA_964566135.1 uncultured Candidatus Saccharibacteria bacterium
AATTGTGACGCTGCTTGTGCCTCATGTCATAACTTTGTAGAAAATCACCCAGACGGACAGAAGACATTGGAGAAGTGGAAGGAAAAACAACTAGGCCCTGTAAGATATAAAAAATTACTGATTCGCTCTGAAATGCGTGGTGAAAAAGATGAAAAAAAGGCTCTTTTATACGTCCGTGCACTTATAAAGCAAAAAGGCAGTAAAAAACGAGTCTCAGACCTGTGGCCAGAATAGCCAAAACCCCGGGTAAATTCAAACCGAGTGAATACTTATCGGTTCCAGTATATATGTATCATGACTATCCTTTTTAACTCCGTGGTGGACGTTTAAACGCTTCCGTTATGACACAAAAGGTATAAAAAGGGAAATAATAATGATATTTTCATTTCAATGAAATATTATTAAATAGGTTCTGTACAAGAGGAAAGAGCGTCCGACGGGGACGCTCTTTTGTTTGGAGGGCTAGTTGGTAGGTTGTGGCTTGGTTAGCCGGCGAGAATTCGAGATTCAACAGAAGCTTTTCCCGAAGGAATTACTGTCTTCATGTTGGCCGGTAATTCATGACCACAGTTTCCACAATGCGTCTTTGACGCAAGCGGGAGAATAAGGTTGCATTTTGGGCATGCAGGCCTATTATTCTCTTGCATAACTTGCTCCTTTCTAGGATTGTTAATCCTGATTTCCACCTTGTTCATTTCTTTCAAGTTGTTGAAAGAAATATGTATATACAGCACCGGCTGTAGTTAGAATCGTAATGACTGTTTGCAGATAAGCAGTATCACGAATAAAGAAATATACAGTTCCGAGAACTACAGAAATAGCAGCTACTGTAAGAATCTTACCACTAGTGCTTGCAATATTACTTTTGATAAACTGCATAAAAGCACTAGTCAGTACACCAACAATAATCAATGCACTAAAATCAATTCCATTCATATATTTATTATATCTTAATTATTCTATAACCTAATATTTTTTTGTCTCTTGGTATTCTACGAACACTAGAAACATTTGAACTAACATAGTTGCTATCATAAACCAATAATGAATCGTCTGTATAATCTAATACTACTGCAACATGTTCATGTTTGCTTTTAGTATCTATTAAAACAATAGATTCTAATTCTGGTTCTTTACTGTTTATCTTTAAGTTTTTAGCAGAACCTTGTATTTCGTCTCTTCCAAGATTTGCATTTCCAAAGATAAACTTTCTAACTGCTATAACACATTGTCCCTGTCTCTTACCTTTTAATTTATTTGCTTTTGCAAGTAAATCAATCTTAAGCTTTTCTATTCTTAGCTTTTCTTGTTCCGCTCTAAAATCCGCAATTGCTTTTTCTTGTGCTATACGGATTTCTTCTAACCCTTCTCCTCGTTCAAACACCATTGGTGGTGCTTCTGATTTTACATTAGATGGTATCAACCATGTAATTGTAAACAGAATAAGAAGAGTGGTTATCATTCTGCGTTTCAAGTTGCTATCCTCTGTCTCTACAGTTAGGTGTCTCGCTCCTCCAGTGTTGTCGTTCCTAATTTTGGGAGACTTAATTAAACTAACTAGAAGTCAACTGGTTTAATTGGCATTTCATTAAACTTGACTTTTATATGTCCATCTGGTCCAATAATAGCTTTTCCATCATTATCTTTTTCTATTGGAACATTGAACCTATGAAGTTTTCCTTGATACAACAGGTTTTCTGGTGTATCTATATATTCTATCACACCAATCTTACCTTTGTTATTTATCAACTCAACAAATCCATTCGGTTGCTCTGGAATTAATTCTCCTACTTCCATAACATAGAAGTCAAAAGATTTACCTGGTTGAAAATAATCTGTTTTAAATTCATGGAACCTTGCAACATTACCCCATGAAGACATTGCTTTGATGGTTGGTCCGGGACTCCATTCATATAAGCATAAAGCGTGCGAACCATCTAATGGCATATTTGGGTCATTTGGTTGCGGTTGTTCAGGGTTTTGCCATTTAGGCCATTGCACATAGAATGCAGCACCAACACATTTATAAGCTTTGATAGCTCTAGCAACACCTTCAATAGATGTATCTGTAAGTTTCCAGTAATTAATAACCCATTTCTTCCTGTTAACATCAGTAACTATAATCTGGGTCATGTTCTCTTCAGTCTGCGGGTTTGGTTCTGGAAAACCTTGGTCCCTCGTAAGTTGTCCAAAGTTTTTCAGATTATCAAACGGCATATTCATGTATGCCCCACCACCTGGTAAATGGATTCTTGAATAACCATCTTTTCTTGAAAGATGTATTCCGGTATGAATCCAGAACATATAACACAACATTTGCTCTGTACATGAACCACTTGAACCCTGGTCTTCTGTTGGTGGTGGTTTTATCCCACTACCGGTATTCCAATTAAACGCACCAGCTTGTGGAATTGTTGCTAATACCCTGTCTCTTGGGTCTGGTGTCTTTGGGCCGGGAACACCTAATTTATAGTCAAACATTTATTTGCTCCTAAAATAGCTTGCACCAGTTATAGAGTTTCCGTAACGTTTCATTGTGCTACGGTCTCCAAACCAGGGGTCTGCTATTTTAAAAATTTTATTAAGTTTGTCATAACCTGTTGCAACAACCCAGTGTGCACCATTATTTACTTGCAATATTACAGCAAGTTTTGGGTCTGCTAAGGCATTACGGATGTTAACTTCTTTTCGCCCATATTCTCTAAACCACCATTCGAACTTATTAAATACACACGTTGGCCACATTACTAAACCATCTTTTGTATATTTAATTTTATCTGCTATTTGTGCTGGGTTTAAATTATCACCAAAATAAGTAGAAAGGTCTGCTATACAAGTAGTTGTACAGCCAAATCTACCCATTGTTAATGGACTATTGCCTAATTTTTTTTGTGCCCATCTTTTATCCCGTTGTGAGAAGCTTTCCATATATTATATTGCTTTCGATACGGTTGCCTCGATTTTAAGGTCTTT
>CAZMHM010000023.1:0-2186 GCA_964566135.1 uncultured Candidatus Saccharibacteria bacterium
ACTGGTGGTCCTGAAGCGCGGCGCGCAGGCGCCCGCGGCCGGGCGCGTCTGGCTCAGTTCCAAGTCCCACACGAAGGGCGACCCGATCTGGTTGCGGCCACCGAGTTCCCCAAGGAAGTTGGAGATGCCGAAGCCGAAGCTCACTTCCTTGCGCTGGGTCTTCCAGTAGCTCGATTGCCGGAAGTACTGCGCTTGCGCGTCCCCAAGGACCAGGACCAAGCCGAGCAGGACAAGAAGGTGCGGTAGTCGAGGGTAACGTTGCTTCATGAGCGCGGGGCCGGTCGCAGTCAAATATAGAGGCTTTGCTCCGTATGGCAGGAGTGGGTGCCGATCGCTTCTTTCATCAAAGACCTGTTGAAGGCCCAAGGGTTGCCTTTGTACGGGATCCGGTGGAAAAGTTGCCTGTTCGGTTCAGTGCTGCCGTGAAGTGCCAAAGTACCACCCCGGCGCACACAGACACGTTGAGCGAATGTTTGCTGCCGACCTGGGGTACCACCAGGCAGCCATCGCAGGCCTGCACCACCTCATCGGCCACGCCGTTCACCTCGTTGCCCAGCACCAGCGCCAGTGGGCGATCCACGGGTAGTGACACGGTAGGCAGTTCATGTGCCTCAAGGGTCTGTTCAACCGCCCAAACAAAGTAGCCTTGCGCCTGTAACGCGCGCACCGCGTCCACCGTGCGTTCCACGGCGCGCCAGGGCACGGAGAGTGTGGCCCCCAGGGCGGTCTTCTCGATCTCCCGGTGGGGTGGATGCGGGGTTAAGCCGCAGAGCACGATCCCCTCGGCGCCGAAGGCATCGGCCGTTCGGAAGATCGAGCCCACGTTGTGCCGGCTGCGCACATCGTCCAACAGCAGGCTGATGGGGTGCTTGGGCGCGGCGTGGTGGCTCGCTGCGCTGGGCCTGGCCAATTCGTCCATGCTCAGTTTGCGGTCGGTGATGGGCATGGTGTTCGGAAGTTGTGGAGATCGGAACGATGGTCCGGGGGCTGGGCACGCGACGGCTGGCCGTACCTTGGCGCACTTCGCCGCAAGGCCCTCGTTCGGGGGCGAATGTAGGCGCTCCCACCATGGCCAAGTCCGCCGAAACACCGTTGATGCAGCAGTATGGCAGCATCAAGGCGAAGTATCCGGATGCCATCCTGCTGTTCCGCGTGGGCGATTTCTACGAGACCTTCGGCTCCGATGCACGAACCGCATCGGGTGTTCTGGGGGTCACCCTCACCAAGCGGAACAACGGCGGCAACGCCGAGATGGAACTTGCCGGTTTCCCCTATCATGCCTTGGACAATTACCTACCCAAGCTCGTCCGGGCCGGTTTCCGAGTGGCCATCTGCGACCAGCTGGAGGATCCCAAGTTGGCCAAGACCATCGTGAAACGGGGCGTCACCGAAGTGGTCACTCCCGGGGTGGCGTTCAGCGATCAGGTGGTAGGCCACCGGGCCAATAACTGGCTGGCCGCCATCTGTGGGCAGAACGGGCGGTATGGCCTGGCTCTCCTGGATGTCACCACGGGCGAATTCCTCGTGGCCGAGGAAGATGCCGAGGAAACCGCCCGCCTGATCGACCGCCACGCTCCGAGCGAGCTGCTGCACCCCAAGGGCACCAAGGACCGTGCGATGCTTGAGGCCTGTGGGGGGTACAACACCTTCGCATTGGACGAATGGGCGTTCACCGAGGATTTCGCGCGCGAAGGGTTATTGCGCCAGTTCGGTACCAGCACCCTCAAGGGGTTCGGCATCGAAGACCTGCGTCTGGGCCAATGCGCGGCCGGGGCCATCCTGCACTACTTGGGCGAAACCCGACACGACCGGTTGGCCCACGTGGACCGGATCGGTTGGATCCGTCCACAGGCCTACGTGGGCTTGGACCGATTCACCGTGCGCAACCTGGAACTGGTGAACCCGGTGAATGAAGGGGCCCGCACCTTGCTCAGCGCCATCGACCGGTGCATCACCCCCATGGGGTCACGTGCACTGCGCCGCTGGATCCTCTTCCCCCTGGTTGATGTCGCGGCCATCGCAGCCCGGCACGATCGTGTGGCCGGCTTGCTGGCCGAGGAGGCTCGCGCGGCCAAGCCGGATCCCAAGAACCCGCTCGCCCCCTTGCCGCCCCACTTTCCGGCCAAGGCGAAGCGCGTCATCTTCTTGTTCATGCACGGCGGTCCGTCTCAGATGGACACGTTCGC
>CAZMHM010000024.1:0-2041 GCA_964566135.1 uncultured Candidatus Saccharibacteria bacterium
GTCCTCGGCCGCTGACCCCCGGAGGTAACGTGGGTATCACGAACACGCTCCGGGGTTGGGACGCGCGTCTCAGCCGAGCAGCCGTCGAGCGATTGAAGGCCGACCGTGTCGGCTATCCGGCCCCCGGCTGGAGTCCGCCTCCGGGCCACGTCGGCACCTCGGCGTCCGGCGTCTCCATCACCGAGGAGCGGGCCAACAGCGTCTCCGCGTGGTTCGCGGGCGTGCGCAAGATCAGCCAGGACGTGGCGAAGGCACCGCTGCACGTGTACCGCATCAACGGGCGGAACGCGGACAAGGCGATCGACCTGCCGCTCTACCGGATGCTGCACGACGCCCCGAACCCAGAGATGACCTCGATGGTGTTCCGGGAGACGCTCCAGGCGCACGCGCTGGCATGGGGCAACGGCTACGCCGAGAAGGAGCTGAACGGCTCCGGGCGCACCGTGGCGATGTGGCCGCTCCGTCCGGACCGGATGGAGGTCGTGTGGGAGGACGGCCGGCGCGTCTACTACTACCGCCCGACCGCGATGGGCAAGGCCATCCGCATGACATCCGACCGGGTGTTTCACCTTCCCGGCCTTGGCTTCGACGGGCTCCAGGGGTACGCCGTCCTGCGGCTGGCACGCGAGACGCTGGGCAACACGATCGCCCTGCGCGAGTACGGCGGCCGCGTCCTCCAGAGCGATGCCCGCCCCGGCGTCATCCTCAGCCACCCCGGCCAGCTCAGCGCGGCGGCCCGGACGAACATCGCCGATTCGTGGGACGCGGCGCACGGCGGCTTCTCGAACGCGGGCCGGACGGCGGTGCTCGAGGAGGGCATCGAAGTCTCCACCATCGGCTTCCCGCCCGAGGACATCCAGTTCCTCGAAAGCCAGCAATGGCACGTCACGGAGGTGGCGCGCTGGCTGGACATCGCGCCGCACAAGATCGGCGACCTGAGCCGCGCGACCTTCTCGAACATCGAGGAGCAGAACATCGACCACGTCGTCTCGACGCTGGGCGCGTGGTATGTCCGCTGGGAGCAGCAGCTGGACAAGGACGTGGTGCAGGCCCCCGGCGTCCTCTTCTGCGAGCACAACGTGGACGCGCAGCTCCGCGGCAAGACGCTGGAGCGGGCGCAGGCCAACGTCCTGAAGATCAACGCCGGGGCGATGGTGCCCAACGAGTGGCGGGCGCAGGACAACCAGAACCCGCTTCCGTGGGGCGACGAGCGCGTCAACACCCCGAACAACACGATGGACGTCCCGACGTCGCCCAAGGAGTCCACGGTCATCCATCTCCACCAGGAGAAGGCCGACCCGGCTGACATCCACGTCACGGTGCCCGTGACCGTGGACAGCGTGGCCGTCGCGGACGACGTGGTCGAGCAGATGACCGGGCGCGTGGTCGATGCGGTCACCGAGATGGGTGGCACGCTCCACGGTGCGGTCAAGGACGGCGCCACTGCACTGGCCACCGCCGTCTCGTCCGCCTCGGCGGCCGTCCGCGAGGACGTGCGCCGCGCTCGCGTGGACCTGGCTGACACCGTCAAGTCTGCCACCGAACCGCGCGCAACCACCCGGACCGCCGTGCGCGATCCGCAGACCGGCGACATCACCCACGTCATCGAGAAGACCGGCGATCACGTGGTGACCCTCAAGGTGCTGCGCGATGCGCAGAACCGCATCGTCGGTCAGACCACCACGCACGAGGAGCCCTGACCCGTGGCGTACCCTGACGACCTCCCGACCCTGCAGACCGTCGCAGCGGAGAGCGCGCGCGTTCTCCATGCCCAGAACCACAACGACGCCAACCGCGCCATCGAGGCGCTGGCGACGAAGGTGGGCATCGGCGCGGGGACGACGCCCATCCCCGGCGCGATGCTCTATTCCATCATCGCCGGTGAGTCCACGTGGACGGCGTTCCCGGACGTGCTGCTCAACTACTTCGCGGACACCGCGGTATCGGCGTTCGGCAACGCGCTCTATTCCAAGACCGTCACCCTCTCCTCCGCCGACATCCTCGCCCTCTACGACACCCCCGTCGAGGTCGTCGCGGCACC
>CAZMHM010000025.1:0-646 GCA_964566135.1 uncultured Candidatus Saccharibacteria bacterium
GCGCCTTTACGGTTCGCATAGAGACAGAAGACAAAACGGCGGGTAATGCGCTAGCCTCTGATATGCAGAAATATCTGAGTACGCTTACCCTTACAAGGGCAGACGGCACAACTGCAGATTTTAAGGCCGTAGAGGTTTCATCGCCCGATGCTTATTATCGCCACAACGGTAAAGCCTATGTATCAGTAACTGGTACATTTAAAGATAGCGACACCACCCAGCTGGTGACCCTCGCTAAAGCTTCGGTACAAAAGCAGTACACTGACGAAAAGTTGAAATCGTTTGGCCTTGAAAGTTCGAACGTCGTCTATGATTTTGGATTTGAAAGTCAAAACCAGGATTCGTTCAAAGTTTTATTGATTGCTTTCCCATTGGTGCTCGTCGCAATTTACTTCTTACTGCTAATTGAATTCCGGTCGCTCTTACAGCCGCTCTTAATTTTTATGGCCATTCCGTTTAGCTTATTCGGGATTACGCTGGGGCTTTATTTAAGCGACAATGCCTTTAGCTTCTTTAGTATGCTCGGCTTCTTCGCTCTGATTGGATTGAGCATTAAGAACACCATTCTGCTCACAGATTATGCAAATCAAGCTCGACGAGCCGGTGAGCAACCTGTTGAAGCTATTGCACTTGCGTTAGAGCAACG
>CAZMHM010000025.1:656-1621 GCA_964566135.1 uncultured Candidatus Saccharibacteria bacterium
GCTTGCAACCAGTGTCACCGCGATCGTTTCGCTTATACCGCTTGCAATCACTAATCCGTTCTGGCAAGGTCTTGCCATTACACTCATGGCGGGACTACTTTCGAGCACGCTACTTGTTGTGGTGGTATTTCCGTATTACTACCTTGGAGCAGAATACTTGCGCATAAAAGTAGGCCGTAAATATGGTCTCATCTGGCTGGGCGGCCTTATCTTAACAATAGTAATAGCCGTCGTCGCTAAGAACTCGGCTACGAACTTCTTGCCGCTTATATACATGCTGGGAAGTATCGTGCTATTGGTGAAAAACGGCCGTAGAAGCAACGTTCAATAGTGCGCTCGTACGCCTGAGTGCGCTATACTGTATTAGATTAAAGTAGTGGAGGAAAAGTTTAACGTGTCTTCAAAATTGCAACGCATAGGGATATTGATCATTGCTTTTGTATTTGTCGTTTCTACCATTGGTATTGGCGTCTTTTATGTATTGCAAGCGCAACAAGATAGTAAAAATGCCAAAATTCAGGCTGATTTACAGAAACAGCTCACCGAACAAACTAAGCCTAAATCAGGAGAAAATATGTTAAAAGGAACAAAACTAGCCAACTTTACACCGGTCGCAAGTATCCCAGAACTAAAAACAGAGGATTTGACGGTGGGCACCGGTACTGTTGTAAAGGCGGGTGATACGGTAACCGTACATTACACAGGTGCACTCGCTAAAGATGGCACTATTTTTGAAAGCTCGCTCGACAGCGGCCAGACTGCAACCTTTGGTCTCGACCAAGTTATCCAGGGTTGGACGCAAGGGCTACCGGGCATGAAAGAAGGCGGCGTACGACGTCTACTTATTCCATCTGCGCTTGCCTATGGCAGCTCGGGTGCGGGTAGCTCAATCCCACCAAACGCAGACCTCGTGTTCGATGTAACCCTTGTAAAAGTAGGTAAATAACACCACATATAGCGTTGAC